>JBFRWE010000129.1:0-16350 GCA_051439345.1 Xenococcaceae cyanobacterium
AGTTAAGAGCAGCAGAAGACCCAGAATTTGAAACATTCTACACCAAAAATATTCTCTTAAACGAAGGTCTCAGAGCCTGGATGGCGACTCAAGACCAACCCCACGAAAACTTTGAATTCCCAGAGGAGGTACTACCCCGTGGTAACGCTCTCTAATACCGCTTTTGGTAGCGGTCGTGACCAGGATTCCACCGGTTTTGCCTGGTGGTCTGGAAACGCGCGTTTGATTAATCTTTCCGGTAAATTGCTGGGCGCACACGTCGCTCATGCTGGCTTAATAGTCTTCTGGACTGGTGCAATGACTATTTTTGAAGTTGCTCACTATGTTCCAGAAAAACCCATGTACGAACAGGGTATGATTTTAATTCCTCACCTAGCTACACTAGGTTGGGGAGTTGGTCCTGGTGGTGAAGTTATTGATACTTACCCCTATTTTGTAGTTGGTGTCCTGCACCTTATTTCTTCTGCCGTTCTTGGTTTGGGTGGTATTTATCACGCAATCCGTGGTCCAGAAACTTTAGAAGAATATTCTAGCTTCTTCGGTTACGACTGGAAAGATAAGAATCAGATGACTAACATTATTGGTTATCACCTGATTCTGCTAGGATGTGGAGCTTTCTTATTGGTATTCAAAGCCATGTTCTTTGGCGGAGTTTATGATACCTGGGCTCCTGGTGGTGGAGATGTTCGTTTAATTACTAACCCCACTCTCAATCCTGCCGTAATCTTTGGTTATCTAATTAGCGCGCCTTTTGGTGGCGAAGGTTGGATCATCGGTGTCAATAATATGGAAGATATTATTGGCGGTCATATCTGGATTGGCTTAATTTGTATTTCTGGTGGTATTTGGCACATTTTGACTAAGCCTTTTGGTTGGGCTCGTCGTGCTTTCATCTGGTCTGGTGAAGCCTATCTTTCTTACAGTATTGGTGCTGTATCCTTGATGTCTTTCATTGCTTCTTGTTACATCTGGTTTAACAATACAGCTTACCCCAGTGAATTTTACGGTCCTACCAACGCTGAAGCTTCTCAAGCTCAAGCCTTTACCTTCTTAGCTCGTGACCAACAAATGGGTGCGAACATTGGTTCTGCTCAAGGTCCTACTGGTCTGGGTAAATATTTGATGCGTTCTCCTACTGGTGAAATTATTCTCGGTGGTGAAACCATGCGTTTCTGGGATTTCCGTGGTCCTTGGTTAGAGCCTATGCGTGGTCCTAACGGTATTGACTTAGATAAAGTTAGAAACGACATTCAACCTTGGCAGCTTCGTCGTGCTGCTGAGTATATGACTCATGCTCCTAATGCTTCTATTAACTCTGTTGGTGGTATTATCACTGAGTCAAACTCTTTTAACTTCGTTAACATCCGTCAGTGGTTGGCTGCTTTCCAATTCCTAATGGCTTTCTTCTTCTTAGTAGGTCACTTATGGCATGCTGGTCGTGCGCGGGCTGCTGCTGGTGGATTTGAAAAAGGTATCGATCGCGAAACTGAGCCAGTATTGGCTATGCCCGATCTTGACTAATTAATCGTTTAAGATTTTAAGTTAATTAGTTTTGCTTGAACTAAATAAGCTCCTGCTAAATAGCAGGAGCTTATTTTTTAGCTGGAATCAAAGCTATCTGTTAAAAATAAAAATATTAATAAGAAATATTAATAGTAGGAGAACTAATAGTTTGATATTTTTGTGTAGAATGATGCCAAACTTGACCATCAAGAACCATTTGTTCAATAAGACTAGCTAGGCGTAAAGCTTTGAGAGCTTGTTCTCCTCCTACTGATGGTTTTTCTCCACCTCTGACACAACTAACAAAATGCTCTAATTCTGCATGTAATGGTTCAATGTTGCTAGTGTGGACTTTTTCAATTAAACCATCTTGTCGATAAAGCACTTGACCGTGGTCTGTTGTATAGTTAGCAGTAGTTTGCCGATGAATTAAAATTTCATTATTGAGAAAATCTGTTTCTATTAAAGAATCTAGACAATGAGCAGCTAAACAACGAATTTTACGGTGAGTAACTTTACTTGCTGTTAGTGTCCCTACTATACCATTAGCGAACCCTAAAGTAGCTGTGACATAATCTAAATGACTAGACTTACCTGCACTACTACCACTGGCTGTTAATTTAACTACAGGTGCAGCAGTTAATTCAAGTAACAGATCGAGATCGTGAATCATTAGGTCTAAAACTACAGAAACATCATTGGCTCTCTGAGAATAAGGACTCATTCGGCGTGCTTCTACAGCTATAAGCTTTTCGGTTTTGAGTACTTTGTCTAATTCTTGAAAAGCTGGATTAAATCTTTCTATATGACCTACCTGTAAAATACAGTTAGTTTCAGCAGCAGCGTTGACTAAGGATTCTGCTTCGCTAATGCTAGCAGCAATGGGTTTTTCAATTAAGATATGGACTCCTGCTTGTAAACAATCGATGCCTACGGGGTGATGTAACTTGGTTGGTACAGCGATACAAACAGCATCTACATGAGGTAAAAGATCCTGATAGTTTTCAAAAAAACGAACTCTATACTTACTGGCAATATCAAGTCCTCGTTCGACATTAACATCGGATATTCCTACTAGCTCAACATCTTTGAGCAAACTAAGAATGCGAGTATGATGCTGTCCCATATTACCAACCCCAATTACTCCCATACGAAGTGATTGCGGTTTTGCTTTGTTTGTCTGTGAAAAATTATTTGCCACTTGAATTTACTCCTCCACCACTAGAGCTTTAATTAGCTCCAATAAAAATTACACCAATACACTATCTTGTTGTCGTTTTGTCTTTATATCGATAAAGCCTGACTACCTAAACCATCCAGATAGTACCATAAGCAATCTCGTAGTAAAGATTTTTGATCTTGAATTAAGTTTTTTTAAAAACGGCTTGGTTATTTATATTACTTTACATTTTGGGTTAAACCTCGGTAATTACTGAAGATTTTGACTCTAGGTAGTTCGTATAATAAGAAAAACTTATTGACTACATATCTTTATCTAATTCAGACAAAATTTACCTAACTTTACACTTTCGATATAATTATATAGAGCAAATAACAAAATCGATCAATAGTTAAAAACGAAGATGAGTCAAATACGTGTATTCTCGAAAACAACGTCCTCCCATTCTATTTTAGAGAGGGTAATCAATCGAAATTGGATTGCTGCCTGGGCTCATGCCTCTATTTTTATCAGTGTATTTATCCTCTCCATCGGGATTCCCATCCTCATTTTTCTTGATACTGAAGATGAATTTGTTAGACAAAACACCACAGAAGCAATTAATTTTCACCTGAATTTGTGGCTTTATGGTGCAGCTATTGCCTTGATATCTGTTCTCAGCTTTGGTGTTATAGGTCTTATTTTATTTCCCATCTGGTTTGTTTATCATTGGGGTTTATCTATTTTGGCAGTAATCCATTGTCTGAGAAATCCAGAAGAGCCATTCTACTATCCACTAATTTTCCGTCTGTTTTAAAATTAAGAGAAAAAAGAAATAATTTAATAATAATGTTTAAAATAATTAGCCTCAGTAAATACTGAGGTTTTTGTTTTTTAGCAGTGTGGTCAAGATGAATCTACTATTTCAATCTACTCGTTGTCGTTTAGCTCTTTGGTATACTGCTGTAACGGCAGTTTTATTACTTTTCTTAGCCACAGGAGTCTATTTTTATGTTAGGAGTACTTTAATCGATCGCATTGATGATACTCTTAAACACGTAGTAGAAGTAGTAGACCGTTCTTTAGTTATTCAAGCTATACCTGTTCAAGAAGGTAAGTATAGTCTTAATTTAGAAGCAAGCTTTAGGAACAATGCTAATGCTGTAGAAGACGACCACATTGACTTAGAATGGTTTAACCCTGAAGGAGAATTACTCTGGTCTACTTTTGCCGAACCTTTACAACTACCTTTACATCCTCATCGTCAAGGAGAAACTGTATCTTTAGAAGGACATCATACTTTACGGCAGATAACTGAAAAAGTACAATTAGGCGATCGATTTCTAGGTTATCTAAGAGTAAGTCATCCTTGGTTTGAAGTAACTAAACCCATTCAACAGTTAACCAGAGATTTAATTATTGGTATTAGTCTGATGATTTTATCTGTTGCCACAATTGGCTGGTTACTTTCAGGCATTGCTATGCAGCCAATACGAGATTCATACCAAAGTTTAAAGCAATTTACTGCAGATGCTTCTCATGAGTTACGTAACCCCATAGCAACAATTCAAACCAATGTGCAAATGGCATTAGCCTATCCAGAAGCTGAACCCCAATTACAACAAAGACAACTACGAACTATTGAAAGATTAACAAAAAGATTAGGCAGCTTAGTGAACGATCTGTTGTTTTTAGCTCGTTCTGATAGCGGTATGATCCAAGTGGATTTTCAGCCTGTACCTTTAGATGCCTTACTAATTGAGGTAATAGAAGAACAAAGACTTATAGCCGAACAAAAAGGGATTTTGCTTGCTTTACATATTTTGGCAGCAAAATTAGAGCAAAATAACTTAGATGAGGGCAATGCTAGTACTATTACACCAGAAGATATTTTCACTGTTCAAGGAGATTGGGATCAATTAGCTCGATTATTTACTAATTTAATTGCTAATGCGATCGAATATACTAAAAGTCCCGATCTTCTTTTAGTAACAGCCAATAAAACCCCTCAGCAAAATACTTACGTCGAAGTAGAATTAAAGCAGATCAAACAGACTCAACGAGGAGGAAAAGATAGTCATTCTTACCTACAAATAAAAATTAAAGATACAGGTAGTGGTATTCCTCAATCTGCTTTACCGTATATCTTCGATCGCTTTTACCGCCTCGATCCTGCTCGTACTCATAATCAAGAGATTGCTACAGCTACGGGGTCAGGTTTAGGCTTAGCAATTGCTAAAGCGATCGTGGAAAATCACCAAGGAAAAATTACCGTTGAGAGTGTCCTCGATCGAGGAACAACTTTTATGGTTACTCTTCCAAGTTTTCCCCAGAAGTAAGCAGTTTTCCCCAGAAATAAGCGAGTTTTCCCCAATATTTAAAACTCAATATATAATCTACTCTTAACTTAAAGTTTTAATTAACTTCACTTAATTTCTAGTTAATTAATCAGAAATCAATCTAGAAATTACTAAATTATATAGTTAACATTACTGTTAAAATCGATATGGGTTCGCCTAGCTAATTGTGCAATTGTAGGTGCTGCAGCGATTGGGCAGAGCCTGCCAGCAAAGCCGATCGGCGTCTATAATGTCTCTAAGATCTTACTCTATTGTTAGTAAATACCCATGTCAGAATTTAAAGTAGGCGATCGCGTTAGGATAATCGCCTTACCTCCTTATCTTAAAACTGCCGATCCTATGCCTATGTTGCGCTCTGCGGATGCACTTATGATTGGAGAAGAAGGCACAGTGCTCGATCGTCGTCCTGCTGGTTATTGGGGTATTCTCTTTAATCAAGGTGCTTTCTTGTTAGAAAATAAGTATTTAGAGTTAGTTTCCTAGTCATTAGTTGTTAGTACTTAGTTTTTTGTTATTAAGGATTAATTGGCTGAGTTGACCAGGTTTGATCCTGTTGCAATAGATATAAGCACCGATTTTGTGGCTCTCCTTTCAATTCTAGATGGTCTACTTTTTCTGGTGTTAATAACAATAAACAAAAATTATTTACTGGCTCTTTAGCTGAGATATCTGAAGAAACAAAAGCTTCTAGGTTTTCTGTTCTTTTTTCACCAGGGTTAGGCCAAGAAAACTGTAAACGAGCAGAATCAGATAGATTTTGCCAAACTTTTTGGCGAGCTAATTGTAAATTTGGTTCTAAATCTGCTGCCGTAACCAAAATAAGCTTGCCAAAAAAACGAAATTGTTCGCGACTCTTACTAAAATACCAACAAATTTCTGCCCAAGGTTTAGCTTTTATCTGAGCAATTTTATGACTGCGAGCATCAGTAATAATTTGCAACTGGTTACTATTTTCTAGAAAATTACGAAAAACCACAGTACGGTTAGCGGGTAATCCTTGGAGATCTACTGTAGCTAGTTGTAAATAACGAGAATAAGGTTGAGAACGATTACGATGAAGAGCGCGGGATAAAGGCGATCGCCAAGGAGCAAGCAACATTAGAAAAGAGCAAAAGAAAATTAAATAAGGGGGATTATTAAGAGACTAACTAAAAACTAGCCCCTAGTTTATACGTACTTTATATTAGTGGCAAATCTTGAAGATGGTGCTATGATTTTGACTGCATTATTATTTTGTCTAAAATCAATTTACGTAAAATCGTCTAGTTAGGGAATAGTTTTACTCAATAATGATTAACTCCGAATCTTTACTTTCTTCTGTTTGGTTAATTTCTTCTAAAGTTTTCCATCCAGATTGCCAGAGAGAAGGGTCTTTTAGTTGAGCTGCATTAAGCCAAAAGCGAGTTTGGGGGTCACAAGAAGCAACCATTTCGGCAAATACCCATTTACCCTGATTTTTACGATTGATTACTTGAAAATGTCGCCACCCCCAATTTTTTTGACGAGAAGTCCACTTAGAACCTAATAAATAGGGGAACTTTTGCTTCTTTTTTTTCGACATTTAAACTTATAAGATCGATAATAATGATAATCTACTCACCATATAACCTATTTTACTAAATGTGATTTTTTTATGAAGAACAAATCCCTTTTTTATCATCACTTACTTGTCCTACCAAGTTTTAAAATATCAGCGATCGCTGCATCTTTTCTATTATTAATATCTTCTTTATCTTTACCAGCAGTAGCTCAACGAGACGATGGTCTTTTAGACTCTGGTAGACTTGATGTACTAAAAAAATCTCGACCAAACACCTACTCTCAACCCACAACAAACAATCCTAATCTTATTCCCGTCACTGTTGATGATATTAGCACTGATGCCAAAGAGAGTAAGTATACTCTAGGAGCTGGAGATCAAATTAGATTAGATATTTTCCAAGTCGAAGAATACAGTGGAGAATATCCTGTTTTAGTAGATGGCAGCATCAGTTTGCCCTTGATTGGTAGTCTCGACGTTACAGGCTTTACTCTGGACGAAGCTTCTGACTTAGTTGCTAGCAAATATGCTGCGTATCTCAAACGTCCAGTAGTTACTATTGGTTTAGTTGCCCCTCGCCCCATGCAGATTACTGTTTCTGGGGAAATAGATAATCCAGGTACTTACGAATTCGATATTAGCCAAACAAGAAGCTTCCCTACGGCAGTTGAAGTAGTTGAACAAGCAGGAGGAATCACTACTCTTGCTGATATACGCAATATTCAAATTATCAGAAAAATTAAAAATAGAGAAGAGGCATATCTTGTCAACGCTTGGAACCTAATTGACCAGGGTAGAATGGATGATTTGCGTTTGAGAGATGGGGATACTATTTTTATTCCTACAGTGGAAACAATAAACCTTGAGGAAATCGAAAGATTAGCTGAGGCTGGAGCTACTTTTGGTATTGGCGACCCAATTAAGGTAGCTATTGTGGGGGAAGTTTACCGTCCAGGAACTTATACGGTTAATACTCAAGCAGGACCTACTGACCAAGGCCAGAACCAAGGAAAAGTTCTAGCTCTACCACCCAGATTGTCTGATGCATTAGCTTTATCAGGAGGAATAAAACCTCTAGCTAACGTAAAAGAAATAGAAATCATCAGAGAAACTTGGGATGGGAAGGAGAAAAATATTAGTGTCGATTTGTGGAGTATGCTCCAAAGTGGAGACGAAACCCAAGATCTTATCTTACAAGAAGGAGATAGCATTATTATTACTCAAGCAGATACGATAGCTTCTGAAGAATCTGAAGCTTTGGCATCTGCCAACTTCTCTCCTGGCGCAATCAGAATTAATGTAGTTGGCGAAGTGCAAAACCCTGGCACAATTGAAGTACCTCCTAATACTCCTTTAAACCAAGGGATTTTAGCAGCAGGAGGATTTAACAATCAAAGAGCCAACAAAGGTTCAGTTGAGTTGGTTCGCCTTAATCTTAATGGTACGGTATCTAAAAGAAATATCCAAGTTGACTTTGCCAATGATATCGATGAAGAAAACAATCCTGTCCTGCGTCAAGATGATGTGATCGTGGTCAAACGCTCTGGTGTTGCTAGTGTAGGAGATGCTCTGGGAGCATTAGCTACCCCGTTCTTAGGACCTCTAAGGGTATTAAACTTTTTTGGACTATAGATAATTCTGAAAATTTTAGCTAATTTATGACGTACAAACGATCGCTATTCTAATCATAAAAATAGCGATCGTTTGCTAAATTAAGCACAAATATAAAACTTTGGGTTGTAAAGATTATCAGATAAATGCAAGATACAAGACCTAATCGCTATATTGAGCAGAGTAATGGCAATGGTAACCATGGAAATACCCATTTTTATTCCCTTCCTGTCGTAGAGCAAGCTAATCTTGAGGAAGATGAAGAAAGCCTCAATCTAAAACAGTTGCTCAATGTAGCTAAACATCGTTTTCGCCTTATTCTTGCTGTAGCTCTAGGCGTAACTACACTGGCAACTCTCTGGACACTGACTCAAAAACCCATCTATCAAGGGAATTTTCAGGTTTTAATCGAACCAATTAATAAACAGCAAAAACAAAATCAACTAGCTTTTTTGGGAGAAAATTTAGGCGGTGTTGATTATGACTCACAAATAGCAGTCCTACGCAGTCCCAGTGTTCTCAATCCTCTAATCGCCAAGTTGAAGACTAACTATCCAGAAATTAAATACGGAGATTTAATTAGGGCTAAAAATTCTCCTCTAGAAATTGAACAGATAGACACAACGAAAATACTAGATATTTCTTATCAAGATAACGATCCAGACAAAGTTCAATTTATTTTAAAAAACTTGGCTCAAGCCTATTTGGAATATTCTCTACAAGAAAAGAGAAGAGCAATCGAGCAAGGTATTGAATTTGTTGGCGATCAATTGCCAGAACTTACTAAGAAGGTGGATGAAATTCAGGCAAAACTAGAAAGATTTCGCCAACAATATAATCTCCTCGATCCTCAAGAATATGCTGCCCTAGTTGCTGAACAATTAAATTTACAAGAACAAAAGTACTTTGAAACGGAAGTAAAAATTAAAGAAGCTAAATCTCTTTATAACAATCTACAAAGGCAACTAGGGTTAGAACCGCAACAAGCACTAGTAACTAGCTATTTAAGTGAATCACCTCGTTATCAAGATTTACTCAATCAACTACAAGCCATCAATGTTAGTTTAGCCAAAGAATCTGTCCGTTTCTTACCCACTAGCCCCAAGATAATCTTACTTCAAGAAAAGAGAGACAAGCTATTACCCTTGCTAGAACAAGAAGCAGCTAGAATTCTGGGACCTACTCTTGCTGGTGCGCTCGCTGATGCCTCTCCCTTAAATTCTCCTAGTTCTTTGCGTTTAGAGCTTAGTAAGCAATATCTTGACACAGCTAACAGAATTGAAACTCTTGAGCTTCGCCGTAGCTCTTTAGAGGGAGATATTACCAGTCTTAAGCAGTTAACTCAGCAAATTCCTGGGATTGCTCGCCAGTATTCCGAATTGCTTAGAGAACTATCCATCGCCAACGAAAGTTTAAGCCGTTTCTTAAAAGCACAAGAAGAACTAAAAATAGAGATAGCACAACAGTCTATTCCCTGGCAACTTATTGCCCAACCTACGGTGGGAGAAAATCAAATTTTTCCTAAGCCACCCCGCGATATCGCTCTAGGTTTAATTGGTGGTACTCTTTTAGGTTTAGCTGCTGCCTTGATAGCAGAAAAACTCGATCCTGTCTTCCATTCCCCAGAAGAAATTACCGAAACAACTAATCTACCTCTATTGGGTAGAGTACCTATACAAAAAGACCTTGCACCATTAGAGGCAGAACCCGAAGTAAAAGTTAGTTTACCACAACTACAAATAGGCAATACATCTCTTGATGTGCAACCTCCTAGCGCAAATTCTCATCATCATATTCGCAGAAACAACTGGTATAGTGCTTCTCCCTTTTTAGAATCATTTCGCTATCTTAATACCAATATTAGATTACTTGGTTCTGATAGCATTCTTAATTCGATCGTGGTTAGCTCTTCCATACCTTCGGAAGGGAAATCAACTATTTCTTCTCATTTAGCTCAAGCTGCTGCTGCCATGGGACAAAAAGTCTTATTAGTCGATGCTGACTTGCGCCGTCCTCAAGTACATCGGTGGATGGGATTGCCAAATACCGAAGGATTGAGCAATATTTTAGCTACCAATTTACCCATAGAAGCAGCTATTCAAACCGTTCCTCAATGGGAAAATCTTTCTGTGATTACCGCAGGAGATATTCCTCCAGATCCAACTCGTTTGCTTTCTTCCCAGAAAATGCAAGAGTTTATGGAAAAATTGAAAAATAGTCATAAATATGACTTAATTATCTATGACACACCTCCAATCTTGGGTTTTGCTGATGGTAGAATCTTGGCAACTCGCACTAATGGTGTAGTGTTAGTAGTTAGAATGGGTAAAACCGATCGTTCTTTACTAAAGCAGAATATTGATAATTTGAGAATGTCTCATATTTCTGTATTGGGTATAGTAGCTAACCAGGTTAACCGTAGTTCTAGTAGCTCTTCTTGCTACACTCATTACTATGCAAATAACTAATAAACGAAGTTATTACCTTGCGCCGCTACTTCCTACTCATCTTATCCTCGACTCAGGAAACGCCCGTACTAAAGCTGGTAAAACAGGACAAGGTCTTTTCCTCTGTAGATTGCTAGCTCGATCGCTTCTAAAAGTATTCCAACGGAAAGGGCCATTTTCGGCTGCGGATAACCATAACAGTCGTTTTGCCCTAGTCATGGCTACATATAATAAGCGAAACTCTTCCGCTTTTTTCAATTGTTCTGCTTCTTTCCATGCTTCTAGGGGGTAAGGAATAGCAACAGGTTTTTCTCGCTCGATATACTGAGTATGAACGACGGTACGAATTTGGGCGCGGGCGACTTCAGATAAAGTAAAATTGCCTAAAAATCTTCCTGCTGTGGGTACCCAAGGTTGACCAGGAATGATATCTTCGTGGAGGAAAGGAATAAAGACGTAATCCCAATCTAAGCCTTTGGCTTTGTGCATGGTAATAATCGTAATTTGTCCCTCGCGGGTATATTTATCGTCAGTATCTTCTTCTACTCCTTCAAATTTTTCCGAACTAACAATTTCTTCTAAGGCTTCGATGGTACTTTTTAGAGAACTATGGCGAATAATTTGGATATTTATTTTTTCGCTTAATTTTTGAACTGTAGCTAATTCTGAACCAGTATATTTTAAACTCATTCCCAAAAAAGAAATAAGCTGATAGTGAGGTAATTCTAAACGGGCGCGAAGTAAGTTACAGCAATAGCGACGAGCTTGTTCTACATGAGGCTTTTGGGTAGGATTAAGGGGTGTAGGGTAAAGGAATTGTTCGGGATAAGTAGCTAAAGCATTGAGGTCTTGGGCAGCAATTAACCCTCTTTGTTCCAATACTTCTAGGGCTGCTTTCAGATTATCTGGGGAGTGGGGTCGATCGATAAACTGTAAGAGTTTAAGAATTTCGGCGGGTATCTGGGAATGTCTATCTACTTCACTCACTTCATAAAGGCGGATGTGATGATCTCTGGATAAGTAAGCTAATTGTTCGGCAAGAAAGCGTCCTTGGCGATTTTCTCTAATTAGAATGGCAGCATTTCTTTCTGGATTATTTTCTAGTAGCTCGATCGCTCTTTTACCGATTAATTCAACGGTATGATTAATATCTACTGGGCGATAAATTTCTAAACCTTGACCTGCTGGAGTAGGATTAGCTTCTGGTTGAGGATCGTCTTGGGCAACGGGACAAATTTGTTGGGGGCGAAAGGGTAATTGCTTCTTGTTTTGTTCGTTTACCCATTGCAAGACAAAATTAGCTGCATCGATAATTATTTTACTGCTGCGTCCTGCCTGATTCATTTTTGCGAGTCTTGCTTGTTGCTCGCAAGTTTGGCAAAACCAATTAAAGTAAATAGGGTCAGCAGGAGTGAAAGTAGAGTTAATCGCTTGATTAGGATCGCCTACTCGGATTAGATTGGGATGTGCATCAGGGTTAGTTGCGTTTTCTGCCAGAGTAGAAATTAGTTTTTCTTGCAACGGACTAGAATCTTGTGCCTCATCTTCAAAAACAGCAAAAACTTGATTTTGCCATAGCATCCGAATGGGGTGATATTCCAAAACCCGCAAAGCAGCGAGAATCATATCATCATAGTCAATTAAGTCTCGCGATCGCAATTGTTGGTCGTATTCTTCATATAGTCCTGCTGCGATGGCTAAAATTTGATATTCGTCGGTAGCATTGGCACTAATTATCCTTAAGTCTTCTGGGGATAAACCAGAACTTTTCGCCTCTTTGATAGCTGTATCTGCCAAGCTAGGTAATACTTCTGTTCGCAATACAGACTGACGGCGCAATCTTTCTGTCTCTTCCCCATCAAACTGTATTCCCTCTAGCAATATTTCATATCTGCGGGGATTTTTCCAAATCCATTTTTCCACCGCACTTCTAATGATGCGATGACTGGTATTGGGAACAACAATAGCCACATTATCTAAATCTAGTCCCGATAATTCCCGTTGACTATTGGCAATATTGAGTGCCAAACCATGGAGAGTATGAACTACAAACCCCCCTGGAGGAAGAAATAAATCTTTGAGTTGGGCGCGAATCTTACTTTTAATACTAGCTGCTGCTGAACGAGTATAGGTAACAACTACTAATTGTTTTCGACTATGTAATTGATGACGAGCTATAGTTACCGCAGCAGCGATCGATAAACTATGGGATTTTCCCGCCCCAGGAACAGCCGAAACCGCCATCTGTCCGCCTTTCCAGTCTGCTAAATTCTGTTGTCCTGGTCTTAAACTATTGCGTAGTTGCTGTAGCTGATTTTCTAACCAAATAGCACGCTCTGCATCTGTCAAAGTAGCAAAAGCAGAAGTATTAGAAGATACTCGATCTGAATCTAGGGGCATTTTATCGCAGCAGAAGGACTGGTATGATATTAGCAATTATTCAGTCTAATAGTACGTTTTAAGTACAACATCAATAGTGGGGTTTATTAGAATTAACTCAAGAAGAGCTTCTCGTAGAAAATGCGATCGAGGTAGAATTAGTCACGCCTATCACTGTATCAGCCGAAGAAATTAAATCCCAGAGAGAAATAGTAGAATTAAAACCGACAATAAATCGTAAATCTCCCGCACAGGGCTGGATTTTTCATGAAAACGGCATGGTAGAGCTAGTAGCCTACAATCCTCATCAAGTTGGCGAACAACGTACTTGGGAGAGTCAAAGGAGTTGTCAATAGACCTAACTTAAAAATATCAGTTCAGAATATTTTGCAATTTCTCCACAGACAAAATATATTGATTTCTAACGACTATTTGTATCATTATTTTGTTTATTTCATATTAGTTAAGAATTATCAAGGAAGAAAAATATTTTTTTTATTACTTTTAGAAATGTTAAGATTTTTCCTATTCATAGAAACCCTAGATTCTCATAATACAGCAAAAATTTTACTTTGGTTTTAGTATTAAGTGTAGATAAGTATATCGATTATCTAGGATTTGCTAGCTTTATTTTGGGTCACGTTACAAATATTGTTATAGATGTAATGCACGACAAACTAGACTAAAAAGTCCATAGTTGAATTATGTCTTACTTTTTATGCAGAATAAATTATCCTTATGAATTACCCTATTAGCAAAAACTACTATTTTTGTTAAATATTAGTTCATTCACTTTCTAACTAGAGGGAAAATCAATGGCAAGCAGAAATGATTCGGGTTGGTCGAAATTGCAAATATCGGAATACTTTATGTTGCTGTCTTTGACTTCCATTGGTGCCTATTTAGTATCTAGAGAAAATAATTTAATCATTGAACTACATAATAAAGTTGGTGAGCTACCTTTTTTATTGACATCTTTGATTGCAACAGTAGTATTTTGTTTGTGGATAATTCCTTATAGTACCGATTTAATGACTAATTCTGCTGCTGGATTAACTGAGCAATTTTGTGGAGCAAAACAGCGTACTCTTGTTATTAACTCTACTACTAACTTACCTGAATTATTTCTGATGTTTATTTCCTTGGGTTTAGGAAGATTAGGAGGTGTAGCTACTCCTCTTGGTTCAAATTTTGCCAATATATATTTGATGTTTGCTGTTGCTCCAATTATTGTGATGGCTAAATGGCTATTATTAGGTAAATTTTCTCGTATTCAAGATTTTTTTAGACTGCTTAAAAATGAGAAAAAGCTAGTAATTTGGCATTTGCTAGTATCGTTCATAATATTTTTATTTTCTAGTTTTGCCTGTTGGTCAATTACTGGTATATTTCCATTTATTACTTTTCCAAACAATAAATCAATACAGACCAACTATTTCCTATTAATAGGAGCATTTATTTGTTTGATTGGTATTTTATTTTATTTCTTTTTTGAGCAAAAGTTAAAACAAGAGCGTCCAGAAATTTTTGAAGATATAGAAGACGAAGATTTTACTCCTAGTTGGATCAAGTTTTTTCTCGGGACAACAGGGGTGATTTTATCTTGCTATCTTATGAATTTATTTTTTATAGCCTGTACTCAACTTTATGAGCCATTATTAAAATCATTTTTTGGAACAGCAATTTTTGCTTATCTACACTATTTTATCGGTAGCTTTATTTCTTCTCTCCCAGAAACAACCGTAGCAGTAGAAAACTACGAACGCCTAACTTCTTCCGATCTTAATACTGCTTTGGCTTCTGCTAGTGTTTCTAATATGAGTAATCTAGCGATCGCATTTTTGGGGAGTATTTTAGCCAGTCCATTCGTATTATTTGGTTTGGTTTCAGAATTGTAAAGAAGCGATCGCTCCTTAATTTGACCTCATCTAATTTTCCACTTTTCGGGCATCTTTTCAAGGGATGAAGCGATCGCTATTTTTAATTTCTCAGACCCATAAATCTTAGTAATGACTACCAGATTTACGATAATGAACAGCAGTTACTCCTTCATTTTGTAAAACCTTTCCTTTTTCGGCTACAGCATAGATTAACCAATGATCGCCACACTCCATACGATTATCTATGCGACATTCGATATAAGCAAGAGCATCTGATAAGATAGGGCAACCATTCTCAGCTTCTTCCATACTTACACCACTTAATCGGTCTTCTCCAGGTTTAAAAGGTTTCAGGAAATGTTTCATTAACCCTAGATGTTTACCTTCTTGAAGAATATTTAGTACGAAATGACTACCAGAATGTAAAAGAGATTCGATCGCTCTTTCTTTGGCTACTGCTACAGTTAACCCAGGAGGACTAAAAGTAGCTTGAGATACCCAAGAAGCTAACATCGCTCCAGCTAACTCTTCTTGTTTGGTAGTCACTACAGAAAGAGAACCAATAATTCTGCCTAGAGCTTGCTCTGTTCTGTCGCTTTCAGAAGTTCCTAATACTTGTTTAGCTTTGCGAGTGCGTTTGGCTTTTTTCAGGGTTTGAGCAAAGTCTGTGCCTGTTTCTTCGCAGGTTTTAAGGACTGCATCAGTGGGTTTGAATTTAACGCGGATGGGGTCAAAACCAAAAGTATAGCCAGCGTTACGGAATTTATTTTCCAGTAGATCGATCGCTTCACCACTCCAACCAAAAGAACCAAATACCCCTGCTAATTTTGTTTTATCTGCATTAGCCAGGACTATCCCTAAAGCAGTTTGAATTTGAGTTGGTGCATGACCCCCTAAAGTGGGTGAACCGATAATAAAACCAGATGATTTAGCAATGGCTTCTTTGATTTCATCGGGTTCAGCAAATTCGGCATTAATTGACTCTACTCTAACTCCTGCTTTAGTGATCCCACTAGCGATCGCTTGCCCAACAATTGCTGTATTGCCATAAGCAGAAGCATAAATTAATGCCACACTAATATCCTGATTACTTTGTTGTTTTAACCAATTACGATAATCAGCAGTTAAAGGAAGTAAACTATAGTAAACTAAAGGACCATGACCTACTGCGTATATTTTGGCTTGTTTAGCTGACAGCTTTTCTAAAGCACTAGCTATTTGACGGGCGTGGGGTGCCATTAGACAATCAAAGTAATAGCGACGATCTTCTTGGTAAACAGTCCAACCTTCATCAAAAACCTGATCGCCACAAACATGCGCTCCAAAAAGCTTATCAGTATATACAATTTGGGTTTTAGTATCGTAGGTACAAAGTTGATCGGGATAACGGGGATTAGGAGTCGGAATAAATTCGAGGATATGACCTTGACCTAAATCTAGAGTTTCTTCACTTTTGACTACTTTAATCTCT
>JBFRWE010000130.1:0-4293 GCA_051439345.1 Xenococcaceae cyanobacterium
TGACTGATGAATTAATTGCCGAAATTAGCAATTTATCGCCAGAAAGTGCTAGTGATGGCTACTTTGCTCCCTTTAAATATTGTGTTTTTGGCAAACCCCTAAGAGGCTCTATTCTTCCTCCTCGTCAAGTTTTATTTAGGAGACAAAAAGCTATTTATATTGATGACGGACATACCCAATTACTCAAAGTAAAAGGTAAGTCTGCGATGTTAACTAGTTATATTTTCCATGACGATCGCAAGTCTTTTACTCGCTGGTTATGGGCGCAAGATCGTTACATGATTATTGAAGCGAAAAAATTACAAAATACACCCTCGACAGAGTTAAGCTTAAGCGATCGCATTCGACAACAAAAAATATTTGCTCCTTTTGTGGTTTTTTTCTACTGTCTAGTGCTTAAAAGAGGAGTTTTTGATGGTTGGGCTGGCTGGTATTATGCCTTTCAACGCACTTTAGCCGAGATTATTTTGTCAATTCGTTTGCTAGAAGAATCTAAATAAAATCATCCTGCCTATAAATTTAGATCGGTAATAGAATCTGGATCGATTCCAGCTTCTCGTAATCTTGCTGCTAAAAGTTCTGCTCTTTGTCTTTCTTGTTGAGCTTGCTGCTGTGCTTGTATGGTTCTCTCTTCCTCTGTAGGTAATAATTCTCCTTCTAAATTTGCCCAGCGTAACCACATCGTCTCGACTCGATGATAACTACCCTGCCATCGCACTAGCTTTAAACTTAAACTAGGACTAGTTAGATTATTATCCTCATCAAAAGGTAAAGCTACATACTCCTTGCCCTGTAATACAAATCCTGCTAAATCTTCAGCATTAAAGGGATCGTACCAATAGTATTCTGGTACGCGAACTTGATTTTGATAAATTAGTTTTTTCTCGTTTTTATCAGTCTTTTTGGTACTGTCTGAAAGTAATTCGATAATGACATCTGGAGCTTTTCCTTCTTCCCAAACTACCCAGCTTTTGCGCTCTCGCCAAGGAACATCTAAAACCACAAATACGTCAGGGCCTTTAAAGTCTTGGTTTTTGACTTGAGCCAAACTGTAATAGAGAAACATGTTCCCACCAGCAAAAGCATCTTGCCCTTCCAACCATTTATTCAAAGGCTCAGTCAATAAATCCATTTGTAACTTGTGTCGCCATGTTTCCATTGGGATACCATCATCGCAGGGCAATTCGTCTTGAGTTGGAGGAAGGGAAATCGGTAAGGGTAAGTCTGACATGAATAATACCTCAAAAGAGCGATCGCTTTACTAAACAAGTTAGTTTATATTTCTTAATAAATCTGGGAAATATTAAAGTAAGCACTAATATTTTTTTTGAACAAGAAACACAATTTAACTACAAATACAATTGCAGTTAACCTAGAGCAAGATGAATATTTTTATTTTTAAATATCGATTTATTTTACTATTTTTGATTAGCTTGATTAGTTTTTCTTTAATTATAATTCCGATGAGGTTGGCGATCGCTCATTATCAAGCACCCTATCCTCAAGCTATCCTTACTCTTGGTGGTAGTCCAGATCGAGAAATATTTACGGCACAATTTGCCCAAATCAATCCCTCTTTAGATATCTGGGTTTCTACGGGAATTCCCATTGAACAAGCACAGCAAATTTTCCAAACAGCAGGAATTGCTAAACAGCGCGTACATCTAGACCGTCGTGCAGTAGATACAGTAACTAACTTCACTACTTTAGTGAAGGACTTTAAGCAAGAAAATATTAAGCACATTTATCTAATCACATCTAGTTTTCATATGTCCAGAGCAAAAGCGATCGCTACAATAGTTCTTGGCAGTCAGGGTATTACTTTTACTCCTCTTCCTGTTCCTTCTAAAGAAAAATTTGAGCCTAAAATAGAAATTTTTAGAGATAGCTTTCGTTCATTTTTTTGGTTGGTTACAGGGCGTACTGGAGCAAGTCTCAAAAAAAACTTAAGCTAATACCTAAAACCTTTTCACAATGATTCCTCTGATTGGATATAGTGATCGCTTATCAGTTGCTCCTGGAATGACTATTAATTTTCAGGTCAGTAGTAGTGGACAAGAACCTTATCAAGCCAAACTTGTGCGGGTGATTTGTGGAGATCCTAATCCCGATAGTCCTGGTATTCGAGAAGAAGAAATACCAGCAAGTTTTTCTGGTTCTTATCGATCTCGATCGCAATCTGTTTATTTGGGTTCTTATGCAACTATCGACGATCGAGGGATTATCAGTCAACTTTCCAGTTTCACTTTTATTGCAAATATATGGTCTTCGACACCAGAAAAAGGTGAGCAAGGAATAATCTGTAAATACAATCCTAATATTGAAGCAGGAGTGGCATTCATTACTAATGTTGCTGGCTGTTTAAGCGTAAGGGTTGGAGATGGACAAGGAAATTATACTCAAGTTTCCACAGGTCAAAAATTACGTCCTCGCACTTGGTATCGGGGATGGGCAGCATTTGATTCAGAAAGTCACATTTTATCTGTCGGACAATTGAATCTAGAATCCAGTCATTCGATCGATAATGAAGCGAGCAACTCAATTAAAGTTGAATTTAGACCACAATTAAAAACTAATAATGCTCTACTAATTGCTGGTATGGGTGGAACGCCTGTTCAGAAACATTTTAATGGCAAAATAGAAAAGCCTTGTATCTTAAATGAAGCTGTCGATCGAACAAATATTGGGCAAATAGCATTAGAAAATTCAGTCGATCGGATTGTGGCAGCTTGGGACTTTTCCCAGGATATGAAAGGTACTCGCATTATCGATTTGGGGAGCAATAAACTGCATGGAAATCTAGTTAATTTACCGACACGGGGAGTAAGAGGTTCTAATTGGTCTGGAGAGGAAATGTGTTGGCGACACGCACCCGAACAATACGGTGCAATTCATTTCCACGACGATGATATCTATGATTGTGGTTGGGAAACGGATTTTAGTTTTACCGTCCCTCCAAATATGCGTAGTGGTGTTTATGCTGCTCGTCTCCAGTGCGGAGATGCAGAAGACATGATTCCTTTTTTTGTTGTACCTAAACTAGGTGAACCACAATCGGAGATCTGCGTTTTAATTCCTACTTTCACCTATATTATGTATGGCAATCATGCACGGGGAAACACCAATGAAGTTTATCGACAACGAGTAAATGATTGGCAAGCAAGACCTTGGACACCAGATGAGCATCCTGAATATGGACTTTCTACTTATAATTTTCATACTGATGGTAGTGGGATTTGCTATAGTTCACGACTACGACCGCTTATGAATATGCGGTCTGGGTTTATCTCGATTCCCGAATACCCAGGATCGGGCTTACGTCATTTTCCTGCTGATACCCATCTCTTCGACTGGTTGGAAGCAATGGGACATAAGTTTGATGTAATTACGGATGAAGATTTGCATAAAGAGGGAATAAAGGCGATCGCACCCTACAAAGTAGTGCTTACTACTACCCATCCTGAGTATCAGACGAAACAAACCCTGGACGCGCTTCAAAGTTATATTTCTAGTGGTGGGCGGTTAATGTATTTAGGAGGTAACGGATTTTATTGGCGCATTGCTCCTCATCGCGATTTAGAAGGGGTTTATGAAGTTCGTCGGGCAGAAGGTGGTATAAGGGCCTGGGCTGCTGAGCCTGGAGAATATTATCATAGCTTTGATGGCAGTTACGGCGGTTTATGGAGAAATAACAATCGCCCACCTCAAAAGCTTGTAGGAGTAGGATTTTCCGCTCAAGGCTTTATGGAAGGAAGCTTTTATCGTCGTCAAATAGATGTTCAATATTCTAGGGTGGCGTGGATTTTTGCAGGTGTAGAGGATGAAATACTCGGTGATTTCGGTTTAATTGGAGGTGGGGCTGCGGGTTACGAACTCGATCGCCTAGATTATTCTTTAGGTACTCCTGAAGAGGCAATTATTTTAGCTAGTTCTGAAGGGCATAATCAAAATTTTATCCTCGTCCACGAAGAACAACTTACTCACGTTTCTAATCGAGCGGGAGAGCCAGCATCTAAATTAATTCGAGCGGATATGGTGTATTACCAAACACCCTGTGGGGGTGCTGTCTTCTCTGTTGGTTCTATTACTTTTTGTGGGAGTTTACCTGACAATAACTACAAAAATAATATTTCTCAGATTACCAATAATGTTCTGAAACAGTTTCTGCTTGATCAAAAATCTTCCAAACCGCAGATGTATTAATAACTACTGTAGGGGCGTGTGGGGGATGGCCCCGACGAACACGGAAATAAAATATTGGTAAAATAATTAAAAATAAACAAAAAAATAGAA
>JBFRWE010000131.1:0-33738 GCA_051439345.1 Xenococcaceae cyanobacterium
TAATATTATTCTCATCTAAAATTCTCTTAGGTCGCATGATCAAAACCAATTGACCGATAATATCTAAATCGGGAACTTCTTCAAACCACTGCAATTCTAGTTTGTCTTCTGCTTCTACCAAAAAATAACTATTAACATCCCATTTCTGACTAGCTCGATCGATAATTACTAATACCTGCTCTACTTTGCCTGAAATAGATATCGGTAAGCGATCGCTCGGAGCAAAATAACCGACGGGATCGGTTGCTTTGAGAATTGCTTGCCAACCAGGAACTGGTACAAAAGCACCACCACCAGTAACTTGGATGTTGCCGAAAGGTTCTTCTGCCGTAATCTGAGCAACCGTTTCTATCTCTTGACGAGTAAGAGGAAAAGAACCAGCCAAAGGAATAATGCAGGGTAACTCATTTTCAGATTCTAGACGATAAATTGGCAGTAAAGGAGCAATCTGGCTAGGAACAACGGTAAAATCGCTCAGTAGCTTTTCAATACTTTCTCTAGCTGTCTGAGAATGAGCAAATTTCAAACCCTGAGCAATCAGGCGCGATCGAGCTTGTAAATCTTTTTTCTGACGAGCATTCTTCCAACAGAGATAAGCTACGGCATCCCCAGGATGGTTAGCAAAACCTGCGGGTAATTGAGATAGACGAGAAAAATCTTTAACTGCCCTGGCAACTTGATGCGCTCCGTCTATATCGATTTTTTTATCATAAGCTAGTTGTGCTGCTGCTGCTCTTTGTTCCTGATTAAGAATACGAAATTCATGCAAAACATCGCTACGAGGACCTCGAAAATACTGTAATACTTCTTCGGCTAAATCTGCTTGAGCAATGCTGTTATAGACTTGAGCAGCTACAATTACTAAATTTTGCTGACTAGCTTGAAAGCCAGTTGATTCAAAAATGTTCTGTGCAGTGTAACCTGCTTTTTGTAGTTGCTGACAATTTTTTCCCCATTCTACCCAAGAACCTTCCTTATGAAGGAGCGAGCGCATAAGTTCTTGAGCTTCTTCTTCAGACAATTTAACAGGACTTTCTTGAGGCATGTTTATAAAGTAGGGAGTAGTAAGTAGAAAGTAGGAAGTAGCAAGTAGCGAGTAAAAAGAACCAATGACTAGTGACTAATAAATAATAACCAATAACCAATAACTAATCACCACTTACAAAGTTTTTACCACGGCAGACTTGTTAATAAACCATTTATCTCCTTGGCGCAGCAGATGATAACGCACTAGTAAATTTTCATCATAAGATTTGGCTGGAATTAATTTTCCGCCTTGATGATGGTCTGCTTTTTCTCTAACTTCGGCTTCTACTACTGCTTGGTTAGGTTTTTGTTCATCAAAATTGACTGAGCGAACTTTAACCGCATGTTGGTATTCTCTGTATTCTTTAGTTTGCTTATAGTGAAGAGCGCGCTCACGCCAGGTTGATAACAAAGATGAGACTAAAATACTGTTTAATGCCTCAACTTTATGTTCCGATCCCATCGCTGCTGATTTGCTCTCTAACCACTTTTCGATCGCCTGTTTAGCAATAGTTTCATTCATCCCTTTTGATTTGGCTGGCTGAGTTGCTTTCTTCTCGGCAGACGGTGGTGATTGGACTTGAGGTTCACTTACTTTAGCAGCTACATCTGCTGACGGTTTAGCTGTTTGAGCAGAAGGTTTGAGCATTTTGTTGGTGAATACAAATCCTAAAACCCCTATGCCCCAAATCATGGAGATAAACAATAAGGCATATCTAGCTGGGGAATTCAGCAAACCCTTACTTTTGCTTTTCCGCACAGGCGAGCGATGATAAGGAGGAGCAGTATTTCTAGGAGAGAGATTTCCTGGTAGTGATGAATGCCCTGGGTTAACATGATGTCCGTGTCTACCAACTGGTGGAGTAGATGGTCTAGAGGATACAGGAGAACTATGAGTATTTATTCTGGGTAAAGTAGCAGTTGAGCCATTGCTACCTACTACCCCTACCCCAGCTAATTCTTTTGATTCCACTAGAGGATATTGACCAACTTTGGGAGTTGTCTGTACTTTTTTAACGGCAGGTTTTTTACTCCAACCAAAAAAGCGACTAAGTCCAGACTCTTCTTTGTGCCGAACTTGTTTTTCTGGTTGAGATTCAGCAATAGACTTGGGCGATTTAGCAGTTGGATATAGCTTTTCTAAATAAGCTTGTACCTTTCTATCGGCAAAATATTCTTTTAAAGTAAGTTTACAATTAGCTAAATCGCGAAATTGAGATAATACTTCCTGGTGTAGCCATTTTTCTCCATAGAAACATAAACCAGGCAATAAATCTGGAGACTCTTGAGAATGCTGCTGAATCAGTTTTAAGATTTTTTCTTCTCTAGTTTTTTGCAGAGCTAGATTAGCTTCCTGGGTTTGACCCAGAAGTAAAGCACATATTGCTTGTTCCCAGGCTACATCTTCTCGTTTACTTAAAGTTTGGAGCATTTGTTGCCCTTTCACAATCCAACGAGGCTCTTTAGTAGCGAATCCTTTGGCAAGTAACGTATAAACTGCCAAGTAAGTGGCGACGGCAGAAGGACGTTTAGCTTCTGCTTCAAATAGTTCTTGTTGTTCAGTAGCGGTTAGATGTTGTCTTAACTGCTGAATAAAACAAAGGAATTGTTCAAAATTCAAGCCAGAATGATCTATTCCTTGTCCTTCTATGCCCTGACGCTGGTTGAGCATTTCTTTAAGCAGTTGAAACGCCTTGGCTTTTTGTTCTGGTTGATGCTCACCATTATTCATCAACTCTAAGATCCGGTAAGGTCTTAGTTTATGTAAGTCTGTTTCAATTTCTGACTGCACACTAGGATATAAATTATCTTCGATTAGCAAATTATATCCCATCTCTCCTGAGAGAGCAGCATTTTCATATTCTCCTTTTTGCCATTGTTCTCGACCTAGTTCGAGATAGGCTAATGCCAAAGTCAAGGTAGTATCTTCTTTGATAGTTAAGGCGACTCGACTATCATGTTTACCTTTGAGAGAGGTAAAATCAGCACTATTTAAATAAGCGATTCCCGACCTTAAGACTAATTCATATTCTCCTAGTTCTTGCAGAATTAACAAAGCACCAACAACCTCTGTTGATGACACTTCAATCGCTGGATTACTAACTGACGGCTTAATTTTTTGCTCTACTTTTTGAGCTTGATTTTCTGATAAGCTTTCTGTAACTTTGGTTTGGAGAAATTTATTGTCATATTCTGTTCGTTTTAAAGGAGAATATAAGACTTTATAAGCTTGAGTGAGAATCTCTTTACGAACAGCGATCGCCATTTCGCTATACTCACGACGAGGCTTTTGCCGTTCACGATCGTGATAAGCCTGAGCGATTTGTTCATCTGTAGCTTGAATGGGTACCCCTAAAATTCTGTAGTAGTCAAGCGGAATAAGCACGATTAGCTTCCTCAGAGCAAAGTATCAGTTATCAAGTATAGGTTAGGCAATACCAGAACCCTTAAATGTTTATTGCTTACTTAAATTGATTTAGTGTTCAGCAATTCTAGCCTACAGATTGTGTTTTGTAGAAAATATTTATGATTAGTTATGAAAATTGATACCGTACTTTACAGAAAAGATGAGAAAATGTAAAGGTTTTCTATATTCTGCATCTTTTTTAAGGAGACATTTTGAGGGAGAAAAATATTTAGTTAACAGTGTATATTCTGTAGTTTAAAGTTCTTGAAGTTATGAAGTCTAATCAACCTAAAATTATTGTTCTTGATGACGATCCGACAGGTTCTCAAACTGTACACAGTTGTTTGCTCTTAATGCGTTGGGATGTAGCAACTCTAAGATTGGCATTATCCGATGAAGTGCCAATTTTTTTTATTTTGACTAATACTAGAGCCGTAACCCCAGAAAAAGCAGGAGCAATAACCAAAGAAGTATGTCAAAATCTCAAAGTAGCCATAGCAGCAGAAGAAATTGCTGATTTTTTAGTTGTTAGTCGTTCTGATTCTACTTTACGTGGTCATTATCCCATCGAAACTGATGTAATTGAGTCAGAATTAGGTAGTTTTGATGCTCATTTTCTCACTCCTGCTTTTTTTGAAGGGGGACGTGTAACTATCGATAGTGTCCATTATCTGTTGGTGGATGGAGTCCGAACTCCAGTTCATCAAACCGAATTTGCTCAAGATTCTGTATTTGCTTATAGTCATAGCTATCTACCCGATTACGTTGCCGAAAAAACTAAAGGGAGAATTTCCTCCACAGCAGTAGCCAGATTTACTTTAGCTGATATTCGCCAGGGTGTTCGCTCGCGCCTCCTCAATTTAGTAGATAATAGATGTGTGGTGGTAGATGGGGAAACCCAAGCAGACTTCGATCGCTTCGCCGAAGATGTTTTAAGTACCGCAGCTATAGGCAAACGTTTTCTCTTTCGTTCTGCTGCCAGTCTCATTACTTCCCTGGCTCAACTAGGTTCACAACCTACTCCGCCAGAGAAAATGGCAAGCTATAAACCAACTCAAGAGCCTGGAGTATTTATTGTTGGCTCTCATGTACGTAAAACCACTCAACAGCTAGAGAGATTGCTCCAAGAATCGGGGATCGCAGGTATAGAAGTTAACGTAATTCGGTTAAGAGATTTTCCCACTCAACGTAACGATTTATTGCAAGAGATTCTCCAATCAGTTCATCAAGCTTTTGTTAAGGGTCAAACTCCTGTTGTTTACACTAGTCGTCAAGAACTCAGTTTTACGGATATTCAGCAACGCCTCGATTTTGGTAGTGCTGTTTCTGCCCTGCTGATGGATATAGTGAAGGGATTACCTCCACAAATCGGCTTTCTGGTTAGTAAAGGGGGTATTACTTCTAACGATGTCTTGAGCGAAGGATTAAACTTAACCACCGCCAGACTCCTAGGACAGATTATCCCTGGATGCTCGATTGTGCGTACTCCCGCCGACCATCCCCATTTCCCTAACTTACCCGTAGTCCTATTTCCAGGTAATGTGGGTCAAATAGGTAGTTTAGTTGAAGTTTGGCAATGCTTAAGAAATTCCTAATTATTAATTAGGCTTAACTAGGTTAGGATGTGCTTGAGTCAAAAGACCTGCTGTAGTTAAGTAGATAGTTGCATGAGTTCCGACACAACTTTTTCGGCGGATGACAAATCCCTTTCTTTAGATGATGATAATACTACATCACCACTGATCGTCAATAGCTACTCTCAAGTTTATTTAAAAAATGAGAGCGAACGGATCTTATTGGTTTTACCATCCGAAGAAGAAATGGTGTTGAATATGCCCTGGTCAGAAATATGGCAGGAACTTAAACATCGTCTACAAGCTAGAGAGCAATCTTGGCAAGCAGGAACATTCGTATCTTTGCTGGCTAAAGATCAACTACTCGATGTTAGACAATTGCAAACTATTGCGGAAACTTTAAGTGAGGTTAACTTATGTTTAGAAAAAGTATGTACTAGCAGAAGACAAACAGCAGTGGCTGCTGCTACTGCTGGTTATTCAGTAGAGCAAAAAGTCCTAGATGCAACTTTGAGCGATTCCCCTGAGGGCCAAACCAAACCTCAATCTCTAGCAGATCCCCTGTATCTACAAAATACAGTTCGTTCTGGAGTCGAAGTTCGCCATCCAGGTACAGTAGTCGTCCTTGGCGATTTAAATCCAGGAGGGCTTATAATTGCTGCTGGAGATATCTTTATCTGGGGTAGATTAAGGGGTATTGCTCATGCAGGGGCTAAAGGTAGTCGTCAAGCCCGCATTCTGGCATTACAGATGGAGCCTACTCAATTGCGTATTGCCGACGTAGTAGCTCGCGCTCCTAAGTCTCCACCTCAAGCTTTTGAACCTGAGATAGCTTATGTAGCTTCAGATGGTATTCGTCTCAGCCAGGCGATCGATTTTGCTAAAACCCATTCTTTTTCCACGGAACTAGGAGGCTGGGCTGATTCTCCACAAACAAATCGCAAATAAATATAGTAAAACTGAAATTAAAAATAAAATATGAGTCGCATAATTGTTGTCACTTCTGGGAAAGGAGGAGTGGGTAAGACCACTGTTACTTCTAATTTAGGAGCAGCACTAGCCCAATTGGGCTGTACTGTTGCTTTAATCGATGCCGACTTTGGACTGAGAAACTTAGACCTGTTATTGGGTTTAGAAGAGCGAGTTGTTTATACAGCTTTGGATGTGTTGGCAGGAGAATGTCGCTTAGCTCAGGCTCTAGTTAAAGATAAACGCCTCAAAGGATTGGTCTTGTTACCAGCAGCCCAAAATCGCAATAAAGAATCGGTACAGCCAGAACAGATGAAGAAAATAATATCTGCCTTAACAAAAGGCTATGATTATATTCTCATTGATAGTCCAGCTGGAATTGAAATGGGTTTTCGCAATGCGATCGCAGCAGCAACAGAATCAGTAATTGTTACTACTCCTGAAGTGGCTGCGGTACGAGATGCAGACAGAGTTATTGGCTTACTCGAAGCAGAAGGCATCCATAATATCCGTCTGATTATCAATCGAGTTCGACCAGAAATGGTGCAAACCAACAAAATGATGAGTGTAGAAGATGTGCTAGAGTTACTGGCTGTTCCTCTAGTCGGGGTTGTTCCCGATGATGAAAAAGTAATTGTGGCAACCAACAAAGGCGAACCCTTAGTAATGGGGGAAGATTATTCTCTCCCTGCACTCTCGTTTACGAATATTGCTAGGCGATTGCAAGGAGAGAAAGTTCCTTTCCTCGATCTGATGGCAGAGCAAAATAATATCCTGACTCGTATTCGTCGTATTTTTGGTGGTTAAAATTTTGGGCAATCTAATGTTTAACCAAATAGTGAATCTTATAGAGAGAAGTATCTATATTTAGTTGACTGTATTGATTTGTTTAACTTGTGGAATGTGGAAATTATGATTAGCGAATTAAGTGAACTTATGGAAATGATTTTTCCCTGGAATACTAATAAAAATAGCCGAGAAGAGGCGAAGCGTCGCCTACAGTTAATACTGGCCCACGATCGAGCTAACGTTAATCCCGTGATGATTAATCGTATGCGCGAAGAGATTTTAGCCGTAGTAGCTCGATACGTTGAGGTAAATAAAGATGAGATGGAAATAGCTTTAGAAAATAGCGATCGGATGACCGCTTTGATTGCTAACTTACCCATTGTTAAATTTAAAAGAGTACCCTCTGCTGAAGAAAATTCTCAACCACTTCCCGCAGATATTAATTTAGATTTAACATGAAGTTACCTAGTCTTCAAATTATGAGAGACTAAACTTAAGGTAGTTTTATTAATCTAGTCCAATGAAATCCAGCAGTGCTGTTACTTTAGTTTCCAGTTTAGGATTAAGTTTAGTAACTAGTCCGTTTATCTTGAGTCTTCTTGCTTTACAAATTTTTACAGAAACTCTGATTGAATTAGGTGAAGCAAGTGAAGAATTGTTTCGTTCTACTCGTTTACCCATACTTCACTTTCCCGACTTTGAGGATTAGATTGGGTAAGCGAATTTTAACTTAAAAAGGGAATTTTAAAAACCAGCCCTATTAGTTTTCTCTACTTTTACTCTAGTTCTTGACAGGCTTTGTATTGAGTAAATATTAACGCTGCTTAAATTTATCTTAATCTTTAATATTTTTAATAAAATCATTCTATATATTTCGGTTTAAGGATGAAACAGCTAGCTGTACATCGAAATTAATATCTTTTGACCGCCAAATAGCTTTAAAGTTAGACATTAGCGTCTTTGATCACAAATTGCCTGAGGTATCTATGAGTTCGCTTCTTCAATCTTCCCCATCGACAGTGAGTATGTTTTCTGCCTCTCATCTTCTCTTACGCCATCGACTCAAGTTGGTAGAAGATTTGTGGGAGTTGGTGCTGTGTTCTGAGTGTGGACAAGAAATGGTCGATTTACTCAAACAAATGAGGGCTATTTCTACCCCTGAAGGGCAAGCTCTAGTCAATGACTCCCCAAAATCCTCAGTAACCGATCTAATTGGAAAATTAAGTCTAAATGATGCCATTCAAGCAGCTCGCGCCTTCGCGCTTTATTTCCAACTAATTAATATTGTTGAACAGCATTATGAACAAAGAGATCAAAAACTATCTAGAAGGGTAATATATCAGGCGCAAAAATCAACAGAAAACGCCAATGGCAATGGCAATCATTTAAAACATCATGACTCAAATACGGTTGTTCCTGGGGCAGAACAGCTAGAAAATAGTTGGTCAGAAGGAAGTAATCATCTTGCTCAAGCAGGAACATTTCAGTGGTTATTCCCCTATTTAAAAAATGTTAATATGCCACCCCGAATGATCCAGCGATTGCTAGAGCAATTGGATATTCGTTTAGTTTTTACTGCCCACCCTACGGAAATTGTGCGTCACACTATTCGCAAAAAACAACGGCGTATCTCCCGTATTCTGCGAAAATTGGACAGTGCAGAAGAGGCTGTACGAGAACTTGGCTTGACCAACTCTTGGGAATTAGAAGAAGTTACCAATCAACTAACTGAAGAGATTCGTTTGTGGTGGCGTACTGATGAATTACACCAATTTAAACCAAAAGTTCTAGATGAAGTAGATTATGCTCTTCATTATTTCCAAGAAGTTTTGTTTGATGCTCTTCCTCAATTGGCTTCTCGTCTTAGACAAGCTTTAGGACAATCATTCCCCTGGCTATCTCTACCCAAAAATAACTTTTGTTACTTTGGTTCTTGGGTAGGAGCAGACCGAGATGGAAACCCCTTTGTAACCCCTCAAGTTACCTGGGAAACAGCTTGTTACCAAAGAGGGATAGTTTTAGCTAAATATATTCAATCGATCGAACAACTAAGAGAATTATTAAGCTTGTCTCTTCATTGGAGTAAGGTACTACCAGATTTACTAGATTCCTTGGAAAAAGACCGACAGCAAATGCCAGAAATCTACGATGGCTTGGCAATTCGCTATCGTCAAGAACCCTATCGCCTGAAATTAGCTTATGTTGAACAAAGATTAAAAAATACTTACGAGCGTAATCAACTGCTAGCTCAAGCAGAAACTAGACAGGGAGTTAGTGAACTAGTTAGTAATAATATCTACAGTTCAGGAGAGGAATTTTTAGCCGAATTAAAACTTATTCAAAAGAGTCTAGCAGAAACCAGCTTGCACTGTCGCGAATTAGATAATCTGGTTTGCCAAGCAGAAGTTTATGGTTTTGTTCTGACTCAGTTAGATTTTCGCCAAGAATCCTCTCGCCACTCCGATGCCATCGAAGAAATAGCCGAATATCTACAAATATTACCTCAACCTTATAGCCAACTCTCAGAAAGGAAAAAAGTCCAGTGGTTAGTTCAGGAATTACGTACCCGTCGCCCTCTAATTCCTGCAGAAATGCCTTTTTCCGAATCTACCTGTGAAATAATCGAAACTTTGCGGATGCTGCGGAAACTGCAACAAGAGTTTGGCTTGAGTATTTGTAAAACCTACATTATCAGTATGACTAATCATGTCAGCGATGTGTTAGAAGTAATGTTGTTGGCACAAGAAGCGGGACTATACGACCCTGCCACTAGTCGTACCACCCTGAGAATTGTTCCTCTGTTTGAAACCGTAGATGACCTTAAACGCGCCCCCTCAGTGATGCGGGATTTATTCGAGTTGCCTCTCTATCGAGCAGCTTTGGCTGGTGGATACGATCGACTAGAGCAATTACAGGGCAAAGAGCTAGAAGGCAAGCTTGAGGAACTACCAATCGAACCAGCTAACTTACAAGAAGTAATGTTAGGTTATTCCGACAGTAACAAAGATTCTGGTTTCTTAAGCAGTAATTGGGAAATTCATAAAGCCCAGAAAACTCTGCAAAAAGTAGCCTCTGAGTATGGCATTTCCCTCCGTATTTTCCACGGTCGTGGTGGTTCTGTCGGACGGGGTGGAGGACCTGCTTATGCAGCGATCTTGGCCCAACCGACTGATACCATCCAAGGCCGAATTAAAATTACCGAACAAGGAGAAGTCCTTGCCTCTAAATATTCCTTACCTGAATTAGCTTTATATAACTTAGAAACTATTGCTACCGCAGTTATTCAGTCTAGTTTACTTGGTAGTGGTTTCGATCGCGTCGAACCCTGGAATGAGATTATGGAAGAGTTGGCAGTGCGCTCTAGAACTGCTTATCGTTCTCTTGTTTATGAACAACCAGACTTTGTCGATTTCTTTTTGTCTGTTACCCCTATTGATGTAATTAGTCAACTACAAATCGGTTCTCGTCCTTCTAAACGTCCAGGAAAAGCGAATAAAGAGCAAAACAAGAAAAAGGATATCAGTAGTCTTCGAGCCATTCCTTGGGTCTTCAGTTGGACACAAAGCCGTTTTCTCTTACCTGCCTGGTATGGAGTAGGTACAGCCCTCCAAGAATTCCTCGAACAAGAACCAGAGAAAAACTTGAATTTGTTGCGCTACTTCTCTTTCAAATGGCCCTTTTTCAAAATGGTTATTTCTAAAGTAGAGATGACCCTGGCTAAAGTTGATTTGCAAATTGCAGCCCATTATATCAACGAGTTATCTAAGCCAGAAGATCGAGAGCGTTTTCTCCGTTTATTTGAGCAAATTACTCAGGAATATAATTTAACCAAAGAGTTAGTTTTGCAAATTAATAACCGAAAAAATCTGCTCGATGACGACCCCGAATTGCAACGTTCTGTTCAATTAAGAAATGGTACTATTGTTCCTCTAGGCTTTTTGCAAGTTTCCCTCATCAAAAGATTACGCCAGCATGAACAATCTAATGTAGTTCACTTCCGCTTTAGTAAAGAAGAGTTACTCAGAGGAGCGATGTTAACCATCAACGGGATCGCAGCAGGTATGCGCAATACTGGTTAAGAGGTTCTCTTGGCATCTAAATAAAATTAATTACCCAAGAAATTAATTTGGCACAACTACTTAAGCAAGTTGTTAGTCTACAATTTAGAGGAGATTATAGATAACGTTTTTAGAGAAATAGATTATGGCAGGAAAAATTAAAAAAGGTGCGCTAGTACGAGCAGTAAAAGAGAAACTAGAAGGTAGTCTAGAAGCAAAAGCTAGCGACAACCGCTTTCCTAACTATATTTTTGATAGTAAGGGAGAAATTGTCGACATGAACGATGAATATGCTCTCGTTAAATTTTACGTTCCTACCCCTAATATTTGGTTTCGTCTCGATCAAATAGAACTAGCTGAATAGATTGCTAGCCTAATTTCATCTTTTTGATTAAGCTCATCCCACGTCGTCAGACAGTGGGATTTCTTGTTAATTAACCTTGAATTGACTAACACGATCTTGCAGTTGTTGGGTAACTGTGAGCAGTTTCTTAAATGAAGTTGCCACATCTGTCGCCGAAATAGAAGTTTTTGTAGACATGGTAGTTACTCTTTCCAAAATCTCATTTACTCTGGCACTAGCTTGAGATTGCTCAGAAGCAGAAAGAGCGATCGAATTTACTAAATGGTTAATCTGAGTACTCATCGCAGCTATTTGAGCAAGATTTTGGCGAGTTGCCTGTATCATCTGAGTCTGAGTTTTAGCCTCATTAGTACTCTCATTCATCGTGATAACTACTTCATTAATGCCCGCCTGAATTTCTGCAATCAACTTTTCAATTTCTTCATTAGCTTGTCTCGAGGTATGTCTAAGAGATTTATCAAAAATTAAAGATAAGTTTTGGGCATCATCACTAATTCGAGATTCTTCATTAGCCAAGTGTACGCTTACACCGTTAGTTTGAAAAGTAACTTGATGGATTATCTCCGTAAGTCGAGCAATTTTGTGGGAACAAGTCTGCAAAAGTTGGATTTTTTCGTCTATATTGGCAGTTATATTCGGAATTGAGAGTATTTCTTCTACATTATGGTTGATTAAGACTGCTCCTGGTTCCCCAGTGGGCATCATTGGTGTAATCAGAGATTCTACCCGTACTGCTTTCGCAGCAATGGTATGGATGGAGTTTGCCATAGCTTGAATAGTTTCTCTTGCTAGGGTAATACCTTCTCTCTGATCATCATTATCTTCAGATAACTTCTGGATGGCAATTTCATTACTTTTAATGTTACTGACTACTTTTTGCACTACGATTTGTACCTGAACAATGATCTGCCGTAGATTTTCCAGAGTGAAATTATAAAATTCTGCTATTGTGCCGATCTCATCTTCAGTTACTCTGGCGCGGATAGTAAGATCTCCCTGACTTACAGAGGCTATTTCTGTGCCCAACTCTCTTACTCTTTGCTGTAATTTTTCTTTTTCTCGGCGTTGTTTTTTTTCGGAAAGACATTCCTGCGCCCAAAGCTCGCTTAGTTGAGCAGTCCGTTCTTTTACTTTAGCTTCTAGATCTTCATTCATTTTTTGCAAAGCTAACTCTGCTCTTTGGCTTTTTTGCAATAATTGCAGAGTTCGGCTAGTTGCTAAATAAGAAATCCACCCCAGTAAAATTAAAGACCATGCATAGGCAAAATGGCGATATATATTAGCTTTATTTACTGCTTTTTGATAATAGGAATAATAAGCTTTATCTAGTTCTTCACTTTGTTGGGGATTGAGTAATCCTAGTATTTGTTGTGTTAGTTTATCTATTCTTGGTTTATAGCTAAGAATTATTTCTGCATGGCGATTGGCTAAGTTAATGAGAAAACTTTCTTCCTCGCTAATATTGCTTTCTCTTATGTTTTGCAGTTTTTCGATCGTTGCTTTGACAGAAGAAGTTAAATCTTCACTAGAAGTAAGATTATACAAAAGTATGTTTTGTACTAGCTCATCTAGAGAAGCTGATACATTTGGCTGTTTATTTTGAGCATAGTTTTTGTTAGCGATCTCAGAAACCAAAGAAGGTAAATAGCGGAGGGAGTTTTTAAAAGCGGAATTCTGGCTTTTAAAATCCTCGATCAACATTTCTGTTTGCTCTATAGCTTGTGAACTTTTTGCTACTACTTGCTGGAAACTACTACGATTTTCCCCTCGAATAAAGTTGGGAATTGTGGTAAGCTCTGCTTGAGTTGCTTGTAGTTTTGACAAATGGTTGACTAAGGGATCGTAGGAGAAAAAAAGCTCATATCTAGATTTGAGTAACTCTTGATTAATGATTGCTTTTCTCTCATTTTGATTAGCTAAAGCTGTTTGGTACTGCTGATGATGTTCTAGATCGATCGATAAACTCTGGAACACCAAGAAAATCAAGAAAATAGCAGCACTAACGATTGTGGCGATCTTAAACCATCGGTGTTTTTTCATAACGGTCTTCCTTGATATTCTCCCGTGAGAGTTTTGAGAAATTTGACAATTAGCTGAATATCTTCCTCTGAAAGTTGCCGTCCCAATTGATATTTACCCATTAGTTTTACTGCTTTCTCTAGGGTTTCTGCTGTACCATCGTGAAAATATGGGGGTGTTTTTTCTATATTCCGCAGACTGGAAACTCTAAATTTGTAACGATCCTCTTCATTTCCAGTAACATTAAAACGTCCTAAATCAGCTTTAGTGACGTTGCCACGGTCTTCAAAATAATTACCAAATAAGCCAAAAGTTTGGAATAAATTACCACCTATATTGATTCCTTGGTGACAGCTAACACAACCATAGGCTTTAAAGCGACTATAGCCTTCTTGTTCTTCTGGGGTGAGGGCGTCTGGTTCTCCCCGCAGAAATTTGTCAAAACGGGAGTTGGGAGTATATAAAGACCTTTCATAGGTAGCGATCGAGTCTTTAATGTTATCGCTGTTGATCCCATCCTTGTAGACTTTAGCAAACAGAGAAGTGTATTTCGGAGATTTCTGGAGCTTGCTCACAATTTCTGGCCAACTAGATGCCATTACTCGCTGGGAGTAAACTGGCTTATCAATCTGTTCTTCTAGAGTGGTAACAACGCCATTCCAATGCATTCTAAAATTAAATTCACTATTAAAAACTGTGGGTGTATTCACTACGCCAAGGGCATTATTAACACCACGAGAAAATTTTAATTGGTCAGTGCCTCCAGTATCTAGACCATGACAGGAAGCGCAGGAAATCGTATTATCTTTAGATAATTTAGGTTCATTAAATAGTTTTTCTCCTAGCTCTACTTTGCGGCTATCTAATTTTCTGACCAGAGGAATTGGCGCAATTGCTCCACTACTGAGAGTAATGGCTATGGGTTTTGGTTTTTCATTAATCTTGGGCTTTTCTAGTAGTTGAGAAGATCTCCATAACCCGATTGTCATCAAACATAAAAAAATGATTGAGATAAGATAGAACCATCTAGCCTTATGGCTAGAGTAAAGCTTTTTCATCCTTCAATTAAACTCTGTATGAATAATTTTTTAATACACGCTATCTAATATACTGAAATTATACGTACGGGTATCCTCGTACGTGGTTTGTAAAATCTTAGCAGAATATTTAGATAATCTTTGTCTCATTCAGAATTTTAATACCATACACCGAAAATATTATGCAGTAAAACTTTACAATTGAGCAATTTAAGAACAAAGATATCAGTTATTGGCTTTGTATTTTAAGTTATCTGTCGAGATCTTCACACTAATAAAAAGATTATTGTAATTAGTACCAATTGAGAATAGATTGTGGATTGTAAAATTTTAAGCCAAGCTTATCAAGAGATCTCCAGACAGACTTCCCTAGATAAATTATTGTTAAATTCCCTCAGTATTCTCGGAGATAATACCGAAGCACAATGGGGGTGTATTCTTCTAGAGTCTAAAGAGCAATGGTTAATTGAAGCGGTTAGGGGAGTAGATGATAATAACCGATTAGCTTTACAGTCTGGGGTTATGGCTGAGTGCCTACCTAAATCTATTATTCACAAGGTGGCGAAACATCAAAAGATAATCTGTTTAAACGATCTTACTGAGGAGATTGAATTTAGTGACGATCCCTACTTCCAAGCCAAACAACCCCAAGCAATTTTATGCGCTCCTTTAAGCGATCGCGGTAAACTAGAAGCTATTGTTTATCTAGAAAATAATCGCCCCAAATCAGTTTTTACTGACCAACATTTAGCCAACCTACAACTATTATCTAACCAAGTGGCGATCGCGATCGCTAATGCCCAAATTATTCACCAATTAAGCCTTAATCAACAACAAATTCATCAATTTCTAGAAGTGTTACCTGTAGGAGTTGAAGTTCTCGATCATCGAGAAAAACTCTATTACAATAATCAAAGAGCAAAAGAGTTAAGAGCTAGTGGGATGGTAGCTGAAATCACTCCTAAATCCAATCATGCTCATGCCAGGAATGAGACCCTAAGACAACAGCATCAGGACAAGATTAATGACTCAGAAAATAAAATTATTCTAGTCGAAAGTTGGAGTAATTCTATTGCTAATGAGCAAGGAAAAACAATTTATATAATCAATGCTTTTCAAGATATTACCGAACAGAAAAAAGCCGAACAGTTATTAGCAGAATATAATCGTACCCTAGAGCTTCAAGTTACTGAGCGTACTTTAGAACTTTCTCAGGCTCTGGAAAATTTAAAAACTGCTCAAAATAAATTGATCCAATCGGAAAAAATGGTAGCTCTTGGGCAACTAGTAGCTGGGGTAGCTCACGAAATTAATACGCCTTTGGGAGTTATGCGGGCATCTTCCTACAATAACATCAAGGCTTTATCCGAGTTTCTCGAACAAATGCCGGAACTTTTTCCCCGACTTTCCTCTCAAGAACAAGACCTTTTCTTTGCTTTCTTAGCCAAATCCTTAAACAGCGAATCTCCCATAAATTCTCGGCAGAAGCGTAAACTAAAGCGTGATTTGCTCGCTCATTTACAAGATAAAGGTATCGAAAAGGCTAGATATATAACTAACATCCTCACAGATATAGGCATTTACCAAGATATCGATCCTTTTCTTCCTCTACTCGAATCGGACAATGTAGATTTAATTTTGCAACTTGCTTACAATTTAGCTCGTTTGCACAGTAACAGTAACAATACCATTATTGCTATAGAGCGAGCTTCTAAAGTAGTTTTCGCTCTCAAAAATTATGCCCGTTACGATCCCACAGGAAAAAAACAACAGGTAGACATAACCGAAGGAATAGAAACAGTACTAGAACTTTATCACAATCAGCTTAAGCAGGGAATTGAAGTAATTAGAAATTATCCATCTTTACCATTAATATTTTGCTATCCTGATGAATTAATGCAAGTGTGGACTAATTTAATCCACAATGCTATTCAAGCAATGAAAGGCAAAGGCAAGCTAGAAATTAGCTTAGAACAGGATAATGAACAGATTACTGTCAAAATAACTGATTCTGGTTCGGGTATTCCTGAAGACATTAAGGATAAGATATTTCAGCCTTTTTTCACCACCAAACCTATGGGAGAAGGAAGTGGTTTAGGCTTAGATATTGCCCGCAAAATTATCGACAAACACCAAGGATACATAACAGTAGAGAGTCAACCAGGACGTACTACCTTTCAAGTGAAGTTGCCAATTATCGAACAATAACATTTATCGAAAGCAACAATGAAGATTGTGTGTCTAAATTGTAAACCGATGACTATTAAGTTAAGTAGTTGTGCAAAATTAATTGGATAGTTGAGATCGGGATTAGGTGTTAGGTGTTAGGTGTTAGGGAAAAATGGAATATACAACTAATTTTGCTTAAGTACTTATCTTGCTCGTTCTTATCCCTCACTATAAGAGGATGAGGATATTACCCTCACACTATAAATTTTTTTTTAAAGAGATACCATGAACCATAATACATATATACACGTATATAGCAACTCCTGTCGAAACAAGGCCTTGCCTCACCCCTATTCCCCAATTCTATTGACCAGACAGGTAAGTTGCAGAGCATGAGATTTTTCTATTATTTGCCCTGGACTGAATACTTTTTCCGCAAACTTAAGTATAATTGCTGTATTTTCTTGTCTTATTTAAGACGTAAAACCGACCAGTGAATGTACTTAGAGTAACACAAAAAAGCTGAAAGCTGATGATTTTTAATCAGGAGGAACTGATGACTAACCTAGTAATCCTATGTGTTGATGATGAAATAACCATTTTAGACAGTATTAAAGAGCAGTTAAGACGTAATTTGGAAGATGGCTATGAAATAGAAACTGCGGAAAGTGGAGAAGAAGCTTTAGAGATTCTGGAAGAATTTGAGGAAGAAGCGATGGAAGTGGCCTTGATTATCTCTGACCAGATTATGCCGAGAATGAAGGGAGATGAACTTTTAATCGATGTTCACGCTCATCATCCTAAAATTTTAACAGTTATGTTAACTGGACAAGCAAATGCCCAAGCGGTAGGTAATGCAGTCAACGCTGCTAATTTATATCGTTACATAGCTAAACCTTGGGATGAAACAGACCTAGTCTTGACTGTTAAAGAAGCTCTGCGTAGTTATCGTCAAGAGCGACAATTAGCACAGCAAAATGAAGAATTAAAAAAATTGAATACGTCTTTAGAACAAAAAGTAGAAGAATTGCGGATTGCTGAAGAAAATTATCGCAGTATCTTTGAAAATGCTCTAGAAGGGATTTTTCAGTGTACTCCCGATGGTCAATACATCCAAGTAAATCCAATCATGGCTTCTATCTATGGATACAATTCTCCTGAGGAAATGCTTACTAATAGGCAAGAGGTCGAGCGACAAATTTTTGTCAATGATAGCGATCGAGAACATTTAAAGTATTTGTTGGATAATCAGGATGAAGTAAAAAACTTTCAATATCAAATTTATCGACAGAATGGCGCAATAATTTGGGTGGAAGAAAATACGAGAGCAGTGCGCGATCGTCACGGAACATTACTTTACTATGAAGGTATTATTCAAGACATTACTCAGCGTAAACAAGAAGAACAAGCCTTAAAATTGCAAGTCCAACAGATGCAAATTGCTATTGATAAATCAAAACAAGCTGGCGAAGTCGCCAAGATTGTCAAAACTGATTCCTTTCAAAAAGTCAAGCAAAAACTCAAAAAAATCAGAAGTAATTCTTAGATATAAGCTTCAGCAAAAGCATAAAACACTGCTCTAACTCAGATACAGCTTATGGGTATAAACACGTAATTAATTAAAAAAAAATATTATTGATTCAAATCATTGTCTAGTGTAATTGCGTAAGTAATGAACCCCATAATCAACTTTTTTCCCGTGATTATTCCCAAGCAATTTTGACTTACTTAAGTGTATGGTCTGTTTAGATAGTGTGATTGCTAAAAGAGGAAATTTTCCTGGATTCGGCAAGCAATTCCTACTAAAGTGATGAGAAAGATCAAACAAAATAGACCTATTTAACTTGAATTTTGAGTCAGATCGGTTCTAAAGTTAGTTAATTATGTTGGATAATATTTCTGAGAAGCAAATGCATCGTGTTAGGTGGTTGCTAATAATTGGTTGGCTGCTCCTAATTGCTCTAATGTTTTATGACCCTATCTCTCCCTGGTTAACTGAGCCTCACAATACCTTCAGTCCTTTCCACAAAGACCCCAATGTCTGTATTAAGCTACAGGGAATATGTATACAAGAACAGCCTCATTCCATCGCTGGACAGGTATTTTGGGCAGCTATAGTTCCTCTGGGAATCATTATTTTGTTAGTTTTTGGTCATGAATTATGGCGAAGAATTTGTCCTCTATCCTTTGTTTCTCAGCTTCCTCGTGCTTTAGGAATTCAAAGAAAACAGCAACGAATCGATCCCCACACAGGTAAGGTTAACTACAGACTAGCAAAAGTGCCTAAGAACTCTTGGTTAGCTCGCAACTATTTATATCTCCAGTTCGGCTTACTATATCTAGGTATATGCGCTCGGATCTTATTTGTGAATACGGTAGGTTGGGTGCTAGCTCTTTTTCTACTTCTCAGCATGGGTTTGGCTATCTTAGTTGGCTATTTGTATGACGGCAAAACTTGGTGTAATTATTTTTGTCCTATGGCACCAGTGCAAAAAATTTATGGTGAGCCAAGAGGACTATTAACCAGCACTGCCCACGAAAGTGCTAATAATACTATTACCCAATCTATGTGCCGTATTGTCGATATTGAAGGGAAAGAACAAAGTGCCTGTGTTGCTTGTCAAACTCCTTGTATTGATATTGATGCAGAAAGAACCTATTGGGATGGAATCAAAAAACCAGACCGCAAGCTACTCTACTATGGCTATATCGGTTTAGTTTTTAGCTTTTATTTCTACTACTATCTTTATGCAGGTAACTGGGATTACTATTTTTCTGGAGCTTGGACTCATGAAGAAAATCTGCTCCGTACCCTGTTTAATCCTGGTTTTTATATATTTGATACCCCCGTTCCTATTCCTAAGTTAGTAGCCGTTCCCCTCACTTTAGGTTTTTTCACTTTGGCTAGTTATTGGCTTGGTCTAAAATTGGAAAAAGCTTACAAGGTTTATCTGCGGAACCAAAATCGAGACATCTCCCCAGAAATAATTCAACATCAGTTATTTACCTTCTGTACTTTCTTTGTCTTTAATCTCTTTTTTGTCTGGGGTGGTCGTCCTACTTTAAGACTAATGCCTTTATCGGTGCAGTTTTTGTTTAACACATTTGTTGTTCTGGTTAGCACTCTGTGGTTATATCGAACTTGGGGGCGTAGTCCAGCACTGTATTCTAGAGAAAGCCTTGCTAACCGCCTTCGTAGGCAACTAAATAGGTTAAATCTGGATGTTGCTCACTTTTTAGAAGGACAATCATTAGCAAAACTCAACCCCAATGAAGTTTATGTTCTTGCCAAGATTCTTCCAGGTTTTACTCGGGAAAAAAGAATTCAGGCATACAAAGGGGTATTAAAAGAATCTCTAGAAGAAGGCTATGTTAATTCTTCTAGTAGCTTGGAAGTACTAAAACAAATGCGAATGGAATTAGATATGAGCGATCGCGATCACCAACAGATATTAACAGAATTAGGGATCGAAAACCCCAATTTGTTCGATCCTAACAAGCAAAGAACCCGTGAAGACTTGGCTCGCTTACAAGGTTTCCGTAATCGAATCCAGGGATTAGTCAAGCCCAAACGCCGTCGTACTGCTAAAGGGTTAGGAAGAGAACTTTTACAAGTTGTGAAAAAAGAAAAATCCATGGCTGATGTTTTTAAGGAAGATAAACAAGCCATAAAATCCCTAAGTCTTGAATACTCTGTCACTCCTGAAGAAAGAGCGGAAATTTTAGCCGAACTGGAGGAGACAACAGAATTAACTAACCAGGCTAAACAAAAAAGTAGTAAGTAACTATGTAGCTATGACTCAAATTATCTCTATTCACTCTTATCGTGGCGGTACAGGTAAATCAAATTTAGTTGCTAATTTAGCTACAAATTTAGTACTGCAAGGAAAGCGAGTTGCCATCTTTGATGCAGATATTCAATCGCCAGGAATTCATCTACTGTTTGGATTAGATGATGAGCAGATTAGGTATACTCTCAATGACTATCTTTGGGGGCAATGTTCTTTAGCAGAAACTGCCTACGATGTGAGCAATGTTATTAATGAAGAGTTAGGCAAACAAGTAGTAGAAAATAAAAGTATTTATTTGGTTCCTTCTAGCATGAAACCAGAAGAAATTGCTACTGTTCTTAGTGAAGGTTACGATGTAGAATTGCTCCATCAGGGATTTAAAGAACTTAGTAATCTTTTAGCTTTGGATTACCTCTTTGTCGATACTCATCCTGGTCTAAGCGAAGAGACTTTACTTGCTATCGGTATATCTGATGTGACGGTAGTAATTCTACGTCCCGACTGCCAAGATTATCAAGGTACAGCTGTAGTTTTAGACGTAGCTAGACAGTTAGAGGTGTCCCGTATGTTGTTAGTAGCGAATAAAGTTTTACCAGAAGTTAATGCAGATGCCCTAGGAAAAAAAATAGAAAATATTTATCAAGTGCCAGTAGCTGGAGTATTACCCATTTCTAATGATATGTTTCGCCTTGCTAGTCAAGGTATTTTTTGTTTGCGTCACCCCAATAGCTCTTTTACGCAAGAAATTAACAAAATTACCCAAAAAATTCGGGAAATTTTGCCTCAACCAGTAGAGCTTTCTCACTAGTGGTCTGTCAATTTTGAAATGATGGGTTGAGGCAAGCAGGGGGAGCGGAGGAAGCAGGGGAAGATATCGAGCGAGATTTATCTCTCAAATCAATTTTGACAAAGCACTAGATAATCTGAACTTACTCGGAGATGATTGAACGATGACCATTAGTGGATTTTTGGAGAGTTTTTCCTTTCCTGAATTGCTGCGACTAATCGATTTAGGTTCTAAATCTGGTCGACTGATTTTACAAGTACGCTCTGCTGAGAATAACCCACACTTAATGGGTCTTTATCATATTTGGTTTCAGGAAGGTAGGCTAGTCACAGTTGTCAATCGTTCCCATTATCAAAGCTTAATTACTCAAATTGAAAATCGAGGTTGGTTAAGCCCGTTTGTAAGTCGAAGGATAGCCAATTCCCGTTTACCTGAAATACCTTTGGGATCGTACTTAGAGGCAAGGAAACTGATCACAGAACAACAATTAAATTATCTCTTTCAAACTCAGACTGCTCAAATTTACCAATTATTTGAAGTCCCTGTTGGTTGTTTTTTGTTTCATGAAATTTCTCCTCAATCTAATTCGGACAAAAAAAAGAGAATACCCTGGCTAGAAATGACAGGGAAAAGCATTAGAGCAGCAGAAATATCCCTAAATGCTCTCCGTTTACAAAAAAACTGGGATATTTTGGCTGAACAATTACCAGAATCAAACTACGCTTTGACAAGATTAGTTAAGCAGCCTTACTTTAAATTGATTCCTCTAGAATGGCAAGTCTGGGAACTTGCTAATGGTCAAATACCCCTCAAAGCCATAGCTGGAGAAATTAATCAGCCTCTGTTGAATGTACAGAAGGCAGCTTTGAGTTTAATCATGGCTGGACTAGTAGACGAAATGCCCATAGTATATAGTACTAGTGCCACTAAATATAAAAGTGATCGCCCAAATCGTTCTTTAGTAAATGTGTCACCAAACAATGGTGCTATCACAACTACTGCTGAAAATCAGCCAAGTAATCAAGAGGATAGACTCAACGTTTCATTTTTAAAAACTGTGATTGATTTCTTGCGAAGCAAATTTGGATAAAGGTCCTGAGCATACACTATATTGCAAGAGTTTTGGTGATGGAAATATTGAAAATTGGTATTACTGGAACAGTAGGAGCGGGAAAAACAACATTTGTTCGTTCCATTAGTGAGATTGACGTAGTAGATACAGATCGTGTCGCCAGTGATGAAACAGCTTTACTTAAAGCTACAACTACTGTTGCCTTTGATTTTGGTCGTTTGACCTTAAATTCTGGGCAAATTCTGCATCTTTATGGAACTCCTGGGCAGTTCCGTTTTAATTTTATGTGGGATATTCTTATGCCCAAGGTACACGGTTACGTTTTTCTAGTTGATACTAGTCGTCCCCAAGATTTTCGTGCTAGCCGTCGGCTACTAAACTATATGAAGCAAAAAACCCAAAGTCCTCTAATTGTTGGTCTGACTCACGCCGATTCTCATAGGGCTTGGAAATCAGAAGATATTGCTCTGACTTTAGGATTAAGCCATTTTGTTGCTCAACCTCCAATCATCGAGGTTAATGCTACTAGTTCCCGTTCTGTTGCTCAATGCTTAATTTTATTAGTGGAACAACTAATCAACAAAGACGTTAATGTAGTTTAAGTAATAATTTGTCGTACAATCCTATAAACTAACTCAAAAATTTGATATGGTTCAATCTTCTGTGCTTCAAGACTTACTACAAAGGTTTGTAAGTAGCACTCCTGATATTCAAGGAGCAGCTTTGGTTAGTCCCGATGGCTTACCTATTAGTTCTATTTTATCTACCGACATGGATGAAGAAAGAACTGCTGCTATGTCGGCAGCAATTCTCTCTCTAGGAGAGAGGATTGGGCAAGAACTTGCCAGAGGATTAGTTGAACGGATTTTTGTTGAGGGAGAGAAAGGCTATAGTATTTTGGTTAGCTGTGGAACAGAAGCAGTATTGTTGGTTTTAGCTGGTAAAGCTGCGAAACAAGGGTTATTGTTTTTGGAAACCAAGCGGGTAGTCGCAGAAATCAAACCATTGTTACATTAAGTAATAATTAATGAGTGACCAGTTATAATTTTTGAACTCTGAACTTCTGGGAGGGCGTTTGCCCTTCGGGTTCGGTTGGGTTCAAGCTGAATTTACTAATCGTTGGTTGAAGAAACAACTACTAGTTAAGCTAATACGCATCTAATTGAGATTATTGACAATTTGCTCGGAAAACATCAACCTTTCTCCCCTGCTCCTCTGCTCCTCCGCCCCTCTGCCACCCCAACCATGCAATTTAAATGAAGATAAGCTTATTTATTGTTGCTCAATTTAATTTAGTAGGGGAGATTGCGAAACAAAAGGTTCGGTTATACAACTTTGTGAAAATAGCCAAGACAGCTAGTATATTAACAAGATAATCTTAATCAAGAGAAACAGGATATTAATAATCTTTATTTAGCAAACTTGGAATGCTAAGTGTGGTAAACGTATAGCTGTCAGAGGAGGTCGAAAAGGAGTGCAAACTTGGCTATTGCAAACTCTCAGTGATGTTCTAAATTGTCATCAACAGACAGAGGGCAATCAAGAACCCCTCACAGGTAATCTACAGGGGAATAATAATCAATTAAAGTCAAATTCTGGTGAAAAAAAGCACCTAGCAGAATTAAAAGCACAACGAGAGTGGGTTGGGGCGATCGCAGCTTTAGAACAATTACTCTTATCTCAAATCCATCTGACTAATTCGAGGTCAGAAAATTACCAAGGGTTGATTTTTTCTGCCCCTGCTCCTATTTTAAGTAATCTAGAGTTATTAAATTATTTTCCCACAGGTATTTTTACTCCTGATGCTTTTAGTGCCAAAGCGTTGATGCCCTCTTCACCATCATCCTTTGCTGATTTATCTGCTCAGGGTATTGTTTGTCCCGTTGTGCAATTGCCATTACTACCTAAAGACCCCATCGCAGCAGAACAATTTTGCTTAATTTTTACGACTAATTTTGCTCTGGTTATGGTTTTAGGGCAAGATCGAGAAGGGACTCCCGCTTTTAATTTTTCCTTCGAGCCCGAAGTAATCGAACAAGTTTGGTCAACTTTGCGCTCTCGTCTTATCATTACCAACTACAATCAATTGCCCCAACTAGATGAGTTAGTTGAGCAATTTGCCCCTCCTATTCCCGATTATCGTTTAGTAAGTCAGTTTAGCCGGCAATTACTTAAATATTTACCCGATTTAACCGCTTTGGCAATTAGCAAAGCTCGTCCTATAGAAGCAGTTGTTACTCCTCAGTGTAGCTTTCACGACGAGAGTGGAACAAACCGAGGGAACATTGGCGTTTCCTCCCGTCAATCTCCACAATCAACTAAATCTTCTTCTTGTCCCAAAAAAGCGGGCAACTCACCAAGTTTATCTCTAAATTCTAAAGTTGGTAGTCAGTTAGAAATGGAGTTACTGCAAGCTCTAACCCATGAAATTCGCACTCCTCTAACTACTATCCGCACTATGACTAAACTAATACTCAAACGCCAAAAAGATTTTACCCCTAAGGTAATTAAATATTTACAGGCGATCGATCAAGAATGTACAGAACAAATAGACCGGATGGAATTAATTTTCCGTGCAGCAGAATTAGAATCTACTCCTCCTCAGGCTCAATATATTCAACTAACTAAGTTTTCCTTAGAACAAATATTTCAACACACTATTCCTCGTTGGCAAAAACAAGCCCAAAAAAGAAATGTAGACCTAGATGTTGTTCTACCCCAACAACTGCCTAATGTATTCAGCGATCCAGCTATGCTCGATCGTATCCTTATTGGTTTAATGGAAAGTTATACCCGCAGTCTGCCTAATGGTGGGCAAATTAGTGTCAATGTATCTACTGCGGGCAATCAGCTTAAGTTGCAATTAACCTCTAAATGTTCTATTTTTCATAATCCTCTCAAATCCCTTGGTCAATTGTTAATGTTTCAACCAGAAACTGGTTGTTTAAGTCTCAGTCAGGAAGTAACTAAAAATATCTTTCAAGTACTAGGGGGAAAACTGACCATTAGAAAAAGACCCCATCAAGAAGAAATAACCATTTTCCTACCTTTAGGTAATCCCAATAGCAATTTGATTAGTTAAAAATAGCGGTTAGTTCTAACTTTAGGAGGATAGCTAAAATAAAATCTGTCTATTTAAGCTGATGAATAAGCACAAAACCTGAAAATATGAGAAAATAGACATAGGTTAAGCAAAGAATTGTGATGGATAGAGGCAAGATTATCGCTATTATTACAGGGGTTATTTCACTGATTATCGCCATTGCTTACTTGGTTATCGTACAAGTCTTGGATTTTCGTGGAGAAATGATTCCTGCTCCCGTTAGTCAGCTAATCAATTGGGAAATGATCTCAGCTTGCGTATTTTAAAAGCCCAACAATTGGAGTAATTATGCTATCGATTCCAGTGGAATCAGCAGGTGGGCGAAATTAGCTCTAAAACAGAGGGAAGCAGAGAAAGCAGTTGTTGATTAAAATCACACTTTGAACAAGTTGTACGAGTTATAACGAAAACAATAGGTAAGATAACGATTATTTTATGCGTTATGTAAATGGTATAACCATTTTTGGCTTGGTTTTTTCTTCGTTTTTAGTCGATCAACACAATATATTGGCTGAAAATATCCCAACGGAATACTACTCCCAGCTAACAAGTAGACAAACAGAATATTATGCTTTAAAGATTTCTAGCGATCTGTCTAATTCTGTCGAAAAACACGAAGAGAATATTTCTTGCTCTGTTGGAGATTATCGGCCAAAATCCATTCACTATCAAGCTTGGATTAATCGGGGAATCACTCTACAAAATTCAGCTAGATATCAAGAATCAATTGCTTGTTTCGATCGAGCGATAAATTTAAAAGCCGATTTAGAAGAAGCGTGGTATCTGCGCGGAATATCCCTGAACTATTTGCAACAATATGACGAGGCTTTCTTAGCCTATTCTCAAGCTATTACTCTAAATCCTCATAATTATGTAACTTGGTACAATAAAGGTAATGTACTCAAGAAATTGGGTAGATATAACAGTGCGATCGCAGCCTACGATCGAGTAATCTCTATTGAACCAGATTCTTATCTTGCCTGGTACAGTCGAGCTAGAATTCTGGAAAAACTAGAAAAGTATGAACAAGCAATCATTGCCTATCAAAAAGTAACCACTATCGCACCAGAGTACTATCTGGCTTGGTATGGTCAAGGTAGTATTTTTAGCAAGTTGCAAAAATACGAGCGAGCAGTGTTTGCTTACGAACAGATTATTAGAACCCATCCAGAACAATATCAAGCCTGGTACAACATGGGTAATATTTTCTTGGCTTTAGGTAAACATCAAGAAGCAATCGATGCTTACGACTTAGCTATAGCAATTAAACCAGATTATGCCATTGCTTTAAACAACCGAGGGGCAGCTTTTGAGGGACTAAAAAAACCTAAGCAAGCTCTTGTATCTTACAATCAAGCCATCAAAGCTGATGCCAAAGATCAAACCGCCCTAAACAACCGTCGCCGTTTACTATTAGAATTGGGTTTATCGTTAAAATAGTTATTACTTAGCCAACTGCTGTGGTCTAAGATAAAAAAGCGGTGTCGGAAAAAACCATGGCAAAAATCAGACTAATGCACGCCAAGCTTCATCGTGTTAGAGTGAGTGAAGCAAATGTAAACTATGTTGGTAGTATAACTATAGACCAAGATTTAATGGATAAGGTAGGAATACTGCCTTTAGAAGAAGTAGATGTAATTAATCTCAACAATGGCAAACGTTGGTCAACTTATGCTATTCCTGGGGAAGTAGGCAAAAAAGGTATTTGTCCGAATGGGGGTGCAGCACTTCTTTGTCAACCTGGAGATATTTTAATTATTATTGCTTATGAGGAGCGCGATCGCGCTGAAGTATTAAGTCAAGGACATCAAGCTAAAGTATTAGTGGCTGATGAAAATAACTGTTGTCAGGAATTTCTCCTCCAAAGTTTAATTGCTGACGGGGATAAGCTTCAATTTCAACAAAAAAGCTATTAGCTGTTTTAGATTAATTTTTCTCCCTAATTCCTTAATTTACCCTAAATTTTTGGAGTAAAGTAGAAAAAAATGTATTCTCCGTTACTAAAAATGAGAATATAGAAATCTCATAACTGAGATGAGGGGGTTAAAGCGGAAATGTTTTTTTACGTAAATAAGGACAAAATTTGAGCGATCGCAAAGGTTAAGATCGAGATAAGGTGTTAACTTATCAACGAAGTGGCAGTAAGCAGTGTTTTCACAGCAGAGTCTCTTCCTCCAAAGGCATAAAGAGCATAAAGGAAATTTCACTGAAATTTATTTTACAGACAAAGAAAGAGAAACAATGGTTCAAACTCCAATTTCCCCAGACAAAAAAGTATCAAAGCTGGAAAAAATTAAAGCAAGTAGTAATTTTTTACGCGAACCTCTAGCTACAGAACTACAACAAGATACGACTCACTTCAGTGAAGATGCCATTCAGATTCTTAAGTTTCATGGTTCTTATCAACAAGATAATCGTGACAATCGGGTTAAGGGACAAGAAAAAGACTATCAAATGATGCTTCGTACCCGTAATCCAGGAGGCTTTATTCCCCCAGAACTGTATATGACTTTGGATCGTTTATCCGAAGACTATGGCAATCACACCCTGAGAGTAACTACTCGCCAAGGATTTCAAATCCACGGCATTCTCAAGAAAAATCTTAAAGCTACTATTGCTGCTATGGTTCGCAGTATGGGTTCTACTCTGGGGGCTTGCGGAGACTTAAACCGTAATGTAATGGCACCTCCAGCACCCTATAAAAACAAGCCAGAGTATCAATATGCCTGGGAATATGCTAATAAAGTAGCCGACTTACTTACTCCTCAAACAGGAGCATACTACGAAATTTGGCTTGATGGAGAAAAAGTCATTAGCGCGGAAGAAGCACCAGAAGTAAAAGCAGCCCGTCAGCGCAATGGGACAGGCACTATCTTCCACAATAGCGAAGAACCAATTTACGGCGATCGCTATATGCCTCGTAAGTTCAAATGTTCTGTAACTGTCCCTGGTGATAATTCCATCGATGTCTATACCCACGATGTTAGTTTAGTAGTTATTGTAAATGAACAGAATGAATTAGCAGGATTTAATGTTCTTGCTGGGGGTGGTTTAGGACGAACTCATAATAAAGAAGAAACCTTTGCCCGTATGTCCGATCCCATTGGCTATATAGACAAAGAAGATGTGTATGAACTTCTCAAAGCCATTGTAGCTACCCAGAGAGATTATGGCGATCGCGTTAACCGCCGTCATGCCAGAATGAAATATCTAATTAATGATTGGGGAGTAGCCAAATTTAAAGCCAAAGTAGAAGAATATTTGGGTAAAGAGATCGCACCATTTAAAGAACTACCAGCCTGGAAATATAAAGATTTTCTTGGTTGGCACGAACAAGGAGACGGGAAGCTTTTCTTTGGTATCTCGGTGGAAAATGGCAGAGTTAAAGATGAGGGTGCTTTCCAACTTAAAACTGCTTTAAGAGAGATAATTGGGCAGTTTAATCTACCGATGCGCTTAAGTGCTAATCACAATATCATTCTCTATGAAATTGAACCGTCTCAGAAAGAAGCTATTGAAACTATTCTGCACCAGAGAGGAATAGAAACCAATCCCGACGCGATCGAGCCTTTAGTCCGCTATTCTATGGCATGTCCTGCTTTACCCACCTGTGGTTTAGCTATCACCGAGTCAGAGAGAGTCTTACCCAGTATGGTCGATCGTCTTCGCGCCCTACTCAATAAACTAGATCTGGCAGAAGAACATTTTGTTATTCGGATGACTGGTTGTCCTAATGGTTGCGCCCGTCCCTATATGGCAGAAGTAGGCTTTGTGGGTAGTGCTCCTGGCAAATATCAAGTTTGGTTAGGAGGAACACCAGATCAGACTCAACTAGCACAGCCCTACGAACAGAGAATGGCTGCGGATGATCTAGAAGGATTTTTTGAACCTATCTTTGTTTTCTTTAAACAAAATCGTCAACCAGGGGAAAGCTTTGGCACTTTTTGTGGTCGTGTTGGCTTTGATGCTATCCGTGAGTTTACTTTGGCTTATGTACCCGGAAATAATCCCAAAAAAGGACGTAAAATGCGTAAAAATCAAAAACGAGTTAGTGTACCCGACGAACTATTCCCCCGCCTCAAAGAAGCTTCTCAGCAAGAAAATAGACCTATGAATCAAATTATTGCTGAAGCTTTAAACGATTACTTTGCCAAAAAAGAGAAAGATCAGACATAAAATCTACTAAAACCAGTAGGGGCTGTTCGCCCCTACTGGTTTTTACTGCCAAAAAATCAAAAATAGGTATTTTTCTCTATCACTTTCTCTAAGTAAACTTATGTATCATTTTCTATTAATTAAAATAGGAGGTGATAAATTAGTAATAGAAGCTTTAAAGGCTTCTCTGACTGAAGTTACAGCAATTGCCCATATTCAATTTAAGGAGGACAAAAAAGCTGTTTCATATAGTCTCTGTCTCACTAAAGAAAAAAAATAACACTCATCTAGAAAGCTAATATTTTCTCAAATGTGAAAAGGGAGAATAATAACTGGATATCTAGTCTTAGTTATGCTCTAAATTGCAGTTTTGAAATAGAGAAAATCTCTTAGTTAATATAGCTTGAGTGTTATTTTTTTATAAGTATAAAAATTATCCATTATCAATTATCCATTGATAAAAACTCAAATTAGCAGCAAAAGATCAACAAACTGCGGACATTGATGGTAAAGCTGGGCGAGGTTCGTGGTTAGGTGGATAAAAATCTAATTCTGCCTCCATAAGATGATGAGGTCGATCGCAGATAGTAATTTCGTGCAGAGATTGCCAATGGAGACGTTGAAAGAAGCGCACATTAGGTAATTGAACTGTGGCTAAAAAGCGATCGCAGCCCCAGGTATTAGCGGTAGTTACAGCTTTATTGATTAATCCTTTGCCAATGCGTCCTACTCGACGATAATCTTGATGAACCCCTAATCTGCCACCGTACCAAAGTCCTGGTTCAGTTTCATAAATTCTGACAACACCAACGACTTCTTGGTTATTATTGATAGCGATGATCGGATAAGAAATAGGGTCATATTCATCGCGATCGCTCGTTACAAAAATACCTTGTTCTTGGCAAAAGATATCTTGTCTTAATTGGTAATAAGCCTCCATTTCTATTGGGGATAAAGCTAGTTTAAATTGGTATCTAGTCATTAGTCATTAGTTATTGGTATTTTCAAATGCGGATAATGCCGAACAAGCCCCACATTTAGCACAACCTGCCTTAATCTCAGAGGAAGACATGCCAGCATTTTTTAACATTGCACCTAACTGTTTATAGATGGCATACATAAACTTACTGCTGGGTGGTTTGTGGTTAGCTAGAGGTGTCCCTGTAATGGGAACAAAGGGAACAACGAAAGGATAAACACCAATTTTAATTAGTCGAGCGCAAGTATCAGTAATAGTTGTTAGACTATCTCCCAAACCAGCCAAAATATAGGTACTAACTTGTCCCCAACCAAAAACTTTAACCGCAGCTTCAAAGGCTTGGAAGTAATAATCTATAGATACTTTCGCCTTTCCCGGCATAATGCGCTCGCGCACTTCTGGTTCAATAACTTCTAGATGCATGCCCAAACTATCTACCCCCGCAGCTTTCATCCTCTCAAACCAGATAAAATCATTAGGGGGTTCGCACTGTGCCTGAATGGGCAAATCTACCCTAGCTTTTACTGCCTCAGCACATTGAGTTAGATAAGCTGCACCCCTGTCGTTAGTGTTGGGTGTTCCTGTAGTCATCACTAAATGTTCTACACCGTCTAGTTTTACAGCTGCTTCAGCAACTTCAGCTAGTTGTTCAGGCGTTTTTTGAGCAATAGTTTTTCCCGCTTTTAAAGATTGTTCGATCGCGCAAAATTGACAAGCAGTACTCCGACTACCATAACGAATGCAAGTTTGCCAAACTGTGGTAGCTAAAACATTGTTACTATGAAGAAGGGCAATCTGATTATAAGGAATCCCGTCAGCAGTTCTGAGTTTGTAAAATTTGGGCTGTTGAGGAAATTCAATAGTTGCGATTCCTTTTCCGTCTCGTTCTAAAACAAATGACTTGCCATAATTTGCTGACTGTTTGTGAAATGGAGCTATGGTAAAACAAGATTTAGCAGCAACGTCAGTGTAAACAGGTATCATTACTGTTGTTCCATCTATAGTAACAGCCTTATGATCCGAAGGTCCCGCACCGCCTTTTCTTCCTGATACACCCACATTACGAGCGACTAATTTTAATCCTTGGGACTGCAATTCAGTAATTAATTTGAGTTTTTCATTATTAGTCATTGGTTCTCAGTCACTATTTTCTGATCAACTTTCTCGAACGTAAGAATAGACTTGTTAAGAGACAAGACACTAGTGGTCTGTCAATTTTGAAATGATGGGTTGAGGCAAGCAGAGGGAGCGGATGAAGCAGGGGAAGCAGGGGGAGATATCGAGCGAGATTTATCCCTCAAATCAATTTTGACAAAGAACTAGAGCATAGAGAAAATAAGATTTTGCCAGTTTTTTCTTAACTAAAAAAAATTTTCTATCTATTTTATTAGCACTATTGCCTTGCCAATACGACTAAGCTTGGACTCACCTAAGTTGCCTACTCTCTGTTGCCTATTCCCTCTTGCCTATTGCCTTGACCAGAATTGAAGAATGCAGTTTAAATGCTTCTAAGCTTAACTTCTGGAAAAATTGAGATTTTTGATTGTCCCTCAGCTAAAAGTTATTGGCTTTTAGTTTAATAAATTTTATCGCGTTTATAACTTCAAGCTTTTGCCACTCTAGGGTTAATCTTTGACAATTGCGGTTGGTTCTTGAATTATTGAATTACCATCGAGCGAATTATAGCCTTCCTGAACAGGGGAGAAATCGGTTGTAGTTTTTTGCCACACACTCTGTCTATCAGTATTCAGTTGTAATTGCAATAAATCAGGACGAGCATAATGTCCTACTGAGTCCATCATCCGTTTGCGCTTAGTAATTAAAGAAAAATCGAGATCGGCGATCGCCATTCCTTCTCCTTCTGTTATGGGTTTACATAGGGGAACACCTTCAGGGGAAATAATTGTTGTGTAGCAGCCTCCAGTTAAAAACCTTTGTAATTTTTCATCAGGGCATATTTCGACAATTTGTTCGGTTGTTAACCAACCAGTAGAGTTAACTACAAAACAACCAGACTCTAAAGCGTGATGGCGGACTGTTATCTCTGTTTGCTCGGCAAAGATTTGTCCAACCATCGAACCTGGGAATTGGGAGCAATGAATCTGTTCTTTTTGTGCCATCAGGCTAAATCTGGCTAGAGGATTATAGTGTTCCCAACAGGCTAAAGCACCTAGTTTACCTACAGTCGTGTTTACTACTTGTAATCCCGAACCGTCTCCTTGTCCCCACACCATCCGTTCGTGATAGGTAGGTGTAATTTTACGTCGCTTTAGTAATAAACTACCATCAGTATCAAAGATTAATTGAGTATTGTACAGCGAACCGCTATCTCTTTCGTTTACTCCCAAAACAACTACCATGCTATTAGCTTTAGCTGCTTTACTTACCGCCTCAGTAACAGGACTAGGAACTTCTACCGCCTCTTCGTACAAGCGCATATGCTCCTTCCCCATCAACACTGGTGGCTGAATAAAAGAGAAATAGGGATAGTAAGGAATAAAAGTTTCAGGAAAAACAATCAGTTCAACCCCTTGCTTGGCTGCATCCGCGATCGCCTGTAAGACTTTTTCCGTCGTTCCTTCACGGCTGTATAAGACGGGGGACATCTGTACGGCTGCTGCTTTAATAGTCCGTGAATAGTCCATTTTGTAGTCCTTAGTTGTTAGTCATTTGTCGTTGATATATTTCACTCATGACAAATGACGAATGACAGATAAAGATGTTTACAGTGTCCAAGTATCTAAAATAAACGCACCTTCTTGGCGATGCAACAGAATGATATCTAATACATCTAAGGGATTAATAGGAGTAATACCAGGAATTAGAGAAGGTTCGCCATGTCCATATAATGCTTGCAAGGCAAAACGACAAGCATAAATTTTACCTCCTTCTTCCATGATTTTAACTAATTGATTATTCATCGCCTGATGACCAGGAAAAGCTTCATCACCAATTTTAGGAAAACCTCTTTGTATTCCCAATGTAACTCCAGGACCATAAAGCAAGATAGAAGTCTCAAAGCCTTTGCGTATTAAACGTGTAGCCTGTAGCAAATTTACTAAGCCGATCGATCCTTCAAATGCTACGGTATGGAAAGTAACTAAAGCTTTTTCCCCTGGTTCAGCTTGAACATCGGGAAAAACTTTTTCTTCGTAATCAACAAAATAATCACCAGCTTTGTGTGCAGGGGTAGTAACTTCAGGCATGATTTAAATTCCTCAAATATGTTTAATTAACAAAAAAATAATGTGTACGTTAAAAATTAATCGCTCGTTAACCACTAACAACTGTACGGGCGAAAGACCCTTCGCCCCCTTTCAGGGGTATGATTTTAAGATTTGACGGTTGAGACGGGCAGAGGAAGCGGAGGAAGCAGAGGAAGCAGAGGGGGAAAAGCCCATTCTTTCGTTCTAACTAGAGTTAAGATTTTCAACTTTAT
>JBFRWE010000132.1:0-19452 GCA_051439345.1 Xenococcaceae cyanobacterium
ACTGCTTCAGTTAAATCTCTTTGTTGTTGAGCAGTTAATCCTGTGATGCGCCGAGGTAAAATTTTACCTCTTTCAGTAATAAATTTGCGTAGCAATTCTACATCTTTGTAGTCAATAGGATCGCTTGGTTTAATGGGAGAAAGCCTTCTGCGGTAGTATGCCATAATTTTTGTTAACTAATAATGTCTTCTTTATTTACACTCTTGAGTATTCAAGTAAATTTAACTGATTATTTAATTTCCTTATGTACCGTGTGCCGATTACAATGAGTACAGAACTTTTTCAGTTCTAACCTTCCTGTAGTGTTGCGACGGTTTTTGCTAGTAGTATAGCGAGATACACCAGGCGATCGCTTGTTGCTGTTGCTGCGACATTCGGTGCATTCTACAGTAATAATAATACGTACACCCTTCTTACTTGCCATAGTTTTAACTATTTATTCGTTACTTATATTGAGACACGCAAATTAATATTTTTGCATATTCTTCTTCAATTCCGCAAATATTTTTTTTAATCTCAAGTCTAAAGAAAAACCCCTTTGGCTAGGCACAATCATAGTATCAGTAAAGCGATCGTGCAAAGCTTGATTAAAATCTGCATCAACTAAGGCGGCTAAACAGTCTACTAATAAAGGAATATTGAGTATTAGTAGATACAGCATGCCTTGGGCAAAGCTGTTTTGAAACCCATACATTGCTAACATAGCAGCAAAGCCGACAATTCCCTCTCTTTTAGCTAGAGACATCAACTGAGGCATTCTTTCATAACGAAAATCAATTACTCGGATATCTAATGCCCACCTGCCTAAACTTTGTCCTTGATTTTTATCTACCAATACTACCCGCATTCCTAACCAAGCGAGTAAAAATATTAGCCACTGAAAAACACCAAAAAAAGAACTGAGTAGCCAAACAACTACAAAATCGATTAAAAAAGCACTAATCCTTCGCTCAAATGGTACTTTGGCAAGGTCGCCATTTCTTAATTCATCTTCGTACATTATTTCTCGGATATTATGAAAGTATATTCTTATTTAAAGTTTAGCTCTGACTCAAATTAGACTTTTTGCGTAAATTAAAAATCTTGATTTTGTTAGTGGTTAGCTCTTAGTGGTTAGTCTTTTAACCTTGGGTAATCGGCAAATGATTAACTTGTTTCTACCAGAAGTCTTATTATCTATCACCTACTGATTACTGATTACTGATTACTAATTACTAATTACTAATTACTGATTACTATCACCTATCCCCTATCACCTATCACCTACCCCCTACTTCCTACTTAACTTTATGTTGCCAGTTAAAGATGCTGAATCGATTATTTTTAATTTAGTTAATTCTCTTAAACTAGAAAAAAATAGAGAAAAAGTCAGTTTAGATGCTGCGGTTGGACGCATTTTGGCAGCACCCGTTACTAGTAAACTAGATTTTCCTTATTGGGATAATTCGGCTATGGATGGTTATGCAGTCCGTTATGAGGATGTTAAAGATATTAACCCAAGTAGCCCAACAACTTTAGAAATTGTAGAAGAAATTCCTGCTGGTTATCCACCTAAAGTAACCCTAAAAACAGGACAAGCAGCCCGTATTTTTACTGGGGCAATGATGCCAGAAGGTTCAGATACTATTGTTATTCAGGAAAATACCCAAAAAGAAGGAAATAAAGTCCAAATTCTTTCTTCACCTCAACCTCAAGAATTTGTTAGGCATAAAGCTTCGTTTTATCAAGCAGGAATGCCTATGCTGTCCCCAGGAATTCAATTAGGTGCAGCAGAGATAGCAGTATTGGCTACAGCACAATGTACGGAATTGACTGTCTATCATCGTCCTAGAGTAGCTATTCTCTCTACAGGAGATGAATTAATCTCTCCGAATAGTCCTCTTCAACCAGGACAAATCGTTGATTCTAATCAGTATGCTTTAGCTAGTGCAGTAGCCCAAAGTGGAGCAATACCAATTAGCTTAGGGATTATACCAGATCGACCTGAAGAATTAAAAAGTGCGATCGCTCGTGCGATTGATTCGGCAGATATGGTTTTATCCACAGGGGGAGTATCTGTAGGGGATTATGATTATGTCGATCGTATTCTGGCAGAATTGGGAGGAGAAATACAGATTAGGAGTGTAGCTGTTAAACCTGGAAAACCTCTAACTGTAGCCACTTTTGCTAATTCTTGTCTTTATTTTGGCATTCCTGGTAATCCCGTTTCTGCCCTAGTAAGTTACTGGCGTTTTGTTTTACCAGCCCTAAAAAAATTATCAGGACTAGCCAATAACTATCAGCCCGTCTTTGTTAAAGCTATCACCCGTCATGACTTATATGCTGGTGGTAAACGAGAAACTTATCTTTGGGGACAACTATATCTGGTGAATGGTAGTTATGAATTTGCCTTAGCTGGCGGTAGTCATAGTTCTGGTAATTTAATTAATTTGGCACAAACCAATGGTTTAGCCGTAGTACCCGTAGGAGAAAAGTTAATTACCGCGAATACAGAAGTTCAAGTAATGCAGGTTAGTTCACCACTGTATAGCTCTGTATAAGTAGAAAGTAGTAAGTAGCAAGTTTTGACTTCTTAGTGCTAATTAATCAAAGTACTTTTAGAATCTCTTAGCTGTCTAGTTGAAGATACTTTATCTTCGTCTTGATTATTGTGTTCTGGCTCTGAGGCTGGCTCTAATTTAATTAGAATTTTGGGTCCTGAACTAGCTAAACGCATTACCATGCCATCCACTATCATCGTTTTAGTAATTCTCTTCCCATCAATATATGTACCATTAGCTCCCAAATTAACCAGTTCCCATTCATCTGCCGTTTTTCTGATTTCAACATGATGACGAGAAACTACTGCGCTGTAAAGGACTACTTCATTGCTAGTGGAGCGACCAATACTAATTTTTGACTCATTGTTGAAAGTCCAGCTTTGAACTGGAACTGGTTGGAGAGGATGTAGGAGAGTTAAAGTAATCACAGATATGCTGTCTTCTTAATTTTTTTTAACATAGGAACGCTGTTAAATTCGCTCCTTGGCTGTTTTAGTTTTTTTCTTTAGATAGTATATTACTAACGGAGATATAGGATGAACATAATCAGTAAAAAAAAACTGCGTTTATATCTTTGATTTTAGCTGATTGTGTTTATATGTATATGCATTATTACATTGAATACTGGTGAGTTAAGTTACATTAAGCATCTGCGGGATTTGTAAGATAAGTAGAAGACGCGAAATAAAGTTGACTAGATAAGATTTTTAGTGGTTAGTGGTTAGTAGTTAGTAGTTAGTTTGTTATCGCCACATTTTATTTTCTAAGTCTCTAATTTGACGTTCTAAACGATCGATCCTTCCCCTCAATTCATCCATTTCTGTCTGGCGAGGAACTCCTAAGTCTTGCAACATATTCTTCATTTGCCGTTCCATCTGTTTTTGCCAATTTCCTTGCTCTGAATTAATCTGATTGGTTAAGTCATCCATGAAGGCTTTAGCTTGATCTGGATTGATTTTTCCCTCTTTAACCCATTCTTCACTTACTTCTTTGATTTTTTCGGCAACTAAAGATGTTGTACCAACTCCTACCATTAATAGTTGCTTGAGCCAGTCATTATTTTCCATTTTGTTATCTCCTCGGGCATAATTTATATTTCTTTTCACTCGATCATAGAATAGCGAACTCAAAATTGAGTTTAATTTTGTTGTAATTAAAGATGCTTTTTTGTATTTTTTGATAATACCGTGTGCGCTGTCAGATAACTACGAACTACGAACTACAAACTACCCAACCAAGGTTTTTATAAATAGATACAAGTAAATAAATCTAATCTTCCTGTTCAACTAATTGCCAGAATAAATCTTCCCCTGCAATGCCATCAAAACTACGATCGATCCTTGCCTCTTTACGATAGTTATTATCAATCTCGATCGCTTTTTGTAAATTCTCTACTGCCAACTGCACTTCTTTTTTAGCAGCGTAACAAATTGCTTTACTGTAATAAGCAGGAGCATAATCTGCTTTAAGTGCTAAAGAGCGATCGCAGCTAGCGATTGCCTCATCATACTTTTGTAGTTGAATGAGGATTCGATTGCGATAGTTCCAAGCTTTGAGTAAATTTGGGTCTAATTCTACTGCTTGATCGAAAGAAGCGATTGCCTCGTCATAACGTTCTAACATATCTAAAGCCATACCACGATTCATCCAGGCTAAGGATTTATCTGGTTTAATTTGTACTGCTCGATCAAAAGATTGATATGCTTCTTCATGTTGAAGTAGCATACCAAATGCTACACCACGATCCACCCAAGCTTGATAATACTCAGGTTCTATCTCTACTGCTCTGTCATAGGCTGCGGTTGCTTCCTGGTAACGTTTTAAGCGATTGAGAGTAACACCACGATAAAACCATGCTTCCGCACGATCGCTTTGCATTTTTAAGACTTTATTTAGGGCAGCAATTGTTCCCTCATATCTAGATAATTCTTTTAAAGCTAAAGCGCGATGAAACCAAGCATCAGGATAATCTGCTTTTAATTCTAAAGCGCGATCGTAAAGAGCGATCGCTTCTTCGTATTTTTCTTGAGCAAATAAATCATTACCCTGCTTAACAAAATCTCTAGGATCGAGGAATAATTGAGGATGATTTGCTTGGAGACTTGCTAATTGTTCTCTGACACTATGTACATCTTGTTGCATTTCGGCGATCGCCTCACCAACAATTTGTTGAGGGGTAATTGCTGCTAACTTCTGGATAATTCCTTCTTTTTGGGTTTGAGCATCCGCTTCTAGAGTTGTTAAGTTAGCGGTAAGCTTAGTGGTTAACTGTTCTAGATTCTCCAGAGTTTGTCTCTGATTAATCTCTATCTCTGACTGCAACTGAGAAAATTGCTGACTGACTTCGGTTTTGACTGTTTGCCAATTTTGCAAAGTTTCTGCTTTTTCTGCGCTTATCCCGACAGTCTCCTGGGAAATTTGGGCAGTAAATCTCTTTTCTAATTGCTTGACATTCATTAGAGTCTGTTTAATCTGTTTTTTAAGTTGAGATTGAGACTCTGTTAATTGAGTAATTAATTCTTGACCTAATTTAGCTAAATCTTGAATAGCTAAATCTTTTTCTTGTTCTGCTTTTTGTCTAGTTTTCTGCTTTAATTCCGATAAGTCAACTTTAAACGCCGACTCTAATTTTTGTAAACTTCGTAAAACCCGCTCTTTTTCTTGCTCAACATTTTTGCGTAATCCAGATAGATTAGCCGAAAATTCTGACTCTGCTTGATTGAAATTGGTTAAAACCCGCTCTTGTTGTTGACGGACATCTGCTTGTAGCTTGGATAGTTGTGGTCTAAATTGAGCAGCTAACGTATCTAAATTTTGGATAGAAAGATTTGTTTGGGTTTGAGCTTCTGCTTGCAATATGTCTAGTTGCTGGATAAAGTCCGCTTTAGCTTGTTGTAAATCGTCGAGAATGTTATCTTTTTGTTGCTCTAAATCTCCTTGTAGTTGAGATAGTTTAGGTTTAAATTCCGCAGCCAAATTATCTAGACTGGCTTGAATCGAGTCTCTTTTTTCTTGCATCTTAAGCTGTAGTTGAGACAGTTGATTATGAAAATTAGCTGCGGATTGTTCTAAGTTTTTCAGGATTACTTCTTTTCGTCCCTCTGCTTCTGTCTGCATTATTTCTAGTCGATCGGGAAATCTAGTACTTAAGCTTTCTAAGTCTTGTAGAATCACCTCTGTTTGTCGTTCAACTTTAGTTTGTAGTTGAGTAATTTGATTAGTAAATTGAGTCTCTAATTTTTCAAAAGATTGATATGAACTTTTTTTATGACTCTCGATGACATTGATAGCTTGTTCTTTAGACTGAGACAGTTTGGCTAACAATTGAGAAATAGTTTCTTGTTGCTGATTTAATTCTTGATGAAAATCTCCTGCCTGCTGATGTAGTTTAGTTTCTAATTGTTGCGCGGTTTGTAAAATATTATGAACTTCTTTAGTGACTTTGTTAAGTTTATCTTTAGCAATGTCCAGTTCTTGAAGATTGTTACTAACAATACTACTAACTTCCCTAATCACCGATCTTCTCAATAGCCATAAAGCTGCGATCGCTCCAGTGAGTAATAATGCCAAAGTAACTAATATAATCAGATTAAACTGAATTAAAGTTCTATTAAATAGGCGATCGAGTTTCTCTTGAGTTCGTCGCTCTTCTGAGGATAAACTATCTAACCTTTCTATAGTGCTAGGAGTTTGGGCAAAAGCTAGTTTAGTTGTCTGATTTTTCGGGAGTTTAATCCCAATCACACCAACAGAAACTAGGCAAGTAGTCAAAATTATCCCGTAATGTAATGTTAAGGGGAAAAAATTTAGATTTTTACTTTTCATTAAGTAATCACTCCCTGTATCTGTCGATTGATTATTTTTAGATTAATCGAATTTATTCTGGCATTGCAGATGTACTATTGTCCCTTTTGCTTAGATAATAATTCAGCATAATTCATCTTATAGAAAGCTCGAAACTTAATTTAATAAGTAGCAACTTTGACCGCATAAATGTTATTTTCATGAGAATATTTATCTATATCGCAGCAATCCTATCTCTGACATTAGCTTACTAAGATATGCCTTCTCAAACTATTCTTGTCCGTTCTCACGCTCGTACCATTTATAGTTACAACCTACTCATTTCCTTATTGCTCCCAACGAGCGAAAAACAGAAGTATGTCTGGAAAAAACAACAAATCTGGATTAAAAACCTTATAAAGTATAATTGCACAGCATACTAAACAAAAGGATAGATAATCCTCAACTTGTAAATTCCTAACTTATTAGACAAAATAAACTTAAGAGACTATTAAAAAATAGTATTTTCAATTTACGAGGTATTAATTTAAATTGTTTGTTCTTAATGGATATGAATACTTTTTGGGCTTTCTGCTCATCTGTAGTGCTGTTCCCGCACTGGCTTTAACTGCTTCCAAGCTTTTAAGACCAAGTGGTGGTGGACCAGAAAGACGCACAACCTATGAATCTGGCATGGAACCTATTGGTGGTGCCTGGATTCAATTTAATATTCGCTACTATATGTTTGCCCTGGTTTTTGTAGTTTTTGATGTAGAAACAGTCTTTTTATATCCTTGGGCGGTAGCATTCAATAGTTTAGGGTTACTTGCTTTTGTCGAAGCCCTAATTTTTATCGCTATCCTAGTAGTAGCTTTAGTATACGCATGGAGAAAAGGAGCTCTTGAGTGGTCATGACTTCTAAAACTTTTGAACAACAACAAACAGAAAAAATTCTTAATCCGATCGCTCGTTCTCAGGTAACTCAAGACTTATCAGAAAACGTTATCTTAACTACAGTAGACGATCTTTACAACTGGGCAAAACTATCTAGTCTTTGGCCAATGCTTTACGGCACAGCTTGCTGTTTTATCGAGTTTGCAGCCCTACTGGGTTCTCGGTTTGACTTCGATCGCTATGGCTTAGTTCCTCGTTCTAGTCCTCGTCAATCAGATTTAATCATCACAGCAGGGACAATCACCATGAAAATGGCACCTGCTTTGGTTCGTCTCTATGAAGAGATGCCCGAACCTAAATATGTTATTGCCATGGGTGCTTGTACTATTACTGGGGGAATGTTTAGCGTAGATTCTCCTACTACAGTAAGGGGTGTAGATAAGTTAATTCCCGTAGACGTTTATATCCCTGGTTGTCCTCCTCGCCCAGAAGCGATCTTTGATGCCGTTATCAAACTCCGCAAAAAAGTCTCTAATGAGTCTCTTCAAGAAAGAGCTTCTTTACTGCAGCAAACTCATCGCTACTACAGCACAACTCACAATATGAAGGCAGTTGCACCAATTCTTACAGGTAAATACCTTCAATCTGATACTCGTCAAGCTCCACCTAAAGAGTTGACAGAAGCAATGGGTATGCCAGTACCTCCAGCCTTACAACAAGTGGAAAAAGAGGAGGTAGAGGGTGACTGAAGAACAACAAGTAGAAAATCAAGCATCTTCTGAATTAGTTGCCCCTGGGGTAGTTTCTAGCTGGTTAAGCGAAAATGATTTTACCAATGAGGCTTTAGAACCAGACCACAGTAATATAGAGCTAATCAAAGTAGAACCAGAATTTCTTCTACCTATTGCTACTGCTTTATATGCTTATGGTTTTAACTGTCTCCAGTGTCAGGGAGCTTACGATCTTGGTCCTGGTAAAGAATTAGTTAGTTTCTATCATTTGATTAAAATTGCTGATGATGTAACTGAACCTGAAGAAGTAAGGCTCAAAGTTTTTTTGCCTAGAGATAATCCGAGAGTACCTTCTGTTTATTGGATTTGGAAAGGGGCTGATTGGCAAGAGCGCGAAAGCTATGACATGTTTGGCATTATCTATGAAGGACATCCTAATCTCAAACGAATTTTAATGCCAGAAGATTGGGTTGGTTGGCCTCTACGTAAAGATTATATATCTCCAGATTTTTACGAATTACAGGATGCCTATTAATAGGCAATATTGTAGTTTTTTATTGTAAATAGAGGCTTCTCATAGAAGCCTCTATTTTTTCTAGGGTGAGCGAATTTATACCAAATCCAGTTTAGATATGATACTTAGTTAACAAAAGATAAGCAGTTATTCTGATTAAATTAGTTGATAATTTGAGCCTTCAGACAAAAAAAATCTGGATTAAGCTCGCTCTATTGCTCATCCTTTGCTACAATACATTGGGTCAATCAGATAAGTTAAGATTCTTTGAGTCAATCCATAGACGTTATTACTCCCGATACATTAACCCAAGAGCTAGCAGCAATTCAGCAGACTGGTTCTAAGCGTATTGCTCTATTGGGTTCTCGTCACGTTCCTATAATGCACCAGCATTTAATTGAAATGATGAGTTATGCTTTGGTTCTTGGCGGTAATCGTTTAGTTACCTCTGGGGCAACAGGGACAAACTCCGCTGCAATTAAAGGTGCTATGCGTGCAGATTATAATTTGCTAACTGTTATCTTGCCCCAAAGCTTAGAACGCCAACCATGGGAGTCAAAAGAGCAATTAAAGCAAGTTATTCACTTAGTAGAACACTCAGAAAACGATCATTTGTCTTTAGGAGAAGCTAGTGCTTTGTGTAACAGAGAAATTGTTTCTCGTTGTCAACAATTGATTTGTTTTGCTTTCCATGATAGTCATACCCTATTGCAAACCTGTGAAGAAGCAGAAGAACAGCGTAAACTAGTTACTCTGTTTTATTTTGATTAGTTTGACACTCTGCCCGCTGAATCAGTACAGATTCTTATGAATTTATCAACAAATGCGATTTTGCTCTACTCGATTATAGGAGCAGTAATTTTAACTTACTTTCCTTACTTTTTTGTGGCCATTGCCAGAGTCCAAGCAGGGGCAGATCTTTCTGCTCCCCGCGCTATATTTGATAAGTTACCAGCCTATGCCCAAAGAGCAACCTGGGCGCATCAAAACTCCTTTGAAGCTCTGATTATTTACACGGCTGCTGCAATAATGGCTTATGTTACAGAAGTTAATTCGGCCTGGGCAATGAAAGCTGCGATCGCTTTTTTGCTTGCTCGGTTTCTGTTCTCAGTCTTTTATATGCTCGATATTCCTCTAGCTCGTTCTTTGATGTTTGGGCTCGGCTCTGCTGCTAGTATTACACTATTTGTTTTAAGTATCCTTCAGCTTCAATAACTTTAATTGGGCAGTAATCCAACTTCGACATTAAGAGCAAGGGGATTACCCTGACGAACTAACTGTAAAGAAAGTTTGTCGCCTACTTGAGTGTTTTCTACTGCTTTTTGCACTTCGCTAGCAGTGGAAATTTTTTGCCGATCGATCGCGGTAATAACGTCTCCCGCCCGCAAGCCCGATCTAGCAGCAGGAGAATTAGGGACAATACCAACAATTAGAACCCCTTCTTGGTTATCTAAATTCAAATTTCTTTCTGCTTTTAGCTGTTGTTTAATTTCGGGAGTTAGAGCGGTCATCCTAATTCCTAGATAAGCATGATCTACTCTACCTTTAGCAACTAGCTGTTGGGCGATATCCCTAGCAGTATTAACGGGGATAGCGAAGCCCAATCCTTGGGCATTTCTGATAATAGCAGTATTGATACCAATAACTTCCCCTCTAGCATTGAGTAAAGGGCCTCCAGAGTTACCAGGATTAATCGCAGCATCAGTTTGAATAAAGTCTACTCTTTTATCCCCTACGCCAATTTGAGAACTATTACGTCCTGTAGCACTAATAATACCTGTAGTAACAGTATTATCTAATCCTAGAGGATTGCCAATCGCGATCGCCCATTCCCCAATTTGTAATTGTTCAGAGTTACCTAAAGTGGCTGTAGGTAAGTTTTGGGCTGCAATTTTTACTACTGCCATATCTGTAATTGGGTCAGTGCCAATTACTTCTCCTGGGAAAGCACGACCATCAGTTAAAGTCACTGTCACCTTATCTGCACCATCAATTACATGAGAGTTGGTTAAAATTACGCCATCAGCACTAATAATAAATCCAGAACCAGTACCTCTTTCTACTCTTCTTTCAGGCGTTTGGGGTAATCGATCCCCAAAAAATTGACGAAAATAAGGATCGTTGAAAATCGGTGGTAGTTTTGTTTGTACTGTACGAGAAGCATTAATTTTAACTACGGCTGGGCCTACCCTATTAACTACATCAGTAACAAAGTTTGTTGGCGCAGGAATTGCTGCAACTAATTCCCCTTTTGGTTTTTGGCTTAATTGTGTCAAAGACTCTGGAGTAGTAGCAAATAATTGAGGAATACTAAAGAAATATTCTCCACCTACTGCTATCGTTCCTCCCAGGAGCATAAGAGCAGCCGAGGTGGCAGCTTTCTGCCCCCAGGAAGTTGTTTGTTTTTGATTAGATTGCGACTTATAGATTTTGCTCATAAGATTAAAATAAATATAGTTTTTAAGCTTTTTACTTACTTAAGTATTTTAAAATTTTACTAAAGGTCTAAAAAATAAATTAGATTGAGGAAAAGTCAGCCCTGGAAATCTGAAGGAGCTTTGAGTGATTTTTTAGAGCTGACACCGATCATCTTAGACAAGTATTATGAATTTTGTGTGACAGCCAGAGGAAAATTAGATGACAACTGGTGGAGTTCGGAGTTCGGAGTTCGGAGTTCATAGTTCGGAGTTCGGAGTTCGGAGTTCGGAGTTTAGTTTTATTACAATCAAAATATCGATCGACTGATAACTGATAACTGGTTACTGGCTACTGTTACAGTAAAGCTGCTGCTCGTTCTGCTAAGCTAGAGCGTTCGCCCTGTGATAAAGTTATATGACCTGCTAGGGGTTCACCTTTAAATCTTTCTACAATATAAGTTAAACCATTACTAGCTGCATCTACATAAGGATTATCAATTTGCTCGGGATCTCCTGTCAGCACTACTTTTGTTCCTTCTCCTGCACGAGTAACAATGGTTTTGACTTCGTGAGGAGTAAGATTTTGGGCTTCGTCTACAATCAGAAATTGTTGGGGAATCGTGCGACCACGAATATAGGTTAGTGGCTCAATTTGGAGTAACCCTTGTTCCATTAGTTCTTCATATCCATGTCGCCAGTGACCAGGCTTACCAAAGGAATCTTGAGTACCGAAAATAAGATCGAAATTGTCATACAGAGGCTGCATCCAGGGTGTGAGCTTATCAGTGATATCTCCTGGCAAATACCCTAAATCTTTTCCCATCGGCACTACTGGTCGAGAAATTAAAAGTCTACTATAGGCTTTTTCGTCAGCTACCTTTTGTAATCCTGCTGCGATCGCCAGTAAAGTTTTTCCTGTTCCCGCTTTTCCTACTAGGGTAACTAAAGGAATTGAATCCCGCAATAATAAATTAAAAGCAAATCTTTGCTCCCGATTACGGGGATGAATACGAGAGACTCCAGAAGGAGGAAGTTTAACTAAAGGAACGACTTGATTGTGATTCCCTTCTACCATCGCCAAAGCTGTGTGAGAAGGATTAATCTCATTCACTAAAGTAAGAGCTTGATTAGGATAAAAATTACCTTCTAAAATAACTTTATGATCTTGAAAAAATTGTTCGATGGTAGCTTGACTTACTTGAATCTCGGTAATGCCTGTATAAAGCTCTTTGACATCAACTTTATCGATTTCGTAGTCTTGAGTATTTAACCCCAAAGAGTCTGCTTTAATCCTAAGATTAGTATCTTTACTAACTAAAACTACTGGACATTGACAATTATGTTGATACTTCAATGCTACAGCTAAAATAGCATTATCTGCTCGATCGCCTTCTAATTCTGGAGGGAGTTTTTGTAAGGTTTCGCGATCGCATAAAGCAACCAATAAAGTACCACCTTCATTGAGAGGAATACCTTCGGTGAGATGTCCCTGAGAGCGCAATTGATCTAAAGTTCTCGATGCGTGACGAGCATTTCTCCCAGTCATCTCAGCTTTTTTTTTAAATCTATCTAATTCTTCAATAATAGTAATGGGAAGTATGACATCATTATCTTTAAAACGTAACATGGCACTAGGGTCATGCAATAATACGTTTGTGTCGAGAACAAAAGCTTTTTTCATATTTACGCTCAATCGGAATAGTCAAAAATAATTGTCTAGTGAACTTTATATTAAGATAAGCTTGAGAATAGCTTAATAAGAGAAGCAAAGAAATATTGCTATATTTACAGAAAAGATAATTTTAAAAATTAAAACACTTTATATCTAGACGGAGCTAGTGCGACCCCATAAAATACACAAAATTGACTTAAGCAATGATTATCCTTGTCCTTGCAGAAGGCGAGGTTGTCTAAAACCAATTCTATTGACAGAAGCATTAGGATGTACTCGCTGCCAACAAATTTTTGTTGTCAAAGAAAATGGTAAGGTAATTGAGCAATTATCATCTATTTACCATAAAAAATCTTGGCGATGGACTGGCTATCGTTGGGCAAATGTTTATCCAGGTTGGGCGCAAAGTTACTTATCAGCTTTGTTGCTAGTGATGATGATTTTGCCCATCATTGCTATTATGCTTTTGCCTCTGATGCTACGATTATCTTCTGCTCACAGTATCGTTGTTTGGGCAATAGTTTTATCCTTATTGACTATTTTGCTAGCACTTATGCTTTGGTTAGCTTCTCGGCATTAACATCATGGAAATAGATAGTTCATCCAACTTCACCCTGGAAATAGTTAAACGCGTTCATCAAGCTTCACAAAAACTGGCTATGGTTTCTGGTGATATCCGTCAACAGGGAGTAAAAGCCATAGCAAATGCCCTAGAAAATAGTTTTGATTATATTCTTGAAGCCAATACCCTCGATCTAGAAATGAGTCGAGAAATGGCCGTATCAGAATTAATGATCGATTGGTTAAAATTAACTCCTGAAAGACTGGAATCCACGGTGAATATTCTGAAGTACTTAGGTAAATCAGCAGATCCCACCAAAAGATTAATCAATGCTCCCTATCAGCTAGAGTCTTGCCCTACTTATTGTCAACTTATGCCTTTAGGGACTATTGCCCTAATCTATGAAGCTTTTCCTGAAATAGCAGCTATAGCAGCAGGAATGTGTATAAAAACTGGTAATAGTCTTATTCTTAGAGGTTGCAGCACAGCCAGTAATTCTAATATGGCAATCGGGAAAATTATGCAAAATGCTCTAGCAGAAACAGAATTACCACCAAGTTGTTTAGAAGTTATTTCCTCAGATTCAGGTATTTCGATCGCCGATCTATTGGTACAAGATAACTATTTAAATTTAGTTATTCCCTATGGTCGTCCTATTTTAGTTCAACAAGTTACAGAACAATCAACTGCCCCTGTTTTAAAGACAGCAATTGGTAATTGTTACCTATATTGGTCTTCTAGTGGAAATTTAGACCTAGTTCGTCATTTAATCATTGATAGTCACGGTAGCGAACCAGACCCAGTCAATGCGATTGAAAAAGTGTTGATTTATGGCAATAAAAAATCCTCTACTTTACTACCTCTATTCAACACTCTTCAAGAAAAGGGATTTAAATTAAGAGGAGATAACCATTTAACTAAAGAATTTCCTGAGTATCTCCAATTAGCTAGTTCCCCAGAATGGAGATACCCTTACTTAGATAAAACTGTTGCCTTTAAGTATGTTGATAGTTTAACAGAGGCGATCGCTTGGATTAATCGTTATAGTAGTGGTCATGCAGATTGCTTAGTGACAGAATCCTACGAAGAAAGTCGTCTCTTCTCCAGAAACGTTAATAGTGCTTTAGTTTATATCAATGCTTCTCCTCGTTTTTACCGTCATCCTAACAGTGGGGAAGCAGTTTTCTTGGGTATGTCTAATCAAAAAGGATTTCGTCAAGGTCTAATTGGCTTGGAAACGTTCACTACTCTCAAGCAAATTGTGCAAGGAGAAGGATGTTGACAAGCTAATTGATTATTCAAATTTCATAGTGAAGACAGGCAAATGTTCGGGGGAGAAAGGTTATGGTATGAATTTATTGACGGATACTGTAATGTTGCTCTGGAACTGGATACCCTGCATCACCAAATGCTTCGCGAATCACGCGATTAGTGTCAAAATATACTTGCCAATAATGATCGTTACTACAGTATGGTCTTACCGCTAAGACGGGACCAGCAAGATTAAACTCTAGAATTTCTACATCTGGAGTAGGATCGGAGATAACATTAGGAATTTCGCTTAATTTTGCTTTCAAGCGATTAATTGCGTCCCTATGATCCACACTATGATTGAGTTGTGCTAGTAAATCAACACGACGATAGGGATTAGTCGAAAAGTTTTGAATATTATCAGAGAAAATCTTGTTGTTACCTACAATTGTCTGTACATTATCCATAGAATTAATTGTAGTTACAAATAAACCAATTTCCTCTACTGTACCAGTAACACCACCTGCCGTAATAAAATCACCCACTTTAAAGGGACGGAAAATCACCAAAAATACTCCAGCAGCGAAGTTAGCAAGTAATCCACTCCAGGCTGCACCAATAGCTATACCCGCAGCAGCAAGTAAAGCAGCAAATGAGGTTGTTTCTATGCCAAAAAAGCCCAGAATAGCAACAACCAAAACAACTTGAAGTATTACTCCCAGAGCAGAAGTCAAATATTTAATAATAGTAGAATCAACGCTCTGACCTTTAAGAGCACGGGAAATTAACTTAACTGCTAGATTAATTAGCCATCGTCCCACAACCCAAAAAACCAAAGCCCCAATAAACTTTAGTCCAAACTCAGTAACAACATTAACTAGATTTGTCAGGATCTCATTAATTGTTTCCGTATTCATGTCTGATACTTAGAGAATTTAATTTTTGCGCGTCAATAATAAGCAAACAATTAGCATAAGTGGGAAAAATTTAAGGAAAAATCAAAAATCAACTGAATTCAACCAAAATATTGTGAATTTTAGTGACATTGATTTATATTCATAAATGGCAAACTAGCTCTTCTAATTCTCCATCACTTTGAGTTAGTCAACTTTAACGATTTAGCTATTTTTATATATTTTATACAAGTTCTAACAGAACGATCGCTCTTCATTGTCTTGTACCAATCAAAGTTAGGCATTTCTTGACGGCAAGTAGGGCAAAACCAAATCATTTTTTCTCGGCGAATGTGAGCCAATAACTTATCAGAACAACAAGGACAAATACTCATGGTTTATACCTTTTTATGTAAAATTGGCTAAATCAATCTGTGTTTAGATCGATCGATTAAACTTGTTTATTTAAAAACTAGGATTGGATATTGGACGGATTTGCAAGCGATCGCAACTAATTTTTGCAGCTAAAATAGCACTGGCCATTTCCCCTGTATAAATTTCTAATTCAGCTTCTAGCGGAGCTTCAAAAATCAATCTTTGACTGGGCCAAATTACTCGCTCAAAAAACCAAGAAGGTATATTAGAAATACGACCAATTTTTATTTTATCGGTTGTATTTTCATAACAACAAAGAGTTAATTTTTTTTCTTTTTTAAAAGGGGAAGTAGACATTAATTTTCTCAACTTAATTATCAAGAATGCGTTCAAGAAATTAGTTTTATGCATATAGTATTCTTCAAACTTGTGAAGTACAACTCGATTAAGATTAGTTTGGAGAAACTTTCGTAGTCGCTGCTTGGACGGAAAATGCTGTATCTTACTTATTTGAGTAAGGCTATACTATTATTTTGCAATAAGATCAGCATTAGCCGTATCTATTTTGAGAATAATTTTTTTCTAAAAAAATCGAGCAGTATTATTAAAATATGTAAACTAATTAGGGATCGAATTAAATTTATTAAAAAGTGTCAAAAATTTATTGATTAGCTAATTAATAATACTAAGTATAATTATGTAATTGTGCTTAATTCCATACAACCGCAAATATACCCGTGTCTGAATTTTAAGGTAATAAACTTACGTAAAAATACCGATCATTTATCTAAAAATTCTGTTTTATAATACCAGACCGATTTTCCCAAAAATCATACTTAAGAGCTTATAAACTTAGCATAATAAGTACTTGAGTCGAATCAAGCCTTGGTTCTGTCGCTGTAGCGAATTATATCATAATTTAGAGATATACTCGGACATATTTTATCTAATTATTACTTATCTATATGCTCAACTTATATTAGAATTTTTGTACGAATAAATTGTCAATCTGAAGTTTTTTATTTTTAAAAATATCTTTTTTTGCTTAGTTAATAAGCTGTCCTCCTCGCTTAAATTTGATTAAGCAATTAATCTTTTTGAATAAGTATCAATTAGGATCGTAAATAGCAGAAAGTTAAAGGAGAGAAAGCTATGTTTAGATCATTAAGTAAAAAAGCTCTCCAGCTAATCGTCTTAACTTTACTTATTATTAACATCGGCTTCAATAGTGTTTTGGCACAGGAATTGCCATCATCTAATGTAACTAAGTCCCAATCTCCTAACCTGGAACAAACTAATCGGTTAGAAATACCAATTACTTCTTCAACTGAGGATAAGAGAATAGTTATTCCTAATAATGAACGCCAACCAGACTCGAGAGTTTCCTCTTCTAGTGCTGATTCATCTCAACCACAAGATCCTTATGAAAAGTATTATGATGCCATCAAAAAATTCAATGATGAACTGTATGGAGAACAAGGTTGACTAATTTAGGTCATAAATAGAAGGTAGATTCTTTGTTGTTAGTCTTTAGTGATTAGTTTTTAGAACTAATAACCAAAAACTAATCACTAACAACCATTAAAGAGGTCTAATTGCTGATATGGGTAAAGCACCCTCAGAGCAAGGTGAAGGACCGTACTTTCCTACTTCAAACTGAGTCATCATTGAATGATCTTCATGAACTAGATTATGGCAGTGCATCATAAACTTGCCGTGAAGATAGTCGCCACTGCGTCTACCAAACTCGGCAATCACTCGCACTGTCTCAAAATGATCGATTTGAAAAACGTCTTTCCAACCTCTTTCGTAAGCAAGAGGTGGTCTGCCATTACGATCGAGAATTTGCCAGTCAACAAAGTGAATGTGTACTGGGTGCATCCATCCGCCATTATTAGTTAGCTCCCAAATTTCGATATCCCCTGGTTGAGGGTTAGCATCAACACGGTCTTTGTTCCAAGGTTTGTTATTGATTAGCCATTGAGTTGAAGTACGTTCAAAGCGGAACTTTCTAGTTCTCGCAGCTTGATTAGGATCTAGTCTTTTAATAGGACGTAATCGATCGGGGAGGGAGCTATCATCAGGCTCATCTCGATCGACATCGAAGCGCATAATAGTTTGCAAACGAGCGTCTGAATCAATGTTACTAGTATTTTGTATTTCTGGATTACGCAGAAATAGCTGAGTACCAAGGGGATAACGAGCAAAATCAATCACAAATTCATAGCGTTCTGCTGGGGCAATAGATAGAGTTTGTAAAGGAGATGTTAGTTCTACGGGAGCATCGAGTAAACCACAATCAGTTCCAATAACAGCTAATTTCTCCCCTGTAGTCAAACGATTTTCTTTTCGGCTGAGAACTAGTTGATAGAGGCGAGAAGTAGAAGCATTCAAAACTCGGAAACGATATTTGCGTCTAGCTACCTTCATGTATGGCCAGGGAACTCCATTAACTAAGCTTATATCCCCGTAGAGACTTCTTTGTCCTCGATCGTTGAAAATAAGTGAACCATCATCAGCTAATCTCAAATCCTGAAGAATTAATGGTACATCGTATTCTCCTTTAGGTAAATTGAATTGACGTTCCTCTTCATCTTCGACAATATACATACCTGCTAAACCCATATAGACATTGCGAGAGGTTCGATCGATCGCGTGGTCATGATACCAGATAGTAGCAGCACGGTCATTAGGATAGAAGTAATCTTTAAACTGTTCGGGACAAATTAAATCTTCAGCATAACCGTCATATTGAGGCAATGAAGCCATCCCATGTAAGTGAATAGAAGTATTAATGGGAATTTCTGCTCCATTTTCTTCAGTAGTACCTAGTTTATTAATAAAGCGAACTAGAGATTCTCGACCTTTATCTTTATAGCGAAAACCTCCTCTTTGTCTGATTATGGGCCCAGGTAGAGTTCCATTGTAACTCCATACTTCTGTCTTGAGTCCAGGTATAATCTCAACTTGCACCTTCTTCATGGTGATTTCGTAGCAATCAAGGGGTCTTCTTCTTTTTTCATAGCTACGTACAGGTTTTAAAAGAGGGGGTCTTTGAAAAGGACGTTGAAAAGGAATAATTTGGTGACTCAATTCCTCTTGATTAAAGGTTGAAGGTCCTATCTCGCTTCTGATACAGTTAGAACAATCAGAACTTGTTTCGGCTAAAGCTGAATCTGTTAACTCGAAAGGAATTAGTAGTCCTCCTATTCCAGTCAATCCTAATTTAATGGCTTCTCTTCTGCTTAATTCCATGATATTTTTTCCTTGCCATCCAGAATTTACACGAGATGAAAATCTAGGAAAAAGCTATTTAATTTAGTCGATCGTGGGTCTAATTTGGAGCAAATATTTAATAGTCTTTTGTCGTTAGTCTTTTGTCCTCTATGACTGAGAAATAATGACGAATGACTCATATAATTAATTTCCGCGCTCTATACTTGACTGGGGAACACCGGTCACCGCAGGCACCCTCGTTTTACGGCGGTGTAACGGTGACTGCTATAGCTTGAAGCTAAAAGCTTTTATGATTGCTTTTTAGAAGACTAAACATCTCTTTTTTATTACTTAGGTTAAGTCTTTTGTTGGTATGCTCAAGCTCTTTTTTTTTGTTAAAAGACTTTACATAAGGTGAGTTCGGAATTCGGAATTCGGAGTTATGATTTTTTCAAGGCAAAAATGAGGAATTCAGATATCTAATGAGCTATCGTATGGATCGCAAGGCGTATGCAGATACATTTGGCCCCACTGTAGGCGATCGCATTAGACTAGCAGATACAGAATTATTTATCGAAGTAGAACAAGACTATACTACCTACGG
>JBFRWE010000133.1:0-4625 GCA_051439345.1 Xenococcaceae cyanobacterium
CTACTTCAAGTCAGGTAGAACCAGAAGCAGTACCAGCCTCCTCCAGCACTAAATCTAAAACTAAGCAGAAACAAAAAACTGTGCAGAAGAGCCAGAAAAAAACTTCGGCTCAAGCTGTTTCCTTGGAGAATCGAGCTTACAGTGGACGACAATTAATGAAGAGATTGAAGTGTGGCGATCGCCTGTTGAGAATTCAACGCTCTCAGCCAGATTTTGCCGAGTGGAGTCGTCAGCGTGACCCTGAAGGCGTTGCCTGGCAATATCAAGGAGGTCAGTTTGTTCCTCAGATGGGATAAGGAGTTGTCCAGAAACAACTGCGGATTTTTCCCATCTAAAGCAGGGGAAGCTTTGGGAGCAGTCCTAACCCTAAAAGGTACACCTTCGGATCGGGATAAGCTTAGACGCATTTAAACTGCATTCTTCAATTCTGGTCAAGGCAATAGGCAAGAGGGAATAGGCAACAGAGAGTATGCAACTTAGGTGAGTCCAAGCTTACCACTTCGCATAAGGAAGCAAGGGGAGAGGAGAAAGACCATATTTAATAATGGACAAGTCCTAAATTAGCGTCTAGAAGTTTGACCAGGGCTTCGCCCTTAAGGCAGAAGGCAGAAGGCAGAAGGGATAAACCTACTTGTACCTTATTCCTTGTGGTGGTTGGTGTCTTTTTTTTCTTAAAATTGTAGATGAGAACCTATAATCTACCGAAATTCATGAAAGTAGAAGTTGTTCCCCATAATTCCCATTGGAAAAATGCCTTCGAGTCTGAGTCAAAACAGATAGCCAAGGTATTAGGAAATAATCTAGTTGTTATTCATCACATAGGTAGCACAGCTATTCCCCATATTTATGCCAAGCCGATTATTGATTTCCTAGTAGAAGTAAGAGATATCGATCGAGTAAACGAAAGAAATTTTGCCATGGAAGCACTAGGTTATGAAGCAATGGGAGAATTTGGTCTGATTGGTCGTCGCTACTTCCGCAAAGAAAACCCACCAGGTATAAGAACCCATAATGTACATATTTATGAAGTTAACTCGACAGAAATAAAGCGACATTTGGCATTTAGAGATTATATGATCGCTCATCCTGAAGATGCTCAAAAATACAGTTACTTAAAGCGTAAGTTAGCAAAAGAGTATCCAGAAGATATAGAGGGATATATGGATGGTAAACATGAATTTGTTAAAGAGATGGAAAAGAAAGCAATTCAGTGGCAAGTTTTGTAGCGATGCTTCCTTAACTCAATCTCAAGTAATTAATTAAACGCACAAGCAGCTTAAGGAGTTAAAAATAGTTTTTGTTCAGCTAATCTTCTTCTAGTTAATCCAGGGAAGGGGACTAGTCTGCCTCCTTGATGAGCTTTATTCCAACGGGGAAATTCTCTGGCTGCTCCTGCATAATCTCCTGCGTTAAGCTTTCTAATTAGAGTACTACGAGTTAGTATTCCCGAACCTGCATTGTAAACTAGAGAAGTCAATGCTCCTAACTGATTTGAGTTTAATTTTACTTTCACTTTAGAAAGTACTAAAAGTTGGATGTGATATAGTTCTTTGGCTAATTCAGCGTCAGCTTTGGAGCGAGAAACATATTGTCCCATTTTGACTCTTTTGCCATTAATTTTTGATTGTCCGTAACCAATCACTGCTAGACCATTGGTATCTCTATAAGCATTAGAGCGGAAACCTTCATATTGTTTGACTAAATTGATAGTCGCTTTACTAACACTAGGAGTTCGAGCGATCGCATTACTTAAATTAGTTTGTTTAATATCTGATTCTTTAAGCAGAATTTTATTACTTTGAGATTTACTTATTGCCATAGAAGTAGGGGCAAATATAGTTGGTAAAACTAAAGTAATTCCGATGATTAATACTGAAGAAATTTTTTTATTAATATGATTATATTTAGAAAGCACTTTTAATTTCCCTAATTATTCAAGTTATTGATTTCACCGTATTTTTTCTTAGGTGAATTTGCTGAATTTAATTATGGAAATAAATCACTGAAAAAAGTGCGATCGCAATCTTATCAAAAAGTGATTGCTATCAATAGGAGATAGAGATTCCTATCACATTTAACTTGGAAATTTATGGTTAAAGTTGCCAATAAAAGAAGTTTAGAACAAAATTTCCGTCATTTTTTGGGTAAAAGCTTGAGAAAGATAAGGAATAATCCCTTTATTTTTACTGTTTTCTTTGCCTTCAGTAAAAACAACTAGTAAGTAAGGTTGTAGATCGGGAATTTCGATGTAAGCTGCATCATGTCGTACTTGACTTGTCCATCCTGCTTTAGACCATAATTGAGCGTGAGGTGGTAATCCTTGCCCTAAGAAACCAGTAATTTGATTTTCTTCTTCTGTCTGATTAATATCTTTAGGATCGAGACTGCGATGGAGTAATTTCATCATCTGTTGAGATCGATCGCTAGATACCGCTACTCCACCAATAATGCTGTGCAATAATCTAGCTACGGCATCAGTAGTAAGCATATTCCGATTTTCTCGTAATTCCCCTAGAAAGGCTCTCTCTCTTCCGTAAGGCCCATCACCCCAGGTTTTCTGATTGAGATTGGTTGTCTCTAATTCTGACCAACCTAAAGATTGAAAATAACGGTTAACAATGTTGCGTTGCTGTTGCCAGGTAGTAAAAGGCCCTGGTGGTAACTCTGGACCACTAGTAGTACCGCTTAATATATCTAGCACTAAGCTAGTAGCATCATTACTAGAATCAACAATCATATCTTTGATTGCTCTTTGCAATTCTGGTGATTCAGGAATCATTCCTCCTTCTAACCATTCATGTATTGCTACTAAGTAAAATAATTTAACTATGCTAGCCGGATAAATTATCTCCATTCCTCGATAGCTAAAACCTCTGACTCGGTATTGCCAAAATTCCTCAGCAGATAAAGCACCGCCTGTATTAACTATTACTGGGGGATCGTAAACTATCCAGGTAAGAGCAATTTGATTTTTGGCTAACGTCGGAAACTGTGTCCAAGTTTGTTCGAGAATTGCTGTAGCTAATTGAGTTAACTGGTCATCCTGTCTAAAAAAGGTCATCTTCTTTTACCTTGTGCAATTTAGTGTTTGGCGAGAATTTATCTGTGTAAATAATTGTTAAGATGATTAAGATGGTCATCAGCCAATAACATGATGACGAACAATCAACAATCATTCTATGATAACCACGAAAGCCTTTAATAGCCTACATCCAGCCAAAAAACGAAATTTACTGACATTATTTTGCGCTGGACTTTTGTTTTGGTTTAGTATTACCTCTTTACTACCAGTTTTACCCCTTTACATTCAACATGTAGGCGGAACAAAACAGGAAATAGGATTAGTCATGGGTTGTTTTGCGATCGGGTTACTATGTTCTCGTAGTTTGCTAGGACAGACAGCAGATCGCCAGGGTCGCAGAATTGTTATTCTAGTTGGCACTGTAGTAGTAGGTCTTGCCCCTCTGGGGTACCTACTAGCTAAATCTATTCCTGAGTTGATGTTGCTCAGAGCTTTTCATGGTATTAGCATTGCAGCTTTTACCACTGGTTATAGTGCTTTAGTTGTTGATATTGCCCCTGCTAAACAAAGAGGAGAATTAATCGGTTATATGAGTTTAGCTATTCCTATTGGTATGGCGATTGGACCAGCATTGGGAGGCTATACTCAAGAATATTTTGGCTATGATATTTTATTTTTGATGTCTTCTCTGGCTGGATTCCTAGCTTGGTTTTGCGCTCTACAAATACAAGAAAAGAAGATAGATATTAAATCCGAGCGGGAAAATGAGGAATCTTTACCCAGTCGTAATTTCTGGGAATTAATGATTAATCCTGCTTTATCTACTCCTGCAATCATTTTATTAATGATTGGTTTATTATTCGGTAGTTTGGTTACTTTTTTACCTTTATACATAGAAGAATCAAATGTAGATTTTAATGCAGGGCTATTCTATGCTTTTGCTGCTTGTGCTTCGTTTATTGCCCGCGTTTTTGTGGGTAAAGCATCAGATCGTGTTGGTCGTGGCTTATTTATTACGGGTAGCTTAGTTTTCTATGGCATTTCCATGATTTTATTAGCCTTAGCTAGTACACCTTTTGCTTTAACTATAGCTGCTCTTTTGGAAGGTGCAGGAGGTGGAGTATTTATTCCTATATCGATCGCGCTAATCTCCGATCGCTCTTATGCTAATGAAAGAGGAAAAGTTTACAGTATTTGTATTGGTGGTTTTGATTTAGGTGTAGCAGTAGCAGGGCCTATTTTTGGATTTTTATCTTCTCAGTTGAGTTATTCGCTTATATTCCTCTTAACAGGAGGGTTAGCACTTTTAGGATTAGTTATTTTTCTGATTAAGTCTAATCGAAGCTTGGGTGGCTCTTTGCAGTTTGCTTTTGGCAAAGGGGAAGATTATTATGCTTTGAGTAAGTAGGGCTGGCTAAGTACCTGGGCAAATTTAATTGTGTACTTTTTGGAAGCAGAGGGAGCGGAGGTGCTTCCGGAAGCAGGGGAGGAAAGATGACTTTAACTATACTTCTATTAATACTCAGATCTTGCACCAGTACAAAAAAACTAGATAATTAGAGTTTGGGAATCAATTTATTACCCTTTTCCCTTTTCCCTAATA
>JBFRWE010000134.1:0-4167 GCA_051439345.1 Xenococcaceae cyanobacterium
TGGGAGCGATTACTGCCCAAGAGGCGATCGCAGTTGGGATTAATTGGTTGCTAGCTCCTGTGGTAGATGTAAACAATAATCCTAATAACCCAGTAATTAATATTCGAGCTTTTGGAGAAGATTCTCAAATAGTTAGCGAACTCACAACAGCTTTTATTAAAGGAGCAAAGCCTTATTCTATTTTAACCACAGCCAAACATTTCCCTGGTCATGGCGACACTGCAACGGATTCTCATCTAGATTTACCGAATATTCCCCATGACAATTCCCGATTAACTAGAGTTGAATTACCGCCCTTCATCAGTGCGATCGCGGCAGGTGTTGATAGTGTGATGAGTGCTCATCTTACCGTACCAGGCTGGGACAAAGAATATCCCGCAACTCTCTCGCACAAAATTATGACAGGTAAATTGCGAGAAGAATTGGGGTTTGAGGGTTTGATTGTTAGCGATGCTTTGATTATGTGAGGAGTTACTAAATATGACACAGCTCCAGAAATAGCGGTTTTAGCAGTAAGTGCCGGGGCAGATGTTCTATTGATGCCAGAAGATCCTGAAATTGCAATTGAGTCAATTTATCAAGCTATTTTATCAGGAAAAATTACCGAACAGAGAATTGAGGAATCTTTGCAACGCATTGAGAAGGCTAAGTTGGATTTAGTTGATGAGAGGCAGGTAGTAGAGAGATGGGGAGACAAGGGAGACAAGGGAGATGAGGACGATGGGGGAGATTTGAATTTTCTTTCTTCGACTCAGCTATTGTCTAAACCTACAAGTGTTAATGCAGCTCGCGATATCCTAAAGAATGCGATGCAGGCAGGAGGCAATTTACCGCTAATCGTTAATCAAGATCGGGCAAAGCGCAACTTGCTGGTAGTTGATGATGTTCTCAATTGCAATTTTCTCGATCTCGCAGCACCAGCGATCGCGATTCCCCAACAGTTGGGCTATCAAAGACAAATATTAGATCAAAATAGCCTAGAGCAAATTAATAACGATCCTCGAAATACTCTCCTACAAGTCTTCATTCGAGGAAATCCTTTTCGCGGGACAGCGGGATTAACTGAAAACGCGATCACGCAATATCAATTACTCTTCAATAGTAAGAATTTGGTCGGATTAGTTATCTATGGTAGTCCCTATGTTAAAAATTGGTTCCTTTCCCAAATAGACAAAGATTTGCCTTGGGTATTTGTTTATGGACAAATGGATTTAGCTCAAGAGATTGCCTTGAACAGTCTATTTAATCTCAATACTAAATCTACATCTAATATCACCGATAACTTCGGATTTTAGAATTAAATCAAGAGTTTTAGGCGGCGGCAACGATCTGAATAACTTCTCATAACTTCTAAAGCAAATAGAGGAGTTTCCTGAACGGCAAACAGAAAATGTTCTTGATCTAATACTGCAATTTTACAGTCAGTTTTTGCTTGAGCTGTCGATGTTCTGAGATGGTCTGAATGAAGTAATGCACCTTGTCCAAAGACATCTCCCTGTTGAATGGTCTCGATTACTTTGTCATGAACTAGCATTTCTATTTCGCCTTCAATAATTCCATACATTACTTTGCCGTCTGTTCCTTCTTGGAAAATTACTTCACCAGCAGGATAAGTCTTAATATTGGAACTATCAAGCAGAATTTTAATGGTCTCAATAGGTTTTAACATTGAATTTAATGTAGCTTAGTTCAGATTATTATAGCTTAGTTTAGACTATTCTAAAACTTTAAATCTTAAATGTATTACCTGTTAAAAATCTCTCTCTTTTTGCTAAATATGCGATCGCTACAACAGAATCTAATACTAAATCCTGTTTAAAAATGATATTTCCCAGTTAGGTGAAGGCAGAGGGCAGAAGGTTTTTAGCTAACTACAAATCTCAATAGAAAAGTCCTGTTTCTAAATCTGATTTAGTATAGTTCAATTTCTTATGCTGGGCAATACACTGCAGCGCCTATTGAAACTATTTAATAATTACAAGATTCTTTAGTAATATAAATATTTGCTAGTTTTCGTCGCACTAGAAGTTATTTATAGCAGAGGGATATAAAAAAAATTCAGATTGAGTATAGTATCCAAAAAGTTTCTTGATACAATTCTGTACGAATTACATGTACTAAGAAATTCAATAATCTGTTCGATTTACGGTAAATATCTAGAAGATTACCATATAATATAAAGGTTCAAGTATCAAGATAAATAAAGTTCATGGATATGGACAAATTAGATAAATTAAATCTTAAGTTTGCTTTTGTATTATCTTACATAATATCAATTGTAAGTGTTTTATGGTTGTTTAAAGATGGGACATACGCAGCACTAATTGCTTCGCTTGGATCTATTAGTACACTTACTGGTTCTACATTTTTCTATTTTAAAAATAAATATAATTCTAAAAAAGGGAAAGTATCAAAAGTTGATGACGTCATCTTTTATCATAATATAAGAGAAAGGCAGATTCTAGATATAGATGTTCGTGGCTTAATATCTAAAAGTCAAGAAAATATATTTATTTCAGGAGTATCTTTGTTCTATGTTATTAGCAAATGTAAGGATGATCTGCTAAGAGCATTGAAACGTGGAGTGCAGGGCTATTTCATTCTAAAAACTTCCATGAGCAGCTCTAGCGATTGAGAGCAACGCCGTTGCGCCTGAGCCATATTAGTCCAGCCATATTCTCGATAAAGATTGAGAGCCAGATTACGTGCTTGAACCAACAGGCCCACTAAGGGAGTTGTCCGGATTCTTGATGCATCCTCTCCTTGAGTGACATCGCGGACATAATGAACCTTATTTTCAACCCCCCAGTAGCCCCGAATTCTTTGTGCCAATGGTGGGGCATCTTCTAACAACGAGGTTATATAGTAGCGGGTTTCATGGGTCACAACAATCATGTCAGCCCCTAGTTCAGCACGTTCTGATTCAACTCTAATTAAGGTTTTGAGACCCGGCCAATCTCTAATATTGGTAAGGTCACGACAAATACTGACACTGCGCTTTTCAATACGACCATGACCTTTCTCCAGGCTGTCAAAGGTTTGTTCTGGCTCAAAATGTTCTTTGACATCAGCCAGTAAACCACGGTGATTTCCTTTGAGAGCTCCGAGATAGTCATTCTTACTCTCGATAATCAGCTCGGCTGTTTTTTTTGAGTATTGATGGCATCAAAGGCAAACACAACACCTTTGAGAGCTAGCTGCGCAATCATTTCTGGCAATGCTTTAATCTCATTGGTCTTGCTCTCAACTTCGTAGGGAGGCAATATCAAACCTCGTTCCACTAGATAACCCGTAACCATCATGATTGCTGGATGAGGCTGACAATGGGGATTGTCCTGTTCTCTCATAAAGGAGTGCTTGAGCACTTTGCCATCTGCCGCTACGGTCTCTCCAGCTTGGGGTGCGATTTTAAGGAAACAACTGAGGCTTTGGGCATAGCTCTCTTCGTCAGTTTGTAATAGAACACGACGAATTGTGCTGTAGGATGGTAAGCGGTTTTTCTCTGGCTTGAATAACGCCAACAATTCATTGTGATAAGACTTGAGCCAATCTCCAATAGCCAGAAAACCTCGATTTCCTGCCGCAACTGCAAGAGTGAATAGCGCTAAACATAAACTCTTGTCATGGCGTCGACCTGCTCGACGACGGGTATCTGGTAGCTCTACAAAGGCATCTATAATAGCGTTTTGTGACATACTGGAAATTAGGGAATTTTAACTAACACATTATCCCTCTTTGGAGAATGAAATAGCCCTGGGATTGAACTTGCTGTTCAATTACTATCTTATGAATTGTCAAAAACTTTAGTTAGTGTTGCTTGCTTTACTAATTGTTACGGTTTACTTCCCGAACAAAAATTATTAGGGTCAACCGAACTTAAGTACTATAGCAATCCTACTTTAGTTGAGAGAGATGGGATGAGAAAGGGAACGGGGAACGGGGAACGGGCAACAGGAAGGATCAAAAAATGCTTTCATATCATTTAAGATTGCTATAGTGCAAAATTAAATTCACAATAATGGAAGGAGAAAGGCGAGCTTCGGCAACAGCGGTCAGACTCTGCGTTATCCTAAGGGACTAATTTCGGTGTGTGCGAAGCGGCTTATCCTCGAAAGCGTAATCAAAAAAACATGATCTTCTGTTGGGTTCTACGAGTGACCCTAGCAA
>JBFRWE010000135.1:0-3459 GCA_051439345.1 Xenococcaceae cyanobacterium
CTTATCTTGCTGAAGACAGAATTTTTAATGATCATAAACTTCTGTTTCAATAGATAAATCCAACTAGATCTTATAACAACAACTGCGAATAAATTTCTTCAATTAGTAAGATCTTAGTATCTATCTTTAGATAGAAACATTCAATCTCAAAGAGTTGACTAACTGATTGTTTCTAGCCAGCTAAGCGACGAATAGCTTTAGAACCTAATTTGGGATTTTCTAACAAGAGAGTTAAATCCCGTTGAATACCTCTAGGATTTAGTTCTGGTTTACCAGTGCGACGCAGATAATCAGCATTTTTTGTAACTATCGGCCTAATTTTTAATATTCTATTTTTAGTAGCAGGATTATTTTTATTTGCCAATCTCTTTTTCCTGCCAAAATAACATAAATGAAGTGCAAAAGTTATTACAGTTAACTTAATAAGGTAAGCCAAAAAGGTAAAATTAGAGGTAATATCACTGTACTAAGTAAAATAGTTCCAGCAGCTATTTGTCGATCGAGGTTGTACTCTTCAGCCAAAATGACATTGGCAAAAGCTGTTGGCATGCCAGACATTAAAACTAAAGCTAAACGACCATCCCCGTTTACTCCTAATAGGGTTGCAACTATTGCCACTAGTCCTGGCAATATAAAAATTTTCAGGGAGGTAGGGGCAATGGCTACCTTTAAGCTTTTAAGACCTTGGAGTTTGCCTAGCTGCATTCCGATTAAAAGAAATGCAGAAGGAACAACAATGAAAATCCCATATTGTGTAATTGTCTCTATGCCATCGGGCAAAGATAAGTTTCTACTTAAGTAACCGATAGTAAATGCCCACAACACAGGTACTTTGAGCAAATTTGTTAATCCTAATGATCTTTTCTTGGTAGTTTTAGATGGACTAAAATAATTAGCTACTACTGCTCCTAATCCATAACTACCAATTAGGTTATGAGTAACACCATATAAAACTACCCAACTCCAATAATGCTGATCTATAAAATTGGGAATAATTGCTAAACCAATAAAACCAGTATTCCCCAACATAGAAGCGAGAACAAAGCTACCTTTTCCTGAGCGATTGGAGGGAATTGCTTTTTGCAAAAATTTAACTGCCAGTGGTAAGCCTGAAAAAAAATAAATTAAATCATTTAACCAACTAAACTGTATGGACTTATCTGAATAAGCAGTTTTTAGCTGTCTCCATTGCTGTAAAATACTTAGGGCTAGAAGTAATCCTAGTAACAGAACAACTACAGTTGCTAAAGGAGGTATCCAAATTGCTTCGTTAAAATTTGAGCGACGGGCTAGTACCCATATTTGCAAAGGTACGCCTATCCAGTAAAGACTACGACCTAATAATCTGGGTAAATTAGTAGGAACTAACTGGCAACGGAATAATATGACTCCTAAGCTTGTCCAAAAAACACTATTTACAATAGTCCACATTCTTCTGTATACCTGTTAATTTCTTGGCTAAATCTGCGTTGCGTTTCTTAAAATAAATAAACATTACTAATTATATTTTAATCAAAAAACAAGCGTCTAGCAAGCAAGATGGTTATATTTTCTATTGACAAAAAAAACTTGATATGTATCCAAGATCGGAACAGAGCTATTTGATAGCTATCACGTAAGTATAAATACAATCCAATTATACATTGATTTGGAAATAAATACTTAAGTATTTCGACTCGCAGTTATGACAATACTATTTAAACAGGAAATAGTAAACTTTTGAGAGTGTAGGGAGTGTGGTAAGAAAGTAAATGCAACGATGTTCTAGATAAATTGCCACTAGACACTAGGTATTGGTGTTGTCCTAGTTGCTCCACTAAGCATGGAAGGGATGTCAATGCTTCGGTTAATATTTTAAGAGTCGGGACTTCGACTCTGAGGGTAGGAGATGTCAGTCAACCTTCGGTTGCTATCTCTGCTTGAGCCTCGAATCCCATGTGCTTCAGCCGTGGGAATAGGTCAAAGGTAAGCTCATCTACTATTTGGATAAAATATGAAGTTCATAAAATAGTACTTATGCACTAAAATAAAAAAGATGATTTTTTAGTCAAGGGGATCATTTAGTCTAAACCAATAAGATGAGTTAGTATCGGTAACTGACAGCTACATTGGGGATAAGTTTCTCCTTTATTCTATTGCATTAAATTTTGTTTCTAGATAATTATTGAGGCTTTTATGGCAACTACTGTGAATATTCCTACCAATCCTGATAAAGAAAAAGCCCTAAACTTGGTTTTAAAACAAATTGAGCGTAATTTTGGTAAAGGCTCAATTATGCGCCTGGGAGATGCTACCCAAATGAAAGTAGAAACCATTTCTACTGGTGCATTAACCTTGGATGTGGCTCTTGGCGGTGGTTTACCAAAAGGAAGAGTAATCGAAATTTATGGACCAGAAAGTTCAGGTAAAACAACCCTAGCACTTCATGCGATCGCCGAAGTCCAAAAAGCAGGAGGAGTAGCAGCTTTCGTTGATGCTGAACACGCCCTAGATCCTACTTATTCAGCAGCTTTAGGAGTTGATATTGAAAATCTTTTAGTAGCACAACCAGATCATGGGGAATCCGCTTTAGAAATTGTCGATCAATTAGTGCGATCGGCAGCAGTAGACTTAGTAGTAGTAGACTCTGTAGCTGCCTTAGTACCTCGTGCAGAAATAGAAGGAGAAATGGGAGATAATCAAGTAGGGTTGCAAGCTCGCTTGATGAGTAAAGCTTTACGTAAGATTGCCGGAAATATCGGTAAATCTGCTTCTACAGTCATTTTCCTCAATCAACTTCGGCAAAAAATTGGTGTTACTTACGGTAGTCCTGAAGTTACTACTGGAGGTACTGCCCTTAAATTTTATGCCTCTGTACGGCTAGACATACGCCGTATTCAAACTCTCAAAAAAGGTAGCGAAGGAGAATATGGTATACGCGCTAAAGTAAAAGTAGCCAAAAACAAAGTTGCTCCTCCATTCCGCATTGCTGAATTTGATATTATTTTCGGTCAAGGTATTTCTCGTATGGGATGTATGTTGGATTTAGCAGAAGATAATGATGTGGTAGTACGCAAAGGAGCTTGGTATAGTTACAACGGCGATAACATTGGTCAAGGTCGAGATAACACCATTAAATACTTAGAAGAACATCCAGAGTTGTCTACTCAAGTCGAACAACAATTAAAAGAGAAATTGGCAATCGGAGCAGAAAAAGGTGCTAATTCCCTCCCTGCTCAAGAATCACCAGAGCCCGATTCGGAAGAGTAAATAGAAGCAATAATGGGACTATTCCGTAGGAAAGTTGCGTGAAACGGAGGGGCTGTGACGCGGGCGACTCAAGCACTGGAAATAAATTCCAGTGATGCGCCCTTGCCAAACTGCGACGCGTCTTTAAAAGCCCCGTCTTGTAAACCTTTCAGGGGTATGATTTTAAGATTTGACGGTTGAGACAGGCAGAGGAAGCGGAGGAAGCAGAGG
>JBFRWE010000136.1:0-2806 GCA_051439345.1 Xenococcaceae cyanobacterium
TATTTTACGATGAAACTGATTTAACTTTTAACTTAGCTTTAAGCCTGGCAGAAACTCGCTCCTGAATGCGAGAATCTCTGATATAGCGATGCCAACCATAAGGACCAAGACTGACAAAAGAGCATAAAAGTTGACTCATATTAGTCTGTTGCCGATGAATCATTGCTGCTAAGGTTGTATTGACTTCTGTAGAGAAGAGAGCCACTTGGCTAGTTTGCTGTTTTCTGTTTTGATCGACTTGCCATCCTAAAAGATGTTTTTCTACTACTGACTGCATTTGTTGTTTAAACTCAGCCTGAGAAGAACTACGCATAACCGTCTGAGAATTAGGATGAACCCGAAAAGAGGTTAATGGTTGAGGATAATAAATATTTTGTCCAAAAGAAGCTATTTTTAGCCAAAAATCCCAATCAGCAGTGTACCAAAGATTTTCATCTAGTCTACCGACTTCTAAGGCTACATCTCTTTTAAAAATAGGGGCAGCGATCGCGATAAAATTCTGAATTAGTAGATGTTCGATCGCTAAACCAGGAGGAACAATTTGGGGATATTTAGGTAAGGGACATTGCCATAAACCCAAAGAATTGCCGTCAGAATCAATAAACAAAGAGGAATGAAGAAATAGATTGACGGCTGGATATTTTTCAATCACCCTTTTCATAGTAGATAGACGATTTTTTAACCACAAATCATCTTGATGGAGAAAACAGACGTATTCACCCTCTGCAAGAGCAAGAGCATAATTCGTATTTGTTACCCAATTACTCTGTCTTTTCCTTTGAATGACTGTAAGCGGAAGTTTGTCTTGATAAGATTTGGCTATGGCAAAAGTAGAATCACTAGAGCCATCATCTACGATGATACATTCAATCTCATCGTCACCCTGAATAAGAATGGAATCTAAAGCAGAAGCTAAATAGGCTTCACCATTGTATGTAGGGATTAAAACAGATAACCAAGGCTTTTGCATAAATTGTCACTCAATTTGTTGGTTGTATTGGAGCAGAAGCAAAGGAAGCAGGGGAAGTAGGGGAAGCAGGGGAAATAGGGGGAGCAGGGGGAGCAGGGGAAGTAGGGGGAGTCAAAATAGAATGACTAATAACTAATGACGAATAACTAATAACCAACTTAAATTCTTTTCAAACCCAAAACGCTTAAAAAGAAACTGGAAAATATAATTTGAAAACCAAGAGCAAGGGTAGTAACCGCAGGAATAACGATCCTCATTACTTCTACAGGATTTAATGCACCGAAAGAAGTATTTTCCCAGAGCATAAAAGCGTAAACTGAAGAAATAACACCAATCAAGAGAAGAATACAACCAGCAATTAATCCTCCTTCTAAATTGATAAAACGTAAGAGGCGATTTAATTTGGCATCTCTGGGTAATAAGCCTTCATTAATGGCAAATACTTTAGTAAATACGGCAAAACTAACTAGCTGAAAACCAATAATAATGGCAGCCGAAGAGTATAGTAGGGTATGTATTTTCGGGCTGGAAATTAAGCCAAAAGTACTAGTTAAACCCATCGCCATCAGGAATAAACCAGGATAGAAGAATAGCCAACGAGGACTGTAGAGAAGTAGAAAACGAAGATGTCGCCAACCATCTCGCCAGGTATTGAGGTGAGGAGGACGGCTGCGACCATCAGGTGATAAAGTGGTAGGTACTTCAGTAATTCGCATTTTGTTGAGAGTAGCTTTAACTACCATCTCGCTCGCGAATTCCATTCCTGTTGTGCGTAAATCTAACTGTTCGATCGCATCTCTTCTAAAACCCCTAAGTCCACAGTGAAAATCATTACAGGGGCTAGCAAAAAACAATTTACCAATCCAGGTTAAAACAGGATTACCCAAGTATTTATGTAAGGGTGGCATTGCCCCTCGCTTAATTCCACCTTTGAAGCGATTACCCATTACCAAGTCATAGCCTTGGCGCAGTTTGTATAAAAAAGGATTAAGATTACTAAAATCATAGCTATCATCCGCATCAGCCATGATTACATATTGCCCAGTTGCACTTAAGATACCACCTCTGAGCGCACTACCATATCCTTTTTGTCTAACATGGATTACTCTTGCTCCCATGCTTTTGGCAATATCTTGAGAGCCATCAGTACTACCATTGTCAGCTACTATAATTTCTCCAGCTATATCATTTTCAGTTAAATATTTTTTAGCCTTTTTAATACAAGTTCCTAGGGTTTCCGCTTCATTGAGACAAGGCATGAGGATAGACAATTCTACCGCAGATGTTCCCAAATCGGGATATTTTTGGATTGGCAGGCGATCGAGCATAACCTAAATTCACATATTTGAAACACAAATAAATAGATAACAATAAAATGTGAATTTGTAGCGAAAGACTCTTGACTTTTTTGAGTTTTTTTGATTTTAATAGTTAAAACTTCTAGTCGATCGACCTTAGGCAAACAAAGCATGAGCGTAATTCTCGATCGCGAATCAAAAAATAGAGTGTAATTGAACCTTTTGTGAACTCTGCTCGAAAAAATCGTAAATAACTAGAAAAATTAATTTGATGACGAACCCACACTTAAAGATCATCTACAATCAAATTTAATAGTTTTTGACAGTATTTTAATTCTACAACTTAAAAGTAAATAGGCTCTGGCTGTTTGTGGATATATACACCAATAGCAGCATAGACAATATTTGGGCTACTATTATCGATCGCCACTTAAAGGCTTTATGAGCCTATACTTTGGTAAGGTTGTTCCCGAAAAAATGTTTTAAGCTGAACTTAAAATAAATTTTTTCGTCTAAGTCTATTAAAGTTTGGGGAAAA
>JBFRWE010000137.1:0-5305 GCA_051439345.1 Xenococcaceae cyanobacterium
GTCCTATCTCAACCTATCACTTCAAAATTGACATACTACTAGGTAATCGCTCGGAATTGATTTAAGATGGATAAACCATTTATAGATTAACTAAATTTGATTAATTTTCATCTTATCGATCTAAAAACCTTCTTTTATTATATCTTTATCTGACAATCTAAGGTTGCAAACATTATTACATTTTTTGTTGGCATGCTGCATGATAAGCTCAAATTATATTCTTGGCAAATTTAGATGATATTGCATCAATACTTAATGCTAAATTGATTGCTTTTTGACAATGCAGGGTTGTAGTATCGAAAAGTTTCAGTTCTACATCTTGGGGCTTAACTAGCATCTCAATTTCGGTACAGCCTAAAACAATACCTTGCGCGCCTCTCTCTATCAAATCTTTCATAATATCTACATGAATTTCGCGAGATTCATCTTTGATGATGCCAAAAACTAGTTCATTAAAAATAATTGCATCAATTGTTTCAGACTGTTGAGGGTTAGGAGAAATCGCCTCAATACCATGTTGATAAAATCGATCGCGGTAAAAGTCTGCTTCCATCACTGGTTTTGTCCCCAAAACACCAACTTTGTTCATACCGTGTTTTTTGATCTCTTCAGCGGTAACATCGACAATGTGAATCAGAGGAATTTGAATAGAAACTTCAATTTGAGGTGCAACTCGGTGCATTGTATTGGTAGCCATCACAATAAAATCAGCACCGCCAACCTCAAGCTGAATTGCCTTAGACACCAGATACTTGGCTGCATCATCCCAGCGATCGCCACGGACAAAGGATTCAATATTAGCGAAGTTGACACTACATATTAATAACTCAGCAGCATTCCAACCACCACAAATCTGATTAATACCTGTATTAATTAAATGATAATATTCAGCCGTTGCTTGACTACTCATACCACCAAGAATGCCAATAGTTTTCATTGAAGCGACTTGATGCTTTGATTTTGACTCAGTATTCATAAGTTTATCTAAACTATTTTCAAAGCTACGTTCCCATAGTTAAGTAGCAGATCATGATTTGTCTTGAATAAAACTACTTTGGCGATAAATTCCTGGTGTGACACCAACAATTCGTTTAAAACAGCGAGTAAAATGACTCTGATCGCAGAAACCTAACTCAGCAGCAATTTGCGCCAGAGGATGATGAGTAAGTAAATCATTTTTGGCTCGTTGAACTCTTACTTGAAGTTGATAACTGTGGGGTGGTATGCCAACTTCATGACAAAAAGCAGTGATAAGATAATTGGGACTAAAACCTGTTAACTTGCAGAGCTTTCTAATAGAAATATTTTTCTGATAGTTGGTGTCTAAATATTCTTTAACTAACTTTATGGCTTTATGCTCCGGCAATTTTAACTTAGTAGGAGATGATATTCCAGCTTGTTGAGCAAGTTGTTGCACAAAGTTGCGCAGTATTGTCTCGTGTTCTAACTTTGATGCAGATTGAGAGAACAATTTATGGGTATGGTTAAAAATTTTGGCGATCGCCCGATTAGAAAATATAGTGTCAGGAAAACTGATAGTTTGTGAATAGCCTTCTAACATCTCCGAGATTAGACTGAGATCGAGATACATCATGCGATAAGTCCAAGGATTGCGATCATTGGCATATCCAGAATGGACTGCTCCTGGATGAAAAAAAATGAGATGATCTGGGGGGGCTAAGTATTTTGTCCCTTGACAATAAATAATTCCGCTCCCGCGCTCGCTTAAGCCAATCCCATAACTTTCATGAAAATGTTTGGGGAATGAGTGGGTAGTAAAAGTAGCTTGCAGAAGTTCAAGACCTTGAAGATGGGAAACTTGCCAAACTTTTGCATATTCCTGTTGTGTCATAACAGAATGTTCTCGCTAGTTGTTAGTTATTAGTTCTGTGTCAAAGAAAGACAGATGTAAAAAAATATACCAATGACTTAAGGGCGCATCGCGATGCGCCCTTAAATATACCGATAAATCCGCTCAAAACCTAGTACAAATATTTCAGGAAATCAAGTAACACGTAACCACTTAAAAATTTTCTAACTCTGGTCTAGCACCATTATTTCCTAACTTGTTGAGGAATAAATTACCAGCAGAATCATTTTGATAAACACATTCAATTTTAGGTGAATTTCCTAAATCACCAATAAAACCAAAAGTATTCATTCTTCTCTTACAATCTCTTACTTGTTCTGAAGTAATTAATTTTTGTTGTTCGAGAATCGACCAGTTATTTTGACGCAAAACACATCCTGGTTGCACTATAGGCTGAGTAACAAATACACTGAGGGGATTCAAAGTTAGAAAGAAGCGCATATCTGAGACGATCGCGCTAGCACCAAACTGCTGACACAATTCTGGGTTTGGTGCTTGTCGATCGATTTCTAGCCTGGAATCAATACTAGCTGGATTAGAGCTATCACCAAAATTGAGAGCAATCCCTACTACGATTCCCAAAATAAAAACACTAGCTAAGATGGCTGCTTTGGCTACACTAAAAGGATTATTATTTGTTTCCACGGATTTGGATCTAGGAGGAGTATAATGGTCGTAATCGTATCTATCTCTACGTTTCATAAGAGTACTAGTAATTAGAATTTAAATATATAGTTATTAATGATATAGATCTTTTCTCTAGTCTAGACTAAACTTTAGGTCGTAGTTTGTAGTTTATAATGTTCCCTGATTAAGTTAAACATTGTTAATTATCTAGCAAAGCAGCAAAAACCTAGCCATAACAGCTAGGTCGTTAACTTAGATTATTTTAAGAATAAGCTAATTAGACATATTCAAAAGCATCACTGTGTAGGTCAGAATTATCTAATCGTACATTTTCAAACATGGCGACTCCATCCCAACCATGAGTTGTATATTCATAAAGATAAGAGTTACCATTGCTGCTATGTCCTAACCAGTATTGATTGCGAGAACCATTTAATTGCACTTTATCTGCACTCTGATCAAAGTCTTCGACAATAACACAGTCAGTCCAACCTTGAGCGTTATAGTAACCACGATCGCTATCACCAAGAACAAAAGTATCAGCACCTAAACCACCGTTGAGACGATCCTCTTGGTCGTATCCAGCATTTACACTATCAGTACCATTGAGGGTATCATCACCAGCACCGCCGTAAACAGTATCAAAACCAGCACCGCCGTAAATGAGATCGTTACCTTCTCCACCATCAAGGCGATCATTACCTGCAACTTGCTCTGTACTTAATTTGTTGGCTAGAGAATCCTCATAAACTTCTCTAACTTCTATATTATCAAGCTGACCACCAACTCTATAGCTGCAACCTACAGCTTTAAAAGTTAAACCAGTTAAGTCACCATTGCCAGCTTCTAGAGTGTAAGTATAAGTTTTCCACTCGTTACTACCAGTGCTATAGCAAGAAGAATATTTACTACCTTGTTCGGTAATAGTATCGATTAACTCACCATTCCAGTAGACTTCGATTCTATTATTATAAGCAGAACCTCGGGAATGACCTTTATAATCAAAAGAAATTTGATATTGCTTACCAGCCTCAGTATCAATCTGTTGAGAAATGCTGCTGTCGCGGTAGCCTTCTAATTCCAACCAGGTATTACCATCAGAAGCCGAATTATAATAGTTGTTATTTTTAATATCAATACCAGAAGCATAGTGAGTTGTCCAACCATTAATAGTTTTAGTGCGATAGCAATGGTTGTAAGAAATAGTGTAATCTTCAAAGCTTCCGTTGACTACAAGGTTTTCACCTACATTAGAGGTATTAGCTATGTAGTTGTCGCCGTAAAGCACGTCATCCCCAGCACCACCGTTAACTCGATCGTCGCCAGCACCACCAACTACAGTATCATTACCTAGATCTCCGTTTAATTCGTCATTACCATTTCCTCCATCGAGAACATCATGACCATCACCACCTAAAAGAGTATCAATTCCATCTCCGCCAAGCATACAGTCATCTCCTGCTTCTCCACTGAGAATATCATTACCACCATCACCTTGCAGGATATCGTTACCATTACCACCTGCTAAAGTATCGTCATCTTCACCAGCAATGAGTGTGTCGTGACCATTACCACCTAAAAGAGTATCTTTACCTAACCCATCTTCGATTAAATCGTTACCATCATTTCCTTCAGTACAATCATCACCATTACCACCGATTACAGTATCATCACCTGTGCCTGCGTCAATAACGTCATTTCCGTCACCTGCATATACAGTATCGTTTCCATCTAATGTTCTAATGAAATCTGCTTCGTTAGTTCCGTTTAGTAAATCGCTATTGATAGTACCTATTAATAAATTGAAAGACATGGTTATTACTCCGATTTAGTTTGTAGTGTTTAAAGTGTTTAAAAAGTAAAAATATTGATTTTTTTTCTAAATAAAAGTGAAAAATATTGTTTAATTTAGGAGGAAAAAAATGTTTCTTTTTTGTTTCAACCTCAATTTCATAGTAAACACGTACGAAAAAAATCGGTAGGCATAAACACTATGGTTTATTGGATCTTTAAGGAGGTAATAACTAAAAAAAGTGGCTATATTGTCTGCAAAGCAAAAATTGTAGCTCTTAAAAATATACCAAGACAAGAATACTTAAGTATAAAATTGCCATAAAGATAATGGTTGAAATGAAATAGATATTGTAATTAGATAAACTAAATAAATTTTCAATCAAATTATTATTAAATCAGGGGAAGCAGGGGAAGATTTATCCCTCAAATCAATCCTGACAAAGTAGTAGAGTTTATGCAGAAATTGATGATAAATTGAGAGCAACAAGTTTTTTGAAAATATACTTGACAAAAAGACACTTATATGGGGCATCTCTAGTTCTTCTCGATTTATGACTAATTTAAATATCAATCAAGATTCAACTGGAGAGTTCGATGGAACACTTATCACTAGAAAAGCAGCTAACTCATCGTCATTTTTGTGACGCTTTGAAGGAAATTAATGATGCTGAGTATTTAAAATCTCAATTGTGCAAATTACATCTTCTCTATTTAGGACAACAAACCATGTTTGCTCAAATAGCGAAAGAAGATTTTTCTGGCAAAATTAATCAAACTACTCTCAGAAAAAAGGCACAATAACCAATAGAAAAAAGAATGAGAGATTTTCTGTAGGGGCTTTTGCCCTTCGGGTTCGACAGTTTGCTTATGTCGGTGAAACCCCTGAAGGGTTCGGTAGTCACTTCAAGTCGGGGAACCCGCCCAACGTGCTACCTCACCGCCCACCGCAACTGTCTCACGAAAAGCCCCTACTCACATATTTTTAAAGAGCAATTAACTCCGAAGAGTAACATT
>JBFRWE010000138.1:0-6026 GCA_051439345.1 Xenococcaceae cyanobacterium
GACATACCGAAAACCTCTCCACCATAAGGCTCTAGTACTGCCTCTTGCATAAATAAACTAATCGTAAACAAACATAAGAAAGAGAAAAAGATCCCCGTTTGTCTACTAGCAGTCAGAATTTTAAATGCTCTACCAAAACTGATACTATCTTCTCTATTTACAGAAATAGAACGAGAGGAGAAACGAGAATATTTTCTTTCTATTCCCCAAGTAGCAGTTAAGGCTAAAGCAATGACTAAAAAAGGTACAAAAGAAAAGACAGAATTTATCGGTGCTTGCAAATTGGCTAGGGGAATTTGTCCAGCTTCTACCCCTCCAGGATTAATATTCTTGAGAACAATACTCCCACTAATCCCACCAATAACAATCCCTACCATCAACATCGACCAGACTACTGAGACTAGTTTGGAGCGATTTTCTTCTTCAGAAATATCTACGAGTAAAGCAGTAAAGGGAGTAGAACTAGAACTAACCGCTAAACCATAAATTGCCATAATCAATGCCAGTATGGTAGTCCAACCTATGGTTTGTTCATTCCACAACCATCCATCATTGACTCTAACAATACTTCCTAGTTGCCAAACTGCTTGTACTGCCAAAAATACTGCTAACCCAAAAATAATTGTTCCTATCCGTACATAACCAGTACGATGAAGTCCAAATAGGGGTTTAGAGTCAGATAATTGTCCAAACCAAATTCTGGCAGGAGCCACAAATTGAGCAATGGCTAAAACACCAGCCGTAATGGTAGCAGGAATACCCAATTCGCTAATCATCACCCGATTAAGCACAGCTAGAGTTAATACAGCCATTAATCCCAATCCCAGGTTAAATAACCCAAGACGAAAAACATTAAGTATTCCTAGATTGCGTTTAGGGCTAATACTCGGAGAAGGTTCAGAGAAATTGCTAGTAGACATTTGTTCCTAAGGAAAGCGATCGATACTATCCTAGAAACCTAAAAGAGAATACTAGTAAAAGTCAAGGATTTAATTTTTGATTATTTTTCACAACTAGCATTATCAACAGGAACAAATGCTAAACCATACTGTTGATTGGGACAGGATATTACTTCTACTAAGACTACAGGGGGGTCATGGCGATCTCCATACTCATTAAACTGAATTTTTCCTGTAGCTCCTTCGGCAACGAAATTGGAATTTGCTAAAGTCTTTCTTATATTTTTGCGAGTTGGTTTATTCTGTTCTTCTAAAGCTTTAATTGCTGCGCGGGTAGCATCATAAGATAAAGCAGTACCTGGACTAACAAGTCCTTTCCATAATTGGTAACTATTGCGAGTAAATTCTGTATTAGGACTACTCAAACGATGCCAAGGTACAGAGATAACAAATTTATCAAACATCTCTAGTTTGCCAAGTTCTAGAAGTCTAGGGCTATATAAAGCCCATCCTCCAGCAATCCAATGACTACCTCGATTGGCTCTAATAATCTCCACCGAATTAGATAAGGCGTGAGTCACCTGAGTATCAGGGAGTAAAACAATAGCTGTATTCGAGCTATTTCCTACCTTATCCATGGCTTTTTTGACATCAAAGCCAGGTTGAGAAAAATCATCATAGGCAACTATATTACCCCCTTGCTCTTGAAAAATTTGGCTAAATTCTTCCCAGAAAGACCTAGTATAAGGGCTATTCGGGTTGTAAAAAACGGCTGCTTGCTTCTGCCCTTTGCCAATTAAGTAAATAGCTAAATATTCAGCTTTGGTACTGATATTAGGCACAGTCCGAAAAAAATACTCTCTAGGTTGTTTGGTTAAGTCTTCTGTGGTACTACCAGGAGATATCAAAACTAGTTGATTGTTATTATAAATATCCACTGTAGCTAGAGTCATATCACTGGTGTAGTGACCAATAACAGCAAGGATATCTTTTTGTTGGACTAGATCTTTTGCTCTTTGTTGGGCTTCTTGAGCAATATTTAGATCGTCGGCAATGACAACTTTAAGTCCTTTTTGATTAATGGTTTTTTTCTGTAAAAAGTTATCTCCAGGTAACTCTTCCCAGCCATTTTCCAAATTTAAATTAATTTCTGTTTGTGCTTGAGCTACTCCTCGCATAATCTCTCTAGCCACATCTGCATTTTTGATATCTGTACCAGGCTTAGAATTGATCGGCGCAACTACAGCAACAGTGTAGTATTCAGCATTTTGAGCTTCTAAAAAGGCATTATTTAAGTAGATTAAAGTTTCTGGGTCTTTTTTCTTTTCTTGCGCCCAAGAATTTTGCCAAGCAGCGAGAGCTTCCCGGTATCTCCCTTCGGCATATAGTCTAGCTCCCCTTTCTTTTTGAGGGGTTATAGAGTTTGTATCTAAAATCTCTTCCCCTTCACTAAGAGAATCATCTAGTTTTTGTTCTCCCACAACAATTGTTTCGATACCATTCCCATTTCTGTGGTTTTTCCTGGTCAAGTTTAATTCGGTTAAGGCTATTTGGGTTACTAGTGTACTTATGCCTAAGATTAAACCACCCATAACTCCTAATAAAGCTACTCCTGAAATCCACATCGGTAGCTCGGATTGTTTCTTGAGCAAGGAACTATATAGTGAGTTATGGATATTTGTTTGGGCAGGTTTAGTTAAACTCTTTAAGTCTATTAGTACTTCTGTTGCTGACTGATAACGTTGTTTAAAGTCATAACGCACCATTTTATTGAGGATACGTTCTAAAGAAGGGCTTACCTGAACTGTTTCTCGATCTGATACTGAATAATTCCAGATTTTTTCACTAGTTTGTGGATCTGAGGGGAAATTATTGGGGTCTAACCCTGTCAGTGCTTGAATACCAATTATACCTACAGAATATATATCACTATTTGGTCGAGGATTACCATGTCCTTGTTCGGGAGCTATATAACCTGGTGTACCAATGGCAATAGTAGGGTTGATTTTTCCAGATTCTGTAATTACAAGGGTAGTAATTTCTTTGACTGCACCAAAATCGATTAAAAAAATCTTGTCATCTACTCGACGAATAAGATTGGAAGGTTTAATATCGCGGTGAATGACATTATTACTGTGAACAAATTGCAAAATTTCGAGAATTTCTTCTAATAGCTTAATAACTTCTTCTTCGCTTAATTTCTTGCCTGGAACAATCTCTTCACTGAGACTACGACCAAATATATATTCTTGAATCAAATAAAATTTATTATTATTCAGAAAACACTTATCGAGATGAGGTATCTGCTCGTGTTGACCTAATAATTCCAAAGTTCTGGCTTCTGTTTCAAACCGCTTTTGTATCTCCTCTGGTTGAAAGTGTTCTGAAGGTTTTATTTCTTTGACAACACAGGGAGGTTTAGTCAACTTTCCTAAATCTTCAGCTAAATAGGTTTTTGCAAATCCTCCTTCTCCTAATTTATCGATTATTCTGTAGTATCTTCCTACTATTTCCCCTTGCTTGAGACTCATAAGTCTTACTAAATCTGCTTAACTAATTTTAATATTGTCATAAAGTTTGATTGATTTATGTACATAAAAAGTTAATATGCTACTTTATCTTGTATTTGAGTTAAGGTGTACCATAGCCTGGCAATCTGGGATTATGCTGAAAAATTAATGAACAATAAATAACTAATTAATGGCTAAAGACTTGAGATATCAGAATTGCTCATCAATCAAATAAGATTGCTAGTATATTCAGACACATGGGTGAGAAGCATTTTTATCGATCGAGAGCCGACAACATCATATCCTGATAATATCTTGTTACGTTAACAAAATTTTCTACCGAGCGCATACTTTTAGATAAAGTTCTTAGATATGTAAACAGTAGTTCTAAGGATTGCAGCGATCTCGTAATCTGCTTTTACAGACTAAAATGGAAATTAATACTGGTTAATTGAGATAAAAAAATAATTTTTAGTCAATATTTTCCTGAGAAACGTTAACATAAGTTAATAAAGATAATATAAGTTAGGTATACTCCTGTGAGTAAAGTGCCTTCACCTACAATAAAAAAACCAGCTAATAAACATTCTCTATTCCTCAATTTTAGGAGACTATCAGCGTGAGCAAAAATGGTAATAAAAAATGGCGGAATGCAGGGCTATACGTACTTCTTGCTATAGTCGTTGTAGCTTTAGGAACAGCATTTTTAGACCAACAACCGCCCAGTAGACAGACTTGGAAATATAGTAAGCTAATTGACGAAGTTAACAGAGGTGCAGTAGAAAACGTTAAACTGAGTGCCGATCGCACCAAGGCATTAGTTACCGATCAAGAAGGTGCTTCCATCTTAGTTAACTTGCCCAATGATCCACAGTTAATCGATATCTTAACTAATAATGGCGTAGATATTTCTGTTCTTCCTCAAAATGATGAAGGAGTCTGGTTTAGAGCTTTAAGTACTCTCTTCTTCCCCATCTTATTATTGGTAGGATTGTTTTTCTTACTCAGACGCGCCCAAAGTGGTCCTGGTTCTCAGGCAATGAACTTTGGTAAGTCTAAAGCCAGAGTGCAAATGGAACCCCAAACTCAAGTTACTTTCGGTGATGTAGCTGGGATTGAGCAAGCTAAACTCGAATTAACAGAAGTAGTTGACTTCCTCAAAAATGCCGATCGCTTTACTGCCATTGGCGCAAAAATTCCCAAAGGTGTTCTCTTAGTAGGCCCTCCTGGGACTGGTAAAACCTTACTGGCGAAAGCAGTAGCAGGGGAAGCAGGTGTACCTTTCTTCTCTATTTCTGGTTCTGAATTTGTGGAAATGTTCGTTGGTGTGGGTGCATCTCGCGTCCGCGATTTATTCGATCAAGCCAAAGCTAATGCTCCTTGTATTGTCTTTATCGATGAGATCGACGCAGTAGGTCGTCAACGGGGTGCTGGTTTAGGCGGTGGTAATGATGAGCGGGAACAAACCCTCAATCAGTTACTAACTGAAATGGATGGTTTTGAAGGTAACACTGGTATTATCATCATCGCTGCTACTAACCGTCCTGATGTACTAGATGCTGCTCTGTTGCGTCCTGGTCGTTTCGATCGTCAAGTAGTAGTAGACCGTCCTGACTATGCTGGTCGTCAAGAAATTCTGAAAGTTCATGCTCGTGGTAAAACTTTGAGTAAGGATGTCGATCTAGATCGCATTGCTCGTCGTACTCCAGGGTTTACTGGTGCCGATTTAGCTAACTTATTGAATGAAGCAGCTATCTTAGCAGCCCGTCGTAACTTAACAGAAATCTCTATGGATGAGATTAATGACGCGATCGATCGGGTTTTGGCAGGGCCAGAGAAGAAAAATCGCGTTATGAGCGAAAAACGTAAAGAATTAGTCGCTTATCACGAAGCAGGTCATGCTTTAGTCGGCGCATTGATGCCAGATTATGACCCAGTCCAAAAAATTAGTATTATCCCTCGGGGTCGTGCTGGTGGTTTGACTTGGTTTACTCCTAGCGAAGACCGCATGGAATCTGGACTCTATTCTCGTTCCTACTTGCAAAACCAAATGGCAGTAGCTTTAGGTGGTCGTCTTGCCGAAGAGATCGTCTATGGTGATGAAGAAGTAACTACTGGTGCTTCTAATGACCTACAACAAGTAACCAGAGTAGCCCGTCAGATGGTAACTCGTTTTGGTATGAGCGATCGCTTGGGGCCTGTAGCTTTAGGTCGTCAAAATGGTAACGTCTTCTTAGGTCGTGATATTGCTTCTGACCGTGATTTTTCTGATGAAACCGCATCAGCGATCGACGAAGAAGTACGTAACCTAGTAGACCAAGCTTATCGTCGTGCCAAAAAAGTTCTCGTTGAGAACCGTTATATTCTCGATAAATTAGCAGAAATGCTTGTAGAGAAAGAAACTGTAGATGCAGAAGAATTACAAGAACTTTTGGCTAATAATGATGTAAAAATGGCAGCATTGGCCTAGTTTATTAGCTATTAGCTCTTAGCCCTTCGGGTTCGGGCGCGTTCCCTTGCTCGGTCGGCGTTCCCTTGCGCCCTCAGGTGGCGCGGGTTCCGACCGCTTACCGCCGACGCGGGGGTGGAAGGGGGTTTCAAATAGTTTTAAGTCTGT
>JBFRWE010000139.1:0-10446 GCA_051439345.1 Xenococcaceae cyanobacterium
AAAAATAAATTAATTCGTTATTCTAAACCTCCAAAAAAACAAAATATTTTCTCCATAAACAACAAATTTTTTTTATTCCTACCCACGGGCGCTTCGCCAACCGCCCCTACTTCCAGCGATTCAATTCTTCTTAAATAAAATAGGTAACTAAATCTCGATTTATCTTCTTAGCAACTCCGAACTCCGAATTCCGAACTAATTAGAAACCTCTGCCATTTCAAATACTCTTTCTTCGTAATCTTTGACCAAAAAATTCAGTGGTTTATCTCGGCGAATTTTATATTTTAAACGTCGAGATTGCACTCGCAATAAAACTTCTTCTAAGCATTCATGATCGAAACAAACATGACGCTGTCTTCGTTTTTCTCCCAAGCTAGCACCAGAAATAACGTGGAGTTGCGTATTTTTTTTCAATTGATACCAAAGTCCATCAGAACCATTTACTCCAGGATTAGCTGGATTAGGCGACATATAAAGGGGATCGATAGTACCAGCACCTAAAGTTTGTTCATAATTATAGTAGTAATGGAGAGGTACATCCGCAGCAGGTAAATCTAATAAACCTTCATAAAACTTTTGAGCAACTTGAAGGTCAGAAACCATCATAGTGTAGACTTTGGGCGCACTAGTGAGAAACATCCACATTGCCCCTGCATAGGCTACCAAAAGCATCACCATGATGCCTTGAGTAGAAAAAAGACTATCTAAAGGAAGAGGAGGCAAAAAAGCTCCAAAAAAGCTACTCATTAATAAACTAATAGTCACGATAGTTGTCGTCATAATACACTAGGCGATCGATCGCGCTTCTTCTATTTTATCAACTAAGAGATATCGTTTTTTATAGACATATTTTATCTTTTTTAGAGACTGAAAGACTAGCAGCTAGGTAACTCTTAACTAGATCCCAAATGGTTTCTATAGGAAGACTTGCAGTAGATAAATCAGTGCAGAGAGGAACGTTTAAACTCAATCTCATAATAAGGATGATAAGGATTTGAATTCAGTGTACCTTCGTAGCCTAAACTTTTATAGAAATCAACAGCATTAGGACTCGCATACCATTCAAGCCAAGTAGCACCAATGCTTTTAGCCCAATCATAAATATGTAAAAATAAAGCTTTACCGATACCCTGCCTTCTAAAAGACTCAAGCACATAAAGAGTAGAGAAGCGAATCTGTTTGCGACCACTCATCAAATACTCATCCCACTCGTGTGCCATAGCAATACCAACAATCTTAGTGTTAGTTTCAGCTACCAGAATATAATGCAAAGGTGAGGCAATTTTAGATTTATAGCGTCTGAAAGCTGCTTCTTGGGAATCTAGAGGTTGATCAATTGCAAGCAAAAACGGATAAAACTGTTCCCAGTCTTGTTCAATTGCAGGTCTGATATCGATTTCTGAATCAGTTATCGGGTTCATTTATTTCATGTGTTACAGCTTGATATTTTTATCTTTGGTCTTCTTTATTTTCTTTTTACAAACAGTCTCTTAAGCTTGACCATAAATAGGAATAGCTGCACCACTAATATCTCTAGCTGCTTCTGAAATCAAAAAACCAATAAGTTCCCCTATTAATTCTGGTTTTACCCATTTATCTGCATTTTCTTGACCCATAGCTTCTCGATTAGCGGGGGTGTCAATTACACTAGGAAGAATAGTATTAGCTGTAATATTTAAATCTTTTGTCTCTTGGGCGATCGATTTAGTTAAAGCTACTACTCCTGCTTTGGCTGCGGAATAAGCTGCTAAAGAAGCTGCTGGTTCTAAAGCACCTCTCGATCCTACAGTAACAATCCGACCATATTGTTGTTCTCGCATTTTTCTGAGACAGTATTTACAAACCAAAAAAGTAGTATTCAAATTTAAATTGAAAATATGTTGCCAATCATCATAACTAAACTCATGGGTTGCCCCCATAGAAAAACCACCAACTAAATGAATTAAGATATCTACTCGACCCAAATCATTAACTAATCGTTCAACAGCATTTTCTTGGGTTAAATCAGCACGAACAAAATTAATTTTCTCGAAATCAGTAGCAGAAAGCTTATTTTGTAAAGATTTAATCTCATTTTCTTGCCGATAGGGGATTGTCACTTTGGCACTATAAGCTAAGATTGCTGGTGTAACTCCCAATCCTAATCCCCCAGTGCCACCTGTCAGCAAAATATATTTATTACTCATCTCTTTTCATTATGCAGTTTATTAGATTAACATTGTCACCATATTGTTATTTTAATTAGAAAATTTATAACTATTTCCCTATTCTTTTGCCCTAAGTACTTATTAAAAAAATCCTCAAGATATAGTCAATCGATCGAGGCTGTTCCAGTATGCTTATATGTCCCCACTGTCAGTTTGAAAATCCAGATGATAACAAGTTTTGTCAAAGTTGCGGAACTTCTCTAGAACATAAAATTTGCCATAATTGTAAGAAAAATATCCCTTTACAAGCTGAAAAATGTGAGTATTGTGGAACTTCAGTCCAAACTATATTTTGGGGTATCATTTCTCAAGAACAACCAAAAAAACGACAAAAATCGTCAGCAGAGAAAATACAATTAGTTTCTTCTGAATCAGCAGCTTCTTTAGCAAACACAGTCAAAACCTTGGACTATGCCTTGCAGTATCTCGATCCGAACCAGCGTTATCATCTTGATGACCAGGAAAGTAATCCTCTAGAACCTATAGAAACATCATCTTCAACCGATGAACTATTTCAAGGCAAGGTGATAGATCGTTATCCCTTACAAAAACCTTATTTGGCAACAATACGGGAAGAACAAGCAGAGTTATTTGGGGAATTAGAACAAGATTTGAATAATTCTTATCTTCATGTCGCTCAATACTGGAACCTAATTGGTATTCCTACTCATGCTTTACCTTATTTAATGATGCAGAAATTCACCTCTGTTATTCCTGAAGTTTATGATGCTTGGCAATATGAACACCAAGGGGTTGTTTTGTTATCAGATCGTTCATCATGGAGTTTGCTAACAGATATCTGGTCAAGCAAAAACGTTCCTTTTATCCAAATTTTATGGTCTTTGGATGAAATGCTCAAGCTATGGAGTCCTCTAGCTAAAATTAACTGCACGAAAAGCTTGTTGGTAAAACATAATTTAAGGATGGATGAGGATGAATCTTTTTGTTTACAGCAATTATATTTAGACTCTGCTGATGGCAAACCAACTTTAATCGATTTGGCACATAAGTGGCAACTATGGTTAGGGGAGTCAGGCATAACCAATCACGAGAAACTTAATAATCTTCTGACTAGAACTATTGAGGGGAAAATCCAAACTGTAGAAGAATTAAGCGAGCGATTACATCAAATTGAGCCAGAAATAAGTAATATTGATTTTAATCAGACTACTAATGATAGTGAAGATTTGGATTTATATTCTGTAAAATCAACAGAAGATGAGTCAGAAGAATTTGAGGATTTTGCTTTTTTTGTGGATGACGATAATCAGGAAAATATCACTTACGATAGCGACACAGAAGATCAACCAACAATAGTTTTACCAATGGAACTAGCCAGTATGGTTGATGCTGGCTATACGGATATTGGCGTTCAAAGAGACCACAATGAAGACTTCTTTGGTATTCAAAGCAAGATTTTTAAACAAGAAAACGGTTTGAAAAAAACTATTAGTGCCAAAGGTCTATACATTGTTTGCGATGGTATGGGTGGTCATGCTGCTGGAGAGGTAGCTAGTTCTATGGCAGTAGAAACTCTGCAACAATATTTTAAAACTCATTGGCAAAAAGCAATACCTAACGAAGAAATTATTCAAGAAGGCGTTTTACTGGCCAATCAAACTCTTTATCAAACTAATCTGGATGATTCTCGCTCTGGTAGTGGCAGAATGGGTACTACCCTAGTTATGGCTTTACTAGAAGACACTAAGTTGGCTATAGCTCATGTTGGCGACAGTCGGATCTATCAAGTTACTCGTCAAAGAGGCTTAGAACAACTTACCCTAGATCATGAAGTGGGTCAGCGAGAAATTACCAGGGGGGTTGAACCAGAGATAGCTTATGGTCGTCCCGATGCTTATCAATTGACTCAGGCATTGGGTCCACGAGATAGCAATTATATTAAACCAGAAATACAAACTTTAGATATTAAAGAGGATAGTCTGATACTACTGTGTTCTGATGGTCTTTGCGATAATGATTTATTAGAATCCCATTGGCAAACCTATCTAACTCCCTTGATTAGCTCCAGTGCTAATTTAGAGGAGGGCTTATTGCAATTAATAGATTTTGCTAATCAGTATAATGGTCACGATAACATAACTGCTATTTTAATTAGAATCAAGCTTAAAGCTACTCTATAAGCATTGATAATCCACTTTTAGCAAGTAGGTTTCTCCGTTCATTTTAGAACATATGGTTATTCTTACCTTATTAGAATCACAGACTAACCAACCACTACAACAGTGGCGTTTTTCTAGTGAGTCAGTAATTCGTATTGGTCGCTCTGAAAACAATGATATTGTGCTGCATGGCTATTTTCAAGTTTCGCGACAACACTTGGAATTAACCCAAGTCGAACAGCAATGGAAATTAGTTAGTCGAGGTACTAATGGTACTCTGGTTAATAATGTTTTGGTCACGGAAGAAGTCCTGAAAGATCAGGATTTAATTCGTTTAGCAGAAAATGGCCCTTTATTCAGATTTGAGTTGACATCGTCTGCTCAAGAGCCAAATTTGCTTAAAGACCCAAATCAGACAGATAGTGCCTGTAGTCATGCTGGGAATCCTCCTGATAGCATTTTTTGTATGCATTGTGGGCAACCTCTAGTAGAAAAGGAACAATTTGTAGGTCCTTATCAGATCCTGAGAACTTTGGGTAAAGGAGGTATGGGAACTACCTATTTAGTTTGGGATAAAACTCAAAAAAATCAAGGAGTTCCTTTGTTACTAGTACTTAAAGAAATGAATGCAGATATGCTCCGCATTGCTAAAGCTAGGGAGTTATTCGATCGAGAAGCTAGGGTACTAAAGTCCCTCGATCATCCAGGTATTCCTAAGTACTATGATTTTTTTGTGCTAGACGATCACAAATATCTAGTTATGGAATTGATTCATGGTCATAATTTGGAACAATTTATTTACCAAAGAGGTCCTCTAGATCATGAAAGAGTAGTTAAATGGATGATCCAAGTTTGCCAAATTATTACTTATCTGCATAATTTACAACCTCCCTTGGTACATAGGGATATCAAGCCAGCTAATTTAATTTTACGCAACCTTGATAGCCGTCTGATGTTGTTGGACTTTGGTGCAGTCAAAGAGTTGGGTACTTCTCTGGAGACTCGCATTGGGGTGGAAGGATACAGCGCACCAGAACAATATCGAGGTAAACCTTGTCCTCAATCGGACATTTATGGAATTGGTGCAACTATCATCTTTTTAATAACTGGCAAGACACCAATGCAGTACTACCGCTATAAGGGAGCCAGATATGAATTTGATATTGCTACTATACCTAATTTAGCTCCCTCTTTAGGTCAGGTAATTGAAAAAGCCTGCCGTTCTGATTTCCGCGATCGCTACCAAACTGCTGAAGAATTATCAGAAGCATTGGCAGCTTGCCTTTAGGCAATGGGAAAATTCTTCAACTTAACTGATTCTGTAAATTATCCTGAGACACACAAGTATGCTTATCTTCATTCAAATTGCATGGTTAGGGTGGCAGAGGGGCGGAGGAGCAGAGGAGCAGGGGAGAAAGGTTGATGTTTTCCGAGCAAATTGTCAATAATCTCAATTAGATGCGTATTAGCTTATCTAGTACGAATAATGACGAGCAACTAAGCTTAGACGCATTTAAACTGCATTCTTCAATTCTGGTCAAGGCAATAGGCAAGAGGGAATAGGCAACAGAGAGTAGGTAACTTAGGTGAGTCCAAGCTTATCAAAGTTACTCTTCGTCCCAATCTTCTACCATTAGCAATTCTTGAACGGGATCTTTCATCGAAAAATCAAACTCTAATAATTCTTTTTTCCAGTAAGCCCAATCATTACCTAAGAGTAAGGCTATTTTGCCAATACTATCTTCTGGTTGAATAATTCTAGATTCCACTAGCGAAGAAATTTTACGCTGTAACTTCACCATAGGATGAGCAAGCTGTTTGGTCATACGCTCAAATTCTCTTAATATTGTGTAGTTTGGATAAATTACTCTTAATTTCTATTCCCAACTTAATTGCACAGCTTTAGACTTGGTGGATGCACAGACCTGGGGATAGTGTCTTATCTACTTTTAACCTATTAATTGTCTGAGCGCAAGTATTTTTATAGATTAGTACGGTAATCACTATACTAAAGTAGGGGCATCCGATAATTTTTAAGAGCAAAAAATATGGGCAAAAAATGGTTATGGCTAGCATTTAGTATAACTTGTTGCGGAGTTATAGCACCAGCCTTAGCGTTAAATCATTCTATAGGGAAGGATGGAATTAATGCTTTGCCCTTACACCAAATTCCGTATAATCTATTAGGGCGAAAAATTAGTATTGGTCAAGTAGAAATTGGTAGACCAGGAAAATTTGGTCTCGATAAAGCAGGAGCCAAAAATAAGACGATCGCACCCTATTCAGTTTTTTACCGCGATAATCTGGCTATCTCTAATAAAAATATTGATAATCATGCAACTATGGTAGCTAGTGTCATGATTAGCAATGATAAACGTTTGCGGGGTGTTGCACCCCAAGCTAGGCTCTATGCTTCTGCGGTAGGCTCTCAACAAAAGGGGGGACAAGCTCAAGAATGTTTGTCAACTCAACACGTTGCTTTACAGAATGGGGGAGATGTTAGAGCAATTAACTTTAGTTTTGGGGAATCTTTGGCTAGAGACACTAGAGAAAATGCCAAGCTAGACGGTAGAGCCTTATTAACTGAATGCATTGATTGGTCAGCTAGAGTTCATGATACCCTTTATGTAATTGCTGGGAATCAAGGAACAGGAGGTATTCCGATCCCCACAGATAATTTCAATGGTATTACTACTGCCTATACTACTAAACGCCAAGGCATTTTTACCAAGGTTGATTTTGCCAACTTAAGTGCCCTTCCCATAGGTATTGGTCGCAGTGTAATTAAAAAAGAAATTAATTTCGGTGCCAGAAGAGCAGTGAGTCTATTAGCTCCAGGAAGTCATATTTCTATCTACAATCAAAGAGGAAAACTGGAAAAAGTTAGCGGGACTAGCTTCGCTGCACCTCACATTACGGCATCTGTTGCTTTACTGCAAGAATATGGCGACAGGGTTATGAAGAATAACCTAGTTAATTTTAGCAAGGCTAAGGATTTGTCTATTCCTCATTGCAGCCTTGATTGTCGCCGTCATGAAGTAATGAAAGCAGTTTTGCTCAACTCTGCTGACAAAATTAAAGACCGAGGTGATGGCGTATTTTTGGGTATGGAAAAAACTATTCTGAGCGAAAAGAATTTTAATTGGTTAGAATCAGATGCTTATCAAAATCCCCGCATTCCCCTAGATATGCAAATGGGAACAGGCCATCTTAATACTTTTAGGGCCTATCAACAATTTAGTGCTGGGCAAATCTCTCCCGACGTTTTTGTGCCTAAGATTGGTTGGGATTACCGTACTCTAGAAGTTAACTCCTATAAAGATTATGTCTTGGCACAACCTTTATCTAAAGGAAACTATATCTCTATTACCCTAAACTGGGATCGCCTAGTTTTATTAAACGATCGCAATAATAATCAAAAATACGATCTTGAGGAAACTTTTCGCGATCGCGGTTTAAATAATCTTGATGTTTATCTCATGCCTACCAACGAAAATAATATTCTGCGCAATACTTGTTCTTCTATTAGCAGAGAAGATAGTGTAGAACATATCTTTTGTCCTATTCCTTCTTCTGGACGGTATAAAATTCGGGTTCATTACCGCCGACAAATTAATGAACCAACTCAATCTTATGCTTTGGCTTGGTGGACTGGGAAGGCAGAGGAGCAGCGATAGATAGGTATCTTAGTTTACCCTAAACTGCTAAAAAATCAGATAACCTCAAGATAGATGAGATTTTTCCATTTCGTTGTTACAATTATTTACAAAACGTTACCAACGTTAATTTAAGTTTTATGTCTCAAACAACTATAAGAAATACAACTTATTACTCACAGGAGTCAACAAAATTGTTATCTCAATTTTCCCAACAGCAATATCAGTCACAAGCTAACGATATTGAAGAAGAGACAGATGCAGATTGGCGTTATAATCCTGAAAAAATTATTGCTTATTATCGTTATCGTCCCTTCCAAGTTATTGGTAGATTAATTAATATTGTTATTCCCTTTGTCTTGCTGGCTTTAGCTTTGTGGCGAGATAAAATCACCAATAAATCTACAGTCAAGAGCAGAAAAAGAGCAGCTAGACTAAGAGAAATTTTAACTAAACTAGGCCCTGCCTACATAAAAGTAGGTCAAGCACTTTCTACTAGACCAGATTTAGTGTCTCCTACTTATCTAGAGGAATTAACTAAACTTCAAGATGAATTACCCTCTTTTCCTAATGAAATTGCTTTTAAATTCATCAAAGAAGAATTAGGATTAGCTCCAGAAGATATTTATGCTGAACTTTCTCCTCAACCTATTGCTGCTGCATCTTTAGGACAAGTGTATCGAGGTAGGCTGAAAACAGGAGAAGAAGTTGCGGTTAAAGTACAACGTCCCGATCTAATTCGTTGCATTACTCTAGATATTTATATTATGCGTACCGTGGCTAGTTGGGTACAAAATAATGTGAAAAGGGTACGTTCAGATTTAATTGCGATCACTGATGAGTTGGCTAGCCGTATTTTTGAAGAAATTAATTACACTCAAGAAGGGCGTAATGCAGATAAATTTGGTCAACTATACGGATATATAGAAGAAATTTACGTCCCCAAAATCTATTGGCAATACACAGGACGAAGAGTCCTAACTATGGAATGGATTAATGGTACTAAGTTAACCAATATAGAAAAAATTCAGGCCCAGGGTATTAATGCAACTCATTTGGTAGAAGTGGGAGTAGAATGCTCTCTCAGACAACTTTTAGAACATGGTTTTTTTCATGCCGATCCCCATCCAGGGAATTTACTAGCCATGCCTGATGGTAGACTCGCTTACTTAGATTTTGGCATGATGAGCCGAATTAAACCCTATCAAAGATATGGTCTAATTGAAGCGGTAGTTCACTTAGTTAACCGCGATTTTGAAGCTTTATCCCATGACTATGTTAAGCTAGACTTCCTCACTCCTGATACAGATTTAAGACCGATTGTTCCAGCATTAGCTAATGTTTTTGGTAATGCTTTAGGAGCTAGTGTAGCAGAGCTAAACTTCAAGAGTATTACCGATCAGATGTCGGCAATGATGTATGAGTTTCCTTTCCGTGTGCCAGCCTACTACGCTTTAATTATTCGCTCGATGGTAACTTTAGAAGGAATTGCGATCGGCATTGAACCAGAGTTTAAAGTACTCAGTAAAGCTTACCCTTATATTGCTAAACGTTTGCTTACCGATCCTGCACCAGAATTAAGAGCCTCTCTGAAAGATTTATTATTTAAAGAAGAAGGATTTCGTTGGCATCGTCTAGAAAATTTGATGCGTAACGCCAATGATTCTAGAGACTATGATTTTGATAAGATAGTCAATCAAGCATTAGATTTTCTCTTTTCTGAGCGAGGGGAATTTATTCGCGAGCGCCTGGCTGATGAAATTGTTAATGCTTTAGATAATTTGGGGCGTAGAACTTGGTTTAATCTTTCTACTTCTTTTAGGGAGCAAGTAGGATTAGCAGTACAGGAAACTCCTGTAGAATTACGAGAAGAGTCTTATACAGTTAAGCATCTCACAAATATTATTGGCATTTTGCAGCAAACTCCAGGTTTCGATCCTACTCACATTGTTTCTGTAGTTACCAAAATAATTACTAAACCAGAAACTCAACAACTAGGACAACAGGTAGCAGAAAGATTAACGCAAAAAATTGCAGCTAGATTAATTAGAAATCTGTTATTGGAGGAAGATAAGCCTCTCTATAACAATGGTAATGAGATGAGAAATATTAAAGCACAACAGCCTATTTTACCTCCAGCAGCAGCAATGCGGTAGTTGGGAAAGTAGTTAGTAGTTAGTAGTTAGTAGTGAGTTTTAAAATTCTCTACTTGCTACTTTTTGATTTTATTGAGTCTTGTATCTCTTCGATTTTGATGGAGAATTAGGCCGCCGCTTCCTCTGCCCGTCTCAACCGTCCTGACTTTTCACGGGCTCTTTTTTCGATGACGCGATCGCCAGTTTCGCCCATCCCCCAAGCCTAATTCTCTCGTTATCCATTGTCATTAGGTCAAAATTATTGAGAATTCGGCTTGGGCTGAAACCCTTATTTGATGGTGCTTTCAGAGAAGCCGTGAAAAGTCAG
>JBFRWE010000140.1:0-3247 GCA_051439345.1 Xenococcaceae cyanobacterium
CTTCTTTTTGTAAGAATTGTTCGGCTCGAACTCAATGTACTCGTGCTAAAAACGACGGCAGAAAATTAACGATTCGAGAAAAAGAGCGATATATGGCGTTGAAAAATCGGCGTAAAGAGCAAGATAACCCAGAGTTTCTGAAGATTTATCACAAAAGAGCTGGCATAGAAGGGACTTTATCTCAAGGTCTGCGAAAGTCGGGTTTACGTCAATCTCGTTATGTGGGTTTGGCTAAAACCCACTTACAACATATTTTAACGGCGGCAGCTTTAAATTTATATCGTCTAGATAATTGGTTAAATGATATTCCTCTCGCGCCTACTCGTTATTCTCGATTTATGAGTCTCAAACCCAAAACCTAGCTAAATTTTCCCGTCTATCTTAACAATTCTCAATCCATGTATTACTTGGAAGAAAATAAGATTAGTTCAATCAATCGCTTTAAGCTCTTTTGTACAAGCTTGTAAGATGAGGCTTGTTTGCCTAACTTCAGTTCATTTAGAACTTTGTTGGCTAAAGAACTGAATTCATCTTTATTAAGAGATATTTTGGCTTTTAATACTAATTTTTGGGGATTTGGCCGCTCAATTGTCCCTGAATCTGAAAAAATCTCCTGCGAGATTGTGTTCGTCGTCATGGACGCTTCCCCCAATGTCTTGTGGTAGATGGAGGAAAAGAATTTAGTAGCGTTTATTTTGAAAGACTGCTCGCTATGTATGAATGTACCTCTAAAACGCGACCAGGTGGAAAACCGCGATTTGGCTCGGTTTGTGAGCGTTTGTTTGGCACTACCAACACTATGTTTATTCACAATCTCGCAGGTAATACACAAATCACCAAAAACCCTCGTGAGATGACCAGAGCCACCAATCCTCGCCGTCATGCTATTTGGACACTCTCCAGTTTATATGAACACTTATGTAATTGGATATATCAATTTTATGACCATCAAGAGCATCCAGCGCTGGGACTTAGTCCCTACTCAGCTTATCATGAAGCAATAGCCCAAACTGGAAATCGAGCCTTACGGTCAATCCCTGATGATGACTCTTTCCGCATTTTGACTTTACCCACTACTGCCAAAGGAACAGCTAAAGTTATTCCGAATCAGGGGGTAAAAATTAACCATATTTATTACTGGCATCAGAGCTTTCGTTATCGAGATATTGAGAAAACACAAGTAAATGTCAAATATGACCCAACAGATGCAGGGGTGGCTTATGCCTATGTGCGAGGGCAGTGGGTTAAATGCATTTCTCAGTATTACAGCATTTTTCAGGGTCGCTCAGAACGAGAAATTCAATTAGTTACACAAGAGTTAAGACAACAGAATAAAAAACATGGACAAAAATTTGTCATGACAGCTAAAGCCCTAGCCAATTTTTTAGAATCGGCTCGCCTTTCTGAATCAATACTACTGCAACGCCTTAAAGACTCTGAAACTAAGAGCATCTCCTCAAACATCAAGAATGAAGTTAATCAGGAATTGGATTTTACAACTCCATCTGAAGTAGTAAAAGAACAAAACCAGTTACCATTATCGAAAAAACTGCCAGAAATTAAAGCTTATGAGGAATTTTGGTAATGCCGATTCGTAGAAAAGATTATTACCGTCCTTTATCAACACAAACCAAGTTAGATTTATTTCGTGATTGTACAGTGGTACATCCACGTTTGAAGAAAGCTTATGAAGAATTTCGAGATGCAGTAAATAATCCTGGAGGAGCTTCTTTGATTTTTTTGTTTGGACCAACGGGAGTCGGAAAAACTACTCTCTTACGCCAAATTATCAAAGTTATGCTGGAAGAACATCGTTCACGTATTAATAGAGATTTGGACTATCTACCAGTAGCAACAACAGAAGCACGCGCTCCTGAATCGGGAAGATTTGATTGGAAAGCTTACTATCAAAGCGTTTTGGCAAATTTAAGTCCTATTACCACAGCAGGGGCTGGTATTCGTCCTAGAAGTCCACTCAAAAAAAGCCGACCCTCTCAAAAAAGTATCGGTTCTGCTTCTAGCCATTTGTCAACTCTGCGAGAACAAGTAATGGTCAATATGCGTCATCGAAGCTTGATTGTTTTCCTGACTGACGAAGCTCAAAGATTGTCCAAGATGGCCAATAGTAGCAGACAACAAGCGCAAATGGACGCTATACAATCAATGGCTAGTATGACAGGTATTTTACATGGCTTATTTGGCACTTATGAATTACTAGAATTTCGTAACTTGAGTGGTCAACTTTCCCGTCGCAGCATCGACATTCATTTTTCCCGTTATCATGCCAATTCTGCGGAAGATTTAGTAGATTTTCAAAGAGTACTTCATATGCTTCGGCGAAAAAATGACTTTAGATGAACCTCCTGAACTGCAAACTCATTGGGAATACTTTTACGAACGAAGTATTGGTTGTGTGGGTATTCTGAAGGATTGGCTGACACAGGCTTATCGCAAAGCTCTTGATGACAATGCCTCTACTCTTGAACCAAAACATTGGCAACAGAGATGCACCATCTGTATCTAAATGTCTGCAAATGGTAGCAGAAGCCATTGAAGGAGAAAAAGCTTTTCAATTTGAGTCAGGAAAATTAGCCTTGCTTCGTCAAAAACTGGGCTTATCATCGATCTGTTCATCTATTTCATCAATTGATGATTCTTCTGTGTTAAAAACGAAGCTTCAAAAAAGAAAACACCAACCTGGAGTGCGTCAACCTAATCGTGATGTGATTGGAGAAACATAATCCTTTTTTTCCAACTCTCCGTTGACCCTGGGTAATTATTAAATAAATCTTAAGTTGCTTAAAAGACGACAGCTTATGCTTCCATTTACGACAACTTATGGTTCAAGTGACACCATGCCCAATTTTTGCCAGGTGTTTTCGGTTAATCGAAGGGAACGAACTTGACGATAATCGTGATTTTTGAGGGTGAATTTCCCCTGGATATCTCGTTTGCGCTTCATCGCATTTATCCATGAAATACATGGATAAAGTTTAACATTTACCTTGTATTACTTGGAAGTAGGACATAATTCTTTTTTTATTGGCTAAGTTTTTTGTACTAAATTTCTGGCTGGTATTATTCCTGAAGTTTTATCTGATTACTTTCGCCATCAGTATCAGAGATCCGCTTAGGGATATGAAGATAAAGTACTTCAAGGTGCAGAGGAAATTCTACCGCAAATCAGAGGTTTATATCTAGAAATGTCTCTAGTTCCGCTTTATGAGGGACAAAAACTATTTGAGGA
>JBFRWE010000141.1:0-7869 GCA_051439345.1 Xenococcaceae cyanobacterium
ATTTGATGTGAGTAGCTGAACGCAATTAAATATAAGATAGATAGCGTTTTATTTCTCCCCTGCTTCCTCTGCCCCTCTGCTCCCTCTGCCTTCCCTCATTTTATAATTAATTACACCCACCTACTTATTTATTTATTTGGACTAACTTTGCTTGATTTTTTTAAATAATTTTAATAATAGACCTAACTATTACAATTAGTTAGGAAAGAAATTTGCTAATCTTTTACAATTTTTGAGTAACTTTTTAATTCATCAATGACCCAAATAGCCCTTTTTGGCACTAGTGCCGATCCTCCTACTGCTGGACATCAAACTATTTTACGCTGGTTATCAAAACATTACGATCGCGTACTCGTTTGGGCATCCGATAATCCTTTTAAACAACACCAAGCACCCCTAAAGCATCGTATGAAAATGCTTAGGTTAACTATAGAGGAGATCGATTCAACCTCCAATAATATTAGCCTAGATGAACAATTGAGCGATCGCCGTAGTCTAATTACAGTTAATAAAGCCAAAAAAATTTGGGGAGATAAGACAGAGTTTACTTTAGTAATTGGTTCAGATTTAATTCAACAGATGCAGAAATGGTATCGTATTGAAGAACTGTTGCAAGAAGTAAAGGTGTTAATTATTCCACGGACAGGATACGCTCTTAGCACAACAGATTTAGATACTTTAAGCCAACTAGGAGGAGAATATGCGCTCGCTACTCTTAATGTCGGTCAAGTTTCTTCGACAGCTTATCGTCTTCAGGGAGATAAACAGGTATTAACCCCAGCAGTAAAAGACTATATTGCTCAACAAAATTTATACTCAAAGTCTCTCACTCAATCCTAGCAATGCCATACCTTAATTTACCGATAATTGCTATAGTTATTAATTGTTAACAAAATCATTTATATCAACTACTTAATAATTACTACTTTAAATTTTATCCTAAGTTTATGAAAACAAATTCAGAGATTAACATTGACTCAAGAGAACAGCCCTATTTAGCCAAAAAAAAATTAGCAGACTTTAAAGTGGGAGTTGACAATGTTATTTTTTCTGTTGATACAAAGCATAATCGCTTATTAGTTTTATTATTAAAAAGAAAGGATGAACCTTTTATCGATCGATGGAGTTTACCAGGAACTCTGGTACGTCAAGGAGAACCTCTTAAAGAAGCTGCTCATCGAATTTTAGCGGAAAAAATAGCAGTTAATAATTTGTATTTAGAACAACTTTATACTTTTGGAGAACCAGGAAGAGATCCTAGAGAAGCACCAGAAAGTTTTGGTGTACGCTATTTATCTGTTAGTTATTTTGCTCTAGTTCGCTACGAAGAATCAGCTTTAATTGCCAGACCAACAAATAATATTGCTTGGCATCCAGTTAAAAAAGTACCTGATTTAGCTTTCGATCATAATCAAATTTTAGACTATGGTTATCATCGTTTAAAAAATAAATTAGAATACAGCCCGATCGCTTTTGAAGTTTTGCCAGAGGAGTTTACTTTAAACGAAGTTTATCAGCTTTATTGTACTGTTTTAGGAGAAAACTTTTCTGATTATTCTAATTTTCGCTCTAAGTTATTAAAGCTCGGATTTTTATCAGATACAGGAGAAAAAGTATGTCGTGGTGCAGGTCGTCCAGCTAGTTTATATCGTTTTGATGCAGAAGCTTTTGAGCCTTTAAAAGATAAGCCTCTAGTGTTTATTTAATGGCTTTTCTAGGAAAATAATCAACAAATATATTATTTATGAGTATTATTTACGCAGATCGATATATTATTTGTGACAACGAAGGGATTACTATTCATTGGTATTATTTTCCTTTGGGTACGAGTAAAAGAATCGAATACAGTCAGATTAAAAGTATAGAAGAAAAAGAACTAACTTTATTTCAGGGTAAGTTAAGACTTTGGGGTATGGATTTAAGTCCATATTGGTTTCATTTAGATGTATCTCGTTTCCAAAAGAGTAAGTTTATTGCTATTGATGAAGGAGAATGGATCAAACCTGCAATTACCCCAGAAGACTATCCCAGAGTTTTAGAAATATTGCGAGAGCGAAACTTGTAGAAATGAATTCGCTATAGTTAAAATTTCTATTAATCATCAAATTTGCCTCAGTCTTTTATCGATCCATTGCTTGGCTTGGTGAATTGCAGCTATCTTACTCATGGCACTAGGAACAGCAACAGCGTAACCTTGATCGTGATTGACCCAAGCAGTATAAATAAAATGTCCGTTTAATTCCGTGCGATCAAGCTCAATTTTGCAGCCACGATAAGCAAAAGAAAGCATTATACGAGGATAATCAGGCTCTATCATTACTTAATTACTAAAATACCTAGAATGAACTAATAAAGCGGATATTTAACTATAATATCCGCCTAGTTTTAATTTTTATTTAGGCAGCAGCCAAATTTTGAGCGACAAAATCCCAGTTGACTAATTTACCGAGAAAATCATCGATATAAGCAGGACGTTTATTTTGATAATCGAGATAGTAGGCGTGTTCCCAAACATCCATAGTTAACAGAGGAACTTGACCGCTAGTTATGGGATTATCAGCATTCAGGGTTTTAGTGACTTTGAGACTGTCGCCATCTAAGACTAACCAAGCCCAGCCACTACCAAATTGAGTTGCACCTGCATTTTTAAAAGCTTCTACAAACTTGTCAAAACTACCAAAGTCCCCATCAATTTTTTTGGCCAACTCGCCTGTGGGAGTACCACCACCGTTAGGTTTCATACATTGCCAATAAAAACTATGATTCCAAGCTTGGGCAGCATTATTAAACAGCCCAGTTTGACTAGCATCTCCTGCTATGGCTTTGATTACTTCTTCAATTGATTTGCTATCGAATTCTGTTCCTTTAACTGCGTCATTGTATTTACTGACATAGGCAGCGTGATGTTTATCGTGATGAAATTCCAAGGTGCTTTTAGAAATTGATGGTTCTAAAGCCGTGTAATCGTAAGGAAGAGATGGTAATTCGTAAGCCATTTGTGTTTGTTCTTCTCTCTCTAGATATAAAATTATTTAGGCAAAATTAGGAATATTACCGTCTGCTATTAAAGCGATTGGCATTAACTAACAGACTGTGAGCCAATTCCCAACTTCTTTGCAGATAGTACCGTAGTTTTGACTAATGCAAAATCCTCATCCCCAGGAGGGGGAATAGACTGCTTTTAAAAAAAGACAAACTGGGCTAATCCCTTTGAATAGCTAATCTAAAAGCTTAATTTGTATTAATTTTTTGATAGTTAACTAATTTACCAGTGAATTTGACTGAGAATATAACGCAAGCGATCGTAGTCGTCTTTTAAAAGGATACTTAAAGTTCTGCCTACTTGTACTAACCAATCACGATTAGCTTTACGTAACCGATAAATATCGCGAATAGAAGCTGCTGCTAAGGATTCAACAGGAATATCTTTTACCTGGAGAAGAGTACGTAAAAAATCTAGTTCTTCGCTAAAATGGATTACTTCTTCGGGGCTACATTGATAAACAGCTTGATGAATTTGGGGAGGACGAGGTGGTAGATATTGGTAAACTTTACCAAAATTTGACTCATTACCGTTTTTGCCAGCATAGGGTGTCTCAAAACCAACGATCGCTGCTTTAAACTCAGTTTTGAGCATAGCAAAGATTTGGGGCTGTTGCTCTCTTAACTCAGCCAAAGACATACCCAATGCCCTAGCACGATGAACTGAATCTATGGGAGTGGTTGTAGCATAGGTGACAACAGCAAAAATTTTGTTACCCGACTCTTCATCCACAGATTTAACCCAACTACCAAAAGGGGGCATGGGTGGAAAATTCAAATCCTCTGGCTCTAAACATTGAGCCATAAACTGAGTAGTTGCTGTTTCGATCACCTCCCCTATATGATTAGGGTGGCGATCGTCTACAGCAAATTGAGGAAGAGGAAGACGCATTAGGTTATAAGTTCAAAAGTTCAGAAGTACAAACTGACGAAGTCGAAGCAGACTCCGTCTTCTCAAGGCGGAGTAACTTCGACTGATGAATCATAACAAATTTGAGCTTTATTTTTTCTTCTTGCTGGCAACAGGATCTACAGCCTCTAATTCTGACATTTGAAAAGTAACAAGCTTATCCCAATTACCCCCTTCAAATAATACAGCGACTCTATTACCATCTATACGTTGTACTAAACCTTGGAATTTATAGTAAGTATCATTAGGATTAGTAACTTTGACAATTGCACCAGGAAGAACGATCATTATTTATACCCAAATAAATATGTTTACTTTTATTAGCTTATCAACCATTAGGTTATATATAGGGAGTAGTTAGTAGTTAGTAGTCATTAGTAGGTTATTGATTATTCAGTCTGATTCGTTAGTTAAAAGCGTATTTTGTGATTTAGAGTGAGTCTTATGACCAATTCTCTTGAAAATCACTTCTACGTTAAAAATTTGAGTTTTTTTAAATGATTATAAGGTGGTTATTAAAAATCAAACTAATAGCGATCGCGACGATTGTAATAGTAATATCCTTAAATAATATTGTTTTAAAAGCAGCATCAGGATTTGATGTTCAGCAGTTCAGAAGCTTTCCGCATTCTATAAGACTTACAGAAAACTCGATCGATCACAGTCTCTTACCTATTGCTAAAGTGCATCCTCTACCTAATTCTTTAGCTAAGTGGGAAGATAAAAATAACCAAGAAGATTACTTTACCCAAATTAAACCAACTCCTGTTGGTTATTTAATTTGGTCACAATTTCCCGTCAAAATTTATGTTGCCAAACTAACTCTATCCCCAGATAATTCTGCTAATAGCATTCGTCAACAGCAATGGATAGAGGCTGTCAAAAAAGCGATCGCAGAATGGAGTATATATCTGCCTCTACAAGAAACAGACAATCCAGAAATAGCCGATATTAACATTGCGCGATCGACTCCAGAAAGAAAAGTTAAATTAGATCCAGCTACAGGACTTTATGATATTCCTCGCGCCATAACCGCCCAAACTAGTTATCAGTTTTATTGGCAAGATAGCAAGATATTATCCCATCGCATGACTATTAAAGTCTCTCCCAATTTGAGTCAGACAGCAATTTTAGCTGCTACTCGTCATGAACTTGGTCATGCTTTAGGAATTTGGGGTCATAGTCGAGATCACAATGATGCTCTCTATTTTTCTCAGGTTCGAGATTTTCCGCCGATTTCTGCCAGAGATATTAATACTCTCAAAAAAATATATCAACAACCTACAAAGCTTGGTTGGTAGGGGCAAGACAGTGCCTTGCCCCTACCGACGACGTTGATTATATCTACCACGAGGGCGATCGCTGTATCTTGGTCTTTGTTTCCTTTCTAATTCTAGGCTTACTTCACTAAAAACATCTCTTTGTAACCAAGGATATGAACCAATCCAAAGATTGTGGCTAGGAATATAAGCATCGGTAATTTTATCAATCCTGGCAAGATTTGGCTGATTTGACAACACTAACAATTGAGCAATTTGACCAGTCTTAATTGCTTTATGAATGCGCTCTAGAGGAGCTTGTACTTCTGCTTCAAATCCAGTATCATCACCAAGTACAAGATTAATTCTTCTCTCCCGATTTTCAACAACTACTAGCTCTCCTCTTTGATTGACAGTCTCCTCTTCTCTAACTAAGTCTTCAGTTATATATATTTCTAGTATCCTAGCTTGCCAAAAGCCACAATATTTATACTTACGGTAAGTAGCATTGCGTAAACTAGCCCAATAAACAGGGGACCAAAGCCAGTAAAGACCTCCAACTACCGCGATCAACAACACTAAAGCCTTTGCGCCTTCTCCTACTAGACTACCGAGGAGTAAAATTACTACTATAGCTACTACAGAAATAAGTAACCGATTTAATAAATCTTGCCATTTACCCCAATAATAAGCATATTGAGGGCCTGTAGCAATCAGGGGAATTATCTGCTCAAATTTTTCGCGAGTAAGAGGAATTAACATTTAACAATTAGCAATTGCATCGTCTACAATATTTTTTCTAAACCATAAACCAAGGAAGTGAGTTGAGTAACCTTACGGATAGCTAACAAAACTCCAGGCATATAACAAGATCGATCGCTAGTATCGTGTCTGAGGGTATAAATTTGACCAGGTGCGCCAAAAATTACTTCTTGATGAGCAATCAAACCAGGTAGACGTACACTATGAATACGAATATTTTCTTCTGTTGTACTACCCCTGGCACCTTGTAGATGCTCTGTTTCTTTAACTATTTGGGGATTATAAGTTTTACCTAACTCCGCTAGCATTTGCGCCGTTTTAATTGCTGTGCCACTAGGAGCATCTGCTTTTTGATTGTGATGTAGTTCAATAATCTCGACATGATCGAAATATTGGGAAGCTTGAATAGCTGCTTGCTGTAGTAAAACCATGCCAATAGAAAAATTAGGAATTACCAAAGCTCCTGTACTAGCTTTTTCCGCAAATTCAGCTAAATCTTTTAGTTGTTCGTCACTCAATCCTGTTGTCCCTACCACTGGACGTACACCATAGGCGATCGCGCTGCGGGTATTATCATAGACACTATTAGGATGGGTAAAATCTACCATTACCCCTTGAATTTTCTCTTGAGTAGCCAAAACCAGAACACTTTGAAGATCGTTCAGGATAGGAATTTCTAACGCACCACAACCAGCTATTTCCCCTACATCTTGACCAAGAAGATCGGGATTGCGATCGATCGCCCCAATGAGAGTCATATCTTCTGCTTGCGCAATAGTTTTAATTACCTCACGACCCATTTTACCGGCAGCACCATTAACTACAACTGGGATAGAAGATGAATTAGTCATAAAGTTAAAAAATTACAATATCAAGATTAGCTCTATTAAATTAGTATTGCACTGCTTGCCAGCAATAAATCAAAGTTAGGGTGATAAACTTCTTGGTCGATTTGGGTAATTTAAGTGTATGACCTTCGTACAAATACTCTTATGAATGAGATCTCAGATATTGATTATGAACAAGTCATAAACTTAATCAAGTCTATTTTGAGTTTAGAGTACTGTTTACAGTACCAGATTATACCTTTAACTATTGAACAAGGTTGTTTGAGCCTAGGCATGATCGACCCTGATGATAAAACTGCTTTAGACTTCATTCGTCCCATAGTGAATGCTTTAGGTTACGGTCTTATCATTCAGCCTATAGACTCCTATACTCATCAGTTAGCTTTAGCTGAGTATCTCAAACATAATCATACTGTAGAGCAAACAAAAGCGGATATTTCACCTCAAACTTCTGCTCAAACAATTCGTGATTCGGCAATGACTGTTGTCAATATGCCTTTTGAGTCTCAACAAAATGGTCAAAGGAATGACCTTGATAGTAAAGCAACTATCATAGCCGATCCTTCAGAAAATCCTCCCAGTCAAGTACAAGCTTCCATTGAAGATAGTAAGTCTACTATTTATGCTTCTATGGAACCATCTGTAAATTACTGTCTAACTCATGAATCTCTCCATACTTTAACTCCTCAACAATTATGGCAAGAATTGTTGATAAAGCTTCTTGATAGTAGTATAAGCGAATTGCGTCTAGAGCAAAATCAAAATCAGGGTTCTATTTTCTGGAGTTCAGATGGAGTGGTTCAATCTTCTCTTGAGAATGTACCTTTGTCTATTTTGCAAGCTCTAATCAACGAAATTAAAACTCTAGCTAAAATACCGCTAGAACTACTCCAAAAACCCAGAAAAGTAGCGATCGAAAAACACTATCACCAGGAGCGTTTACAGTTACGTATTGATGCTTGTCCTGGTCAGTGGGGAGATGAGATTACCATTCAGGTTTTAAGAGGAAACGCTTTAAAAGTTTACGAGCAGCAACAAATAAAAAAAA
>JBFRWE010000142.1:0-12806 GCA_051439345.1 Xenococcaceae cyanobacterium
TAAAGCAATTAGCGGTGCTACTCTACCTTTAACTTTGACTGTTCCGAGATCGGGTTTAATCAAACCCGCAATAATGCGTAGCAGAGTCGATTTCCCACTACCATTTTTGCCAATTAAGCCTAGTGCCTCTCCTCGTCTTAGCTCAAAACTGACATTATCTACAGCCCAAAACTCTTTTTCCCGCAGTTTATCGCTCTTTTCTCTAATTCCTAACAGATCGCTAGCAATATCCTGAACTCCATAAAACAAAGACCGCTTTAAATCTCGACAAAACTTCTTAGACACTCCCTCAACGGAGAGGACAACTTCACCCTCTTCTGTCTTTGGTGATGAGGCTCGATCTGTAATACTAATGGTCATTAGGAACTCATCCTCTCAACTATATAAGGCATTGCTACAAGATAAATAATCCAAGCTACTACTAACCCAACTAAACTAATTCCACTAGCTATCCAAAAACCAACAGGATCGGAAATGACTCCAGTGGTGGCTAATTCCCTTGTCGTCACTAGTAAAGGTGTGACAGGGTTAAATCTGATGATCGCGCTAAATAATCCCTCACTAGGTACGGGATAAACAACAGGAGTTAAAAACAACCAAAACCCCGTAGCTAAAGTAATCCCCATAGAAACATCTTTATAAAGCGCGCTAATAGGTGCGAGCATTAAACCAAAGAATGTTCCTAGTAAGACTAGATGAATTAAAGCTACAGGTGCGATAATCACACTTCCAGTTACTGGCATTTTGAACCAGAGAAAGACTAAAAAAATCAAAATTAGCTTGATGCCAAAATTAAAGAAAACTTCTCCCAACTTACTCAAAATAATTGCCTCACGAGGGAAGTTAATTCTAGCCAGCATCGATTTGGCTGAAGTCACTGCTTGAATCGGTCCATTAAGTGCTTCGACGAAGGTTTGCCATAAGGTCATGCTAAACATTACATAAGCTGGATAAGGTAAATCTGTAGTGCCAACATTAATAATCCCATTTCCTTTAGCTAGAGTAAAACCAGCAGCAGTAATGATTGGTGGAATAAAAGCCCAGACAATTCCTAACAAGGATTGGCGGTATTTAGCATTGATATCTCTAACCAACAACTGCCACGCTAATTCACGGGAAGCTAGTAAATTTCGCCATAGTTCCTTAAATAATTGAACTGGCTGTTTCATGCGACTTTTGGGAGTATAGATTACCCAAGCAGTTTGTTTGTCGAATGTTTTTCTCGAACGTAATTTTTTGCTTTTGATTGCACCCATAGCAAGACCTTGGTTCTATTTTGTCTGATTGTTAGCTATTAACGGCGACGAAACTGTTGTAAGATATCTTCTCCTCCTTCATGATTATGACCATTACCATTGCCATTGCCATTACTATTACCATTGGTATAAGTCTGGTTATAGTAAGAGTCGTAGTAAGAGTAAGCGTAGTAATCAAAATCAGGATTGACCATGTTAGCGACAAACCCTGCCAAATTACAATGACTGTGATAGAGAATTTCTAGGGAGTTTTGGAGAGCTTTAGGACTAACTCTACCGATGCCAGTAACAAACAACATAGTATCTACCTGACTAGCTACACTTTTAGCGTCAGCCATCACACCAATCGGTGGAGTATCGATCAGTAGATAATCATAAGTTTCTTGCCATTCTTGAATTAGTTGCTTGGCTTTTTCTGAATTGAGCAAAGCAATGGGATTAGGCGATGTATCACCAGAAGTTATAATATGCAAGTTTTCTGTTACCCCAGTTTGCACAAAATTAGACCAAGGTTCATCACTGATGATGGCATTACTTAATCCTTGTTCGTTAGGTAGTTTTGCTAGCTTGTGCATTCTTGGCTTACGCAAATCTGCATCAACTACAAGTACTCTAAAGCCTAATTCTGCTAAAACTAGACTGAGATTGTAAGTTACTGTAGTTTTGCCTTCAGAAGAGGTAGAAGAAGTAAGTGCTAAAGACTTAATTCTGCCAGACTCTACCATCAGATGACGCAAGTTCATTGCTAAGGCACGTAATCCTTCAGTGAAAGATGAGTATTGATAACTCCTAAATTCTTGGTTATGGTCAGTATGAATATCAACTATGGGATAATCTACCTGAGGAATAGTTCCCAGTAGTGGTAAACGAGTTATTTGTTTGACTTCTTCTACTACTCTTACTTTTTGGTCTAACTGTTGTAATAACCAAGCTGTGGCTACTCCCAAAAACCCTCCTGCAACTAAAGCTATTGCCAAACCACGCTGAATATTAGGAGAGACAGGCTTAGTAGGTAGATAAGGAGCATCGAGAATTTGCCAGGGAGCAATCTCTTCTGCAGCAGCTATTTCTAGCTCTTGCTGTCTTTTTAGCAAGAAAGTAACTGCATCAGATTTAACTATGAACTGACGTTGTAGTTCAGCAAAAGTTTGCTGTAGTTGGGGAATATTGTGAAAATCTTTTTCTACTTGTGTTTTAGCTTGATTAATTCCTTCTATTTGACTGTGAAGAGATGCTAGTTTTGTTTGTACAGCTAGAAGTTGTTGAGCCAAAGTTTGTAGAGTTGAGGCAGAAGTACCTACTTGAGAGCTAGAGTTACTCTCTGAAGTTCCTGATTGCTCTGTAGATGCAGTAATTGCTCCTGGCTGGGAAATTAGTACTTGGTCTAGAGTAATTCTGGAGACAGCATCACCTAAAAGCTGTTTAGCTCTTTGTTGCAACAATTTGCGTAATTCTGCTCTTCTAAGTTGAACTCTTTCCATTACATGGTAATTGTCTTTAAAGTCAACACTTCCCAAAGCATAATCGGTTTCCAAGCTTTTGAGTTGAGAAGCTAATCTTTGATAAACTTGGTCTTGACCAAGAACGGTATAAATTAAAGCAGTGTCAGGATTTTGACCTAGTTCTTCTAGTCGGCGAGATATCTCTTGATATTCTGTTTGCGTAATAGCTAAAACCACCTCTACTTCTTTTGCTTGCTTTTCTAGAGATTGTCTAAATTCCCCTACTTTGAGTGCATATTGGTCAGGATCGACCATATTGTGAGTTTGTCGAAACTCACGAATTGCTTTAGCTGCCTCATTTAATTCTTGTTGAGATTCTGGCAGTTGTTGTTTAATAAATTCAATAGCATTAGTAGCCTGCGATCGCTGTCTTTCCAAACTATAATCTACATAGGTAGCACCAAGAGCTTCTAAAACCGCCTTAGCCCTTTGTGGATCGGGGTCTAGATAAGAAACCTTTAATATATCTGTGGGAATGTCCCCTACTAGTGCTTGAGTAATAGATAATTTTCCCAGTACCTCAGAAATAGGAATACCGGCAAAGACTTCTGGTGATTGTTTAACTGCTTTAGCTACTAGAGAGTAACTCCGCAAAATCATAATCTCTGTAGAGAAGTCTTTGAGATTGTAAGAGCTACTTGCTGACTGTCGGGGCATTACAGAGGCGGATTGTTTATTTTTACCACTATCTAATAAAATTAGGGTTTCTGATTTATATTTAGGAGTTTCGATCAAAGTAGGAATAAAAACACCAATAAAGGCGATCGCACCTACTGCTAAAGCTGGTTTCCAGCGACGAAATACAATTTGTTTTAAGTCTGATAAAGAAAATCCCGTTTCTGAAGAAGGTAACTGGATTACTTCGGATTTTGCTAATGTATTAGTCATAAATATCTAAACCTTTAATAATTAATAGTTACGGCATATTTTTTAACTACTGACAGCATTTTTTCTTACAGTATTTGCTCTCAGTTACTGATAAAATTTCATCTAAAGAATCCACGACTAACAATATTAGATAGTTACCATAAAAGTTGCCTCAGTGTATACACTAATTTGTATTTTTTCTTAATATTAAAATTTTCAAATAAGCATTTATATTTAGGTAAGATATAATTAATTAATCCACGTTATATTCGATTCTTGCCCAAATAGTATTTTTCCAAATAAACAAAAAAATAAATGCAGAAATTAGAGAACCTAAATTCCATTTAAGGCAATTTTTGATTATTTTATGGGCTTTATCTGACCGTACTTTTTTTACTTGTGATTGTAAATCATCTTCTTTTTGGGTTAGGTTTTCAATCAAATTATCCCTTAGCTCATCAGTATCAACAGATGCAGGTATATTGATTCTTCGACGAGATTGTATTTGCAAAAGATTTTTAATTTGTTCGGGAGAATTAGCTGATTTTAATTGTTTCTTAAATTTATTCATCGGATCTATTCTTTGATTCATTTGGAGAGTAACTTTAGCATTCTGGCTATGATAAATCCGAATGCTATTACTAATACTTAAAGGAATCAATAAGAAAAAGGCAACTGCTAAAATCAAAGATAACCAAGATAGCCATTTAAGTATGAATTGCTCGATGGGAGCGCGATCGTTCCTTTCTCCATAAAAAATCAGAGCTATACCTAACAAAGTAACAGGAATTCTTTCTACTAAAGCTCCAGTTATGTGTAATTCCCAATCAGGGTTCATTAATTGTGGAGGAATCGTCAGACTGATAAAATCAATTACAGCCATTAAAAGTAAGCCATAACCTACTAATCTAATCACAGAAAGAGAAAATACCTGTTGAGCACGAAATTGATTCATCATGAATGAGAATATTAATTAGAAACAGTAATTAGATGATTTGGGAATTAGAAGTTTAGGAGTAGGGGACGGGACGTATAAACATTTGAGGAAACTTCAAATGACAGCCCCTCCGTTTCGCGAACCGCCCTTACAGTAGTTCAGAATTAGCAGATATTGAAAAACCAATTACCAGGAAAAATCATTCAAAGATTAGGAAATTTGGGTTGCCACCAAGAATACCAATCCTGCCATGCTGACTGAAGAATTTCATAGGCTATTTCTGGATCTAAATTTTCTACGGGTATGGATAAATTAGTTAACAGACAGCGACGATCTCTAATTGTCTCTTGTCCAAACAACCAAGGTAATAAAAGACTATATTTTAAATCGTGGGCATAACGATTTTGAGAAAACTGTTTTTGCGTTACGGTAGTGTTACCACGGGAATTAATACAACTACTTAAATAGGCTCTATGGCGATCGCTAAAAATTGTATAAAAACCAACATTTTCTAGTTTTTGGGTTTCAGCTTTTTTGAGTACTTTTGCAGGAATAGCTATTTGATTTTCCAGTACACCATGTACATTTCCCCTTGTTCCTACTAAATAAAGCATTTCTATTTCAAGAGAAAGCCGATCATTGCTATAGGTATAACTTTTTCCTGAGGCTATTAGCTCTTCCTGCTTCTTTCTTTCTGGTTGGCTATTAAGTATAGATTCAGTTTTTACTAATTGCCAAGATTGAAGAGGAATACTCTCAGGAAAACTAAAAGAAGATACCTGACGATTACCTACTGTCGGCTGAATTAAAGAATAAACAGTCGCTACACAAAATCCTATACAAGTAAGAGAAAGAAAATTATTACGGTATTGAATTTTAGTCATCGTATTTTGTTGAGATTGGTCAGTTCTACTGAACTCCTGAATTTTGAACTTCTGTAACTTCTTTAAATTCTTTAACTTTTGACTTAGGAGCAGAATCAAGAAGATTATATTTTTTCAGTATTGAGTGACAAAAGAAAGAGAAAATTACGATCGCTAGAGTTGAGAAAATTTGTGAACCTGCTGTACCATGCCAATAGTCAAACTTAGCCTTGTCTGGTATTAGCAAGGTGAGAATACAAACACGGATAACTCCTAAGCCAAATCCAATTCCTAAAGATACTAAAGGTACTAAAAAACGTTCCTTTTTTGGCAAGGGGAAGAACGCAATTAATAATAAAGATATCCTTAGTATCAAAACAATCATTGGTACTCCTGCACAAGGATAATCTACTAAGGCAGTAAACTTACCCAACTCGGGTAATTCCAGAACTACGTGATTGCTATAGCTACTAGCATTAAATCCCACATAGTGCAGCACAAAACTCGCTAATTTAGCATTGATAACTGTAATATGAATCAGCTTATCTATGGCAGTACCAATAACTCCTTCAGGGAAAAACAAAAACCAAGCGAAAAATAGTTCTCGCCAATACTGCCGTAATCCTTTAAACCCAGAAGCAATTAAAGCTAAACCAAAGGCAATAAAAATAGGAATTAGGGGGATTAAAGTAGATTCAAACCAAAAGAGAGAGAAACTTTTAGCTAATACCAAAAGAATTAAGACTGAACCAAAACAACTAGCAAATAGACTACTTTTAAAGTTCAGCTTGTCTCGTTGTCGCCACAGCAACCAGAGAATTGCAATCCAAAATAAAGATTCTGTTGTTAATTTATCTATATCTCCCGTAGCTTTCCAAACTAAATTGAGATACAAAACAGCAGAACTAACCACACTGGAAAATAACCAGAATTTGTCACTTTTTTGCCCTAGTTTCATTAGACTTCTTGATATGAATATTATCTAACTAACTAAAAATCTAGTTGTTAGTCGTTAGTTGTTAGTTACTCGCTCTTTCTCTCACTACTGCAACTCCTGCAACTCTAAATCTCAGTTTCCAGAAAAAGCTGCATTCATTCGGATGCAGCTTTAATCGGACACATTATACATAGTATGAGAAGAAAATTTCTTCTCATCAATTTAAGTACTCAATTACCTAACGCTGTTTTTCTGGCTAGAGAATCCTTATCTGTTCTATAATGGGTATTAGTTATTGCACAACTAAATTTATAGGTGAGGCGAACTATGTTCGCTTTTCCTATTTCCAGCTACAAAAACAGATTTTACTTTAATTAAATTCTCTAGAAATAATTTTAGCGTTAGCTATCAACCTAGTTCTTCATACAAATATATCTAGAAACTAATCTCTTCTTTTTTGCCAAACTTGCTACGAAGTTTAAGCGCGCCAAAAAGAGTTCCAGATAAGATAAGACCTAAGCCAGGAGAGAACTCAAAGGGAATAGCCGCAGATGGAGGTGGAAGTATGGGACCAGCTAATGGTGCTGTGATAGTAGTAGATGTAGGAGTACCAAAAGCAGCATCGGTTGTCCAAGCTACGGTGCTGTTTAGAGGATCCGTAGACGTAAATGTGAAAGGTACCAAAACTTCATTACTGCCGATAATATTTCCACTGATATTGGAAAAAGAAATTGAGGTAGGCTGAACGTCAAAGTCAAACGAATCCTCTAGTACTCCCGTTCCTGGGTCAAATTGTGGGACAATTACCGATCCAGGGTCAATACCAGTCGCCAATATCGTAAAACCCTGAGCAGGTCCAATCGCACCTCCCATATCAGTTGAAAATGAGTACTCATAAGTAGGACCAGCGGTACCAGCATTCTCGAGAGTAAGAGTAAGAGCACTGGCAGACTGTTGAACAGCAGCTAAACCGCAAGCAGCGATACCAGCAGCTATAAATAAACTTTTTGTAGGTAAAAATGTGTGCTTAGAAAGCATCTTCATCTATCCTTAATAGTTGGGACTATCACATTATATTTCATTACCAAAAAACAGCAAGTATTTTAACTTTAATTAAGCAGTATAATTAAGCAGTATATATATAAATTAAATAAGAAAGAAAAAGATATTTACGAAAATATACTGACGACAAAAAGCGTAATATACAGATATAAAATATTATGTATTTTAGTCAGGTTTAACCGCATTTGTATCTACATATTTATCTGCATAAATATTGTCAACTTCAAAGCTTTAACTTCAATTAATCAGTAGAAATTGGTATACATAAATGACATTAAGTAAATCATCTTCCAGGAAACGTAAATCTAAAAATTCAAGAAGTCCTAGAATCATTCAAGTAGCGACAGAAAAACTAGCTCGTTCTAGTAAAATGCTTCCCTGGATTGGCTATTTTATTCTTGGCTTAATATTTATTGATTACGTATTTTTACTAATACCACCTCATTTTCTTAATCCAACTTGGGAATTAAATATTATTGGTCATTCAGTAGAAAATGTTTGGGCTCCATTACTAGGCTTTGCCTTGGTATTTATACGCCAAGAAAATGGCTTTAAAGTTCTAGAATTAAAAATCTTGTCTTGGTTATCTCGTCTAATGTTATTAATGGCTATAATCCATTTCTTATCTGCACCTTTGATTGTCTCCAATACCATCAAAATTCAGCAGAAAAGCTTCTCTGGTTTAAAAACTCAATTAGAAACTCAAAAAAACCAGGTAACACAGTTCAAAAAGAAATTGAGTCAAGTTCCAGAGCAACAATTAGCAAATTATTTGAGACAGCAACAATCTTCCTCTAACAAAAGCAATTCTTCTGACACGCTCTTGCAACAAGCATTAAACAAAGTAGATAAAGAACAACTAAAAAGTACAGAACAAATCAAAAAAGCTTATAAAAAGCAAAAACTTAGTTTAATCAAGAGAAGTCTTAAATGGTGTATGGGAACGCTTCTGTCTGGGGCTATATATTTTGCTTTCTGGAAACATACTGAATGGGCAAGAAAGACATCGCCTAATTGAGGCTACATCTAAGTAAGTTTAAAGAGAATTTTAGTAGTTCAGGAGTTCAGTAGGGACGTTCCATGGAACGTCCTTACAGGAGTTTAGAAGCAATCTTAAATTAAACGAATTAGATTGGAGATAGTACAAGATAGTTAATTTTCCTGGATTACGTTAAAGTTTAAAATTGATAAACCTTTAACTGAAAATAGGAAAGATAGCATCTATGGCTTTAGAAGTTGGCACAACAGCACCATCCTTTACCACTGTAGACGATGAAGGCAATACTGTTTCTTTATCTGACTTTAAAGGTAAAGTAGTCGTTTTATATTTCTATCCCAAAGATGATACTCCTGGTTGTACTAAACAAGCACAAAGTTTCCGGGATAACTATGAGGAATACCAAAATAAAGATATGGTCGTCTTAGGAGTGAGTATGGACGATCGAGCATCTCATCAAAAATTCAAGGAAAAGTACGGTTTACCTTTTACCTTGCTTGTTGACAGTGATGGCACAATCACTAAAGCTTATGATGTTGATGGTGGTGGTTATGCCAAGCGTGTCACCTACATTATCGACGGAGAAGGCAAAATCACTCAAGTTGATGCTCAGGTCAATACTAGCACTCATGCTCAAGATGTTTTAGCTAAGATAGGCTAATCAAAAATTTAACGTAAATGTCAGCCAGAATTCCCTATCCTTCTGTAAGGTAGGGATGAATGGCTGACCTTATATAGTTTTACGGCGGGGTAGTTCATTTTATGCTACCAGGGAATTCAAGCTATTAATAGTCTGGAATTCCCTGTAAGATATCTACATCAATTTAGAAAATACTTGAGACAAATAATTTCACCGCGTCTCCACTTCCCCGCGTCCCCCTTCGGGTAAAGTAAAACGATATTACTTGCCACTAATTCTAATTCGATAGTTATTACTATCATTTTCCTGATAAGAACCGATCCAAATTTTGTAAACACCAGGTTGCCATTGACCTTCTATAATTGGATTAGTATTGTTGGTATCATCGTTACACCAGATACCGCCAGGGCCTTGCACTACCATGGTAGTATCTGCACGGCTATCCACTTCAATTTTCAAAAAATCAAAAAACTTTTTCAGAGTTAAAATATGGTTAGGCTGATGATTAACAAAGCCATCACAGTATCCTGTTGCAGTTTGTTCTGTTCTTGCTACTTCTAATGCTGCTAGAGAACCACCACTAACACCATGCACTAATAATGGATTGCGTGTAACACCGTGGTCTATGGTAATGTTCTTAACAATGTTTTGGGCAAATGTAGTATTGACACTGAGAAAATTCAAAGCGATCGCGCTCAATAAAAAAAGATATATACAGTTATGTATACGTATTTTGGGTCTTTTTTTGTTGTTTTGGGTCAATATCTTAGTCATGCCTATTGGTATCACAAAATAACTTGAATTAATTAAATATCAGTCTTCTAACTTAGTTTTTTGACGTTATTTAAATTACACTTGTTCCTAACAATCTAAAGTTTTATTTTATACCAATCGTCATATAGCACTACGTATATAGTTGAGAACATTGTTAAATTTGCTCCATGAAGCACTTGCTACTTCCGAACCAATAAATTTACTTGTCCTAATCTCATTTTGTACGGCTATAAAACTTAAGGGTGATTAGGGGCGTAAAAATAAATATACATATACGCCCCTATCTTTCTTATACCCCAAGAGTTAATTGCTAATTGTACCCAAAGATGCTTGTAAGCGAATTTTATCTAATCCTTTTTGATGGAGTAATAACCAAGATTGAATTAGATCGGGACCATGTAACTCTCCTGTTAAACCTGCTCTCACAGAGCGCATTACTAAGCCTTTTTTGACTTTTTGGCTTTTCGTTACTTGCTTAATTATGGCTTTGGCAGTGTCTAAATCCAAACTCCCATCAGCAGAGATAGCTTCAATAACTTCTTTAATAATTGCTTCTACTCCTTCTTGTTGAAGTAGGGAAATTGCCTCTTCACTGTATTCTACCGATCGCCCAAACAGTAAATGGCTTTCTTTAGCTGCATCAGCTAGACGAGTCAAACTAGGAGCAATCATTGCTGTTAAACTTTCTAACCAAGGGCGCGCTCGATCGCTGTCTAAGTCCACTTCATATCCTGCTTCTTGCCAATAGGGAATTAATAACTCAACTAATTTTTCTGCTGGCATTTTATGTAGATACTGACTGTTGATCCAATCTAGTTTTGCCCAGTCAAATTTTGCCCCTGCTTTATTAACCCTTTCTAGACTAAATTTTTCTGCTGCTTCTGCTAGAGTGAATATCTCTTCTGTCGAATCTGGGGGAGTCCACCCTAACAAGGTCATATAGTTCGCTAAGGCTTCAGGTAAAAAGCCCATTTTCCTAAAATCATCGATGGAAGTAACACCATCTCTTTTAGATAATTTACGACCTTCTTGATTGAGAATTAGGGGCGTATGGGCAAATTCTGGGACTTTTGACTTCATCGCTTCGTATAACAATATCTGTTTAGCTGTATTAGCGATATGATCTTCTCCCCGAATAACATGGCTGATGTCCATGTCAATATCGTCTACTACTACTGCTAGGTTATACAAAGGTTGTCCAAAAGTGTCTCCTGGGTTTTCTGCTGTACGGGCAATAACCATATCCCCACCGAGATCGCTACCTTTCCAGCTAACCTGACCTCTGACTAAATCTTGCCAAACAATCTCGCGCTCGTCGTCTATTTTAAAACGGATTACTGGTTTACGTCCTTCTGCTTCATAGGCTTGTTTTTGTTCGGCAGTTAAATGACGATGACGATTATCGTAGCGGGGGGCAAGCCCCTTAGCTTTTTGTTCTTCCCGCATTTTTTCTAATTCTTCGGGAGTACAGTAGCAATGATAAGCTAACCCTTTATCTAATAAAGTTTGAATAGCTTGCCTGTATCGATCGAGACGTTGAGTTTGGAAGAAAGGCCCCTCATCCCAGGTTAAACCTAACCAAGTTAACCCAGATTTAATATTTTCTGTATATTCTGGGCGCGATCGAGCTTCATCGGTATCTTCAACCCGTAAAATAAACTTGCCTTGGTGATGACGAGCAAATAGCCAATTAAATACAGCTGTCCTTGCTGTACCAATATGTAAATTTCCTGTTGGCGAAGGGGCAATCCTTACTCTAACAGCCACAAAACACCTCTTGTTATAGATTAATAATATTTACGTGCAGTCTAATATTGTAACTATTAATCTGCTCTAGTACTCTAACAAGTTCGGAATTCGGGGTTCGGAGTTCAGAGGAACGAAGATTTATATATCTTGGAAGTAAGTTACCCTATGCAAAAATTACACAAATTGGCAATTTAGAGCGTGAGTAGATCCTAAGTAAGTACTGTTTAGATTAGTTAGAAGGGTCTGGTAATTGAATAAAAGGAATTGCCGAACTTCCCATATAATTAGGAAGTTGACCATTCCAATTTTCAGCAGCTTTTAATTTTGTTTGAGCCTCCAAAAGCTTAATATAGTTAGGATTACGATTTAATTCTTCTGTCTGTAAGCGAATGGACTCTGCTTGCGCCTGTGCCTGAAAAACTTTCACTTGTTTATCTGCTTCAGCACGAGCTAATTTCTGCTGTTCTTCAAACTTTACTCTTTGTAATTCTTGTTCTGCTTTATTTGCCTGGGAACGAGCGATCGCAGCTTCTTCTGCTACTTTCTCAAAAGCTGCTGAAAATTTAATCGAAATATTCACTGCTTCAACTTCTAATCCTAAAGATTGTAATTCTTTGGTAAGACGAGTTTGTACAGCATTATTTAACTCTTGACGATTTTGAACAATTTGCAGCGCATTACGAGTACCAAATTCTTCACGGAAAATATTAGCAACTCTTGGCTCAACTTGAGATACTTTGTATTGTTGTCCATATCGTTTAAATACTCTTTCTGCTTCATTTTCTAACAAAGAAAAAGTGACTTGAATCTTATTTTCAGGAGCAATTTGAGAATCTTTAGAATAGGCAGGAATCGGTATAGCAATGGTTTGAGATTGTAAATTCAACTTATGAATATTACCTTTGAAGGGGGTGTAAAAATGCAAGCCTGGGTTTTCAGTCGCGATTAGCTTTCCGAAGCTAGTACGTATGCCAATTTCACCAGTTTGAACGGTTGAGGTGCATCCAGTGGAACTAATTCCACCAATAAGAATAATAAATATTAAGGCTATTTTTCGTTTCATAATTATGTCTCTTCTCTAACAATGAAACCAAGATTTGACTTCTCACACGGCTAAAAGCGCGTGTGATTCTAACCCAGGTCTTGAGTACAAACTTGTCGCACTACTCAATTCCTGACTAGCTGTCACCGATTTATTGTCGGTGCTGGCAGTCAAAGACCA
>JBFRWE010000143.1:0-4586 GCA_051439345.1 Xenococcaceae cyanobacterium
GTCACTGGTGGAAATTATGGTGATTAGACATTCAAAATTGTTGGGAATTTTCGAGGAATTTTTCGTATTTTTTGTAGATATTCAAGCCTGGTATTTCTTGATAAAATTCTTTGGGTAATCTATATTCACTCGCTTTATACTCTTTACGAATTATAGTGACAGTTTTATATGGTTTTTGCCATTTTTTTAGAGTTTCTAGTATACTTTGAAACTGTTGATAAGATTTTTCATGTTTGTATATTAAAGCTGTATACTGCAAAATATTAGCATAGGTTTCTGGAGAGTTTTCTGATTCTGATATTCCAATAATGGGTATTAATTTTTCAAATACTTCGTAATCATTAATCACCGAACTAACTAAGTTTTGAGAGTTAAGTAAATCTTTATCCTTAAATTCACTAATAATCTCTGATACTTTTTTTAAAATAGTAAAATCTTTTAACTGATGTTCTTTAAATAAATAAAGTAATTTTAGTCCTAGTTCACGTTTAGAAATTATCTCAATCTCTTTTAAATAAGATCGTAAAGCATCTCTACCCTCTTCTGTATTAAGAAGTGGTACTATCTCAGCCAATTTTCTTTTAACACTATTTTGAAATTGAACATTATCAAGTTCTTGAGATAAGCTATTTGCAATAAAATCATAAAACTCTTGTTGATAAAAACTACAATAGCGAGATTCTATTTGTTCAATTCTTAAGAAACTACGTTGAGTTTCAAGAGCAGTTTTAAGTAATTGTACTTTATCATCAAGTTTTCTGTATTGTTTCAATCTTTGTTTAGCTGCTTTTTGAATACTGAGTAAAAGATTAAATTCTTCACTACTAAGTTTTTCATTATCAAATCTATCTAAGCGATTAGAAAAGTTGGTTAATTCTAGAAATAATTGACTATGCTTAAAAGCAATCTTTTTGTCTAATCTAGGTCTACCGAATTTTTCTCTTATTTTTTCAACAAAACCATCTTCATCTTCAATAATTAATTTACTAACATAACTGAATGTTCGGACTATCCAAATTATCAAAAGAATACCTATAAGAACCAATATATGTGGAGGAAAGCTATTAAAAGTACTTCTTTTGTTTAATCTATCTTCAATTGAGAGTACTGCTGGATTTAAATTTAAAAAGCTAACAATTTGCTCACTATTTTCTAAATTAATACTAGAGTAACCTCCGTCAGCTAAGAGTAATTTACGAGCTAACAACATATTCATTCTTCCTTCTTGAGATTCAATTAGTCCTTGATAATGTTCTTCTATATAAGAATTAGCTTCTTTTTGTGTAGGAATATTTTGTAGTGCTATGGCTAAGCTTTCTTGCACTAATTCTTTAGTTTTGTCAAGTTCATCTTGACTAACAGTTTGATTATAAGTGCCACCTTCAGATAATAATAATTTACGAGCTAGTAACATATTCATTACGCCTTCATTCTCTGCAATCAAACCTTGATAGCGATCTCCAATATTATTGTTGATTTCTTGGGCATTAGAGAATTGAATATCTTCCTGAGTATTATCTTGTCTAGTTATTAGTTGTGGAGAGGAAGCAATTTTTTCTAGATTACTATTATTATCTATCTGAATATTCTCTACATATTTACTTAAACCTAAATAGAGAGAAGCTGCTTGAGTTTTAGGAAGATCGATCGCACCTAAAATAATCAGAGCTATGGTAGTAGCAAAAGTAAATTGTTGAGAAAACTTAACCATCGTTTTAATTAGCTAAAATTCTTGGTATTCCTGAAGAACATAGAAGCCAACAGAAAAAATAGCGTCTGGATCTAGAGTTCCCATTTCTCAATTCAAAATTCTAAATATTACTTTTAGTAAAGCTGCTATTGACTATTCTCTGTTCCCTTAAATCCAAATTCCCATAAGTTCTTGTTATGGATACCATATGATCATTTTTGTCAAATATTATTTGCGATTCGTAAAATATTTGTTACCTTGATTTACATAAGACCGTAAATAACAGGAAAAACAAGCATGTATACTACCCAATTAGATAACGGAATTACTAACAACTATGCAGTTGAACCTGAATTGACCTACGCAGATTATCCAAGTTATTATCAGCAACGTCGTTATATACAACAAGGTGCAGTTGCTGCTTTGTTTGTTACAGTTTTATTGTTCATTGCCTTTGGTGTCAGCTAAAAGTTTCAGAACTTCTTGAATAAGCCGTTTTATCGATCAAATATTTATATACAAACAAAGTCATCAAAACCTGTAGGTAGGGAAGTTCCATGGAATGTCCCTACCTACTGTTAATGTTCAAAAACATTGTTATAACGATTGATATCAAGAGACACAAAAACAGGTATACACTGAAAACACTGCTGGGCTAATTCCCAACGATCTTCCCGTTTGAGCATAGTGATTAATTTTTCTCTAGCGGGAACAAGATAGCGAACATCATTAGCAGCATAACTTAGTTGGGCTTCTGTCAGGTTATCTGCACTACCCCAGTCAGAACTTTGCGCGCTTTTATCTAACTCTACGCCTGTTAATTCCATAATCAAATTTTTTAGCCCATGACTAGAAGTGTAAGTACGAGCTATTTTGCTGGCAATTTTAGTGCAGAAAATTGGTTGAGTCTCAATTCCAAAGTTGTATTTAAACTGAGCCACATCAAAACGGGCAAAGTGAAAAATTTTAGTGATTGTTTCTGTTTCTAATAATTTTTTGAGATTGGGTGCTGCTGTTTGTCCTACCTCAATGCGAATAGCAGTAACATAACCATCAGGGTCACACAGTTGTATTAAACACAAGCGATCGCGCCCCAAAACTAAACCCATTGTTTCTGTATCTACAGCAATAGCTTCTGCTTGCAGATAGCGAGACAAAGTAGCATCATCGAGATCGCGATCGCATACTTGAAAATTATTCAAATATTTATCCATCTATCTTCGCGCTCGGGACTCCCGTTAGAGGATGAGAGCGAGTAGAAGCTACAACGTAGCTGTCGCTCAATCTTCTTAACGGCGAGAGGAAAGCGCGCCTCCAATTATATTTACTAAATGACAAGTTTCCGCCTAAACTTCTATACAGATACGATCTATCGCATCTGTACTGTAACTCCTGTACGGGCGAATAACCGTTCGTCCCTACCTATTGATTTTCTAAATACTTAGCTACTGTTTGTACATCCTTATCACCTCGACCAGAACAATTAATTACAATGCGAGGACTACCTTCTAATTGAGGACAAAGAGTTTCTAGGTAAGCAAAAGCATGAGCCGTTTCTAACGCAGGAATAATTCCTTCTAGTTCTGAGATACGACAAAAAGCAGCGATTGCCTCAGAGTCAGTTACACTATAATACTCTGCTCTACCCCGATCTTTAAGATAGCTGTGTTCGGGACCAACGCCAGGATAATCTAACCCTGCACTAATAGAATGAGCCTCTACTACTTGTCCTTCTGTATCCTGTAGTAAATAACTCATTGCTCCGTGGAGTATACCAGGACGACCTTGAGTAAGAGTAGCAGCGTGTTTGCCTGAGATTACACTTTCTCCTGCTGCTTCTACCCCAATTAAACGGACTGATGAATCTTTAACAAATTCAGTAAAAAGACCCATGGCATTAGAGCCACCACCCACACAGGCTAAGAGAATATCTGGTAATCCTCCCCATTTTTCGGCACACTGACTACGAGTTTCCTGTCCAATTACGCTATGAAAATCCCTAACTATCATAGGGTAAGGATGAGGCCCTGCTACAGAGCCAAGAATATAGTGAGTATTTTCTACATTAGTTACCCAGTCCCTAATTGCTTCGGAAGTTGCATCTTTAAGCGTTCCTGTTCCTGCGGTTACAGGTGCAACCTTGGCACCAAGTAAGCGCATACGGAATACATTTAACTTTTGGCGTTCCATATCTTCTACGCCCATATAGATAATGCACTCCAACCCAAAACGAGCGCACACTGTAGCGGTAGCCACTCCATGTTGCCCTGCGCCAGTTTCAGCGATAATTCGTTTCTTGCCCATACGAATTGCTAGTAAAGCTTGAGCGATCGCATTATTAATTTTATGCGCTCCTGTATGGTTTAAGTCTTCTCGTTTGAGATAAATTTGTGGGGAAGTACCATCGGAATTGGTGTAGTGTTGACTAAGGCGTTCGGCAAAATAGAGGGGGCTAGGTCTACCTACATAGTCTTTGAGTAAGCCTTGTAATTCTTGCTGAAAATTTCGATCGTCTTTATATTGAGCATAGGCTGCTTCAAATTCTGCTAACGCTGGCATTAAGGTTTCAGGAACATATTTTCCACCATAGTTACCGAAGCGTCCTAGGGCATCTGGAAGTTCATTAGTAGATTGATTAGCAGGAATAGGTGTAGTAGTCATTGATTCAGTTATCAGGTAGGGGCGGTTAGCTAACCGTCAGTACATCAGTTGTCTTGCTTAATTTTAAATTGTGAATTGGTATATTAAACAACCAACAAAAATTTTATTATAGTGAGTGGACAATATTTAATCTTTTGACAAATCGGAAAATAGTTTCTGCCAATTAGTATCACCTTGCTTGTCTTCCTCTCTAACCTCAAAGGTTTTATTAACCGCTTCAGGTAAATTAATTGCT
>JBFRWE010000144.1:0-6390 GCA_051439345.1 Xenococcaceae cyanobacterium
TTACCTATTCCCTGTTACCTTGAACTAATTATTTAATTGAGAGTAAAAAATGACTGCAAATACTCCCATAACTAGCCTAAATTTTAAAGAGATTAAGCCTTCATCCCGTGCTGATGATAGAGGACGTTTAACCTTAGGGACATTAGCAAAAAGAAAAAATTATAGAGTAATGATCAACGAATCTGGGCAAATTCTTTTAGATCCAATCGCAAACATCCCAGAAAAAGAGATTTGGCTTTGGAAAAATAAATCTGCTCGCTTATCCTTAAAACTTGGATTAGAAGAAGCTGAAGCGGGAGAAACTCAAGATCTAGGTTCATTTGCCGAATATGCAGATTTAGATATTGATGATTAATATTTTCTCCCTCAAAACAATCAATTGTGTTGAAATGTAGATAGCTTTTTCAGGGCAAAAACAAAGAGTGAAATTTAAGTTAAAGTTTACAAAAGAAGCCAAAACGTCTTTGCAAAGCCTAAAAACAAACGATCCAAAAAAATACAAGAAGGTTCTGAAAACACTAGGTTTAATGGAAGTCAACTTGCGTCATCCTGGTTTAAATACTCATAAATACAGTAGTGTATCGGGACCTAATAATGAAGAAGTTTTTGAAGCTTACGTCGAAAATAAGACTCCTGCTGCTTTTAGAGTCTTTTGGTATTATGGTCCAAATCGTGATGAGTTAACTATTTTAACGATTACGCCTCACCCTTAATCAAGTTATTTATCTTACAAAGATGCGATCTCGTTCCGAGCCGTGCTGTCGCTGATCGCGCAGTGCCAGCTTACGCTGATCGTAGGGAAAGTCAGTTTAGTAGACTTAACAAGTACTATAAAAAATAGTGTTAATAGTTGCACCTGTTGAATTTGAGTGGATTGTTCCTGTTCTTTTCCTTAAAATAGTTTATGGTCATACGGTAAAAGAAGAACCCTATAGACCAGAAACTCAGAAAGCTGCGTAAAATAATAAAATAAAATGAAGCTTTTCAAGCCCTGGAAATCATGCTTTTATGTTTTGTTACTCCATCCAACAGAAGCAAAAGTATTGATTCGATCGAGCAATGATAATTATTGTCTACCTTATGCTGAGATTAATAAAGAAATATGGTTTGATGATTTTCAAGCTATTAAAAATACGATCGAACAAGAACTTAGTATTACTGTAAATGTTTTACACTACGCCACTTATCAAGTTGATAAAGGGAAACATGAAATTCGAGGCATATATGTAGTAGAACAGCATAACTCTACTGAAGAAATACAAGTTGGAACTTGGTGCGATCACGCAGTGCCAGCCCTTTGGGCTGATCTCCAAACTCTAGAAAGTCTATCTTTCACTTATCCCAAACAGAAATCGACAATTGAAGCCTATTTAATTGAACTTGAAAGTGGTAATAATCCTAAACTTCGTCCACCTTGGGCGCAACCTGGTTGGTTTAGTCAGGTTTCCACTTGGATTAGGGAAGAATTAGAGAAACTGGGATACAAACAAATTGCTCCGATAGAATATGTGAGAAACTGGTCGATATCTTGTGTTCTCAAAATTCAAACTACCGCAGGAAATATATACTTTAAGCAAGCTTCTACTTTTTTACCTCTTTTTTGTGATGAACCAATAGTTACCAGAGAATTAGCCAGTTTATTTCCTCAGCATATTCCGACTGTGATTAGTATCGATCGCCAGCGTCACTGGATGTTATTAGATGATTTCGGCAAACCCATTGGTGACAATGTATCTCTGAAAGTGCAACAAGATATTTACCGTTTATTTGCTCAAATTCAAATTCAGTCAGTCGAACACAGAGCGCATTTATTAGCAGTAGGATGTTTGAATAGAGGTTTAGATATCTTACATTCTCAAATCGATCCTCTGATTAACGACGAGAATTCCCGATCTGAATTATCAACAGCAGAGATCGATCGATTATATACTCTAGCTCCAGATCTCAAAAACTTATGCTCCCAACTAGCTAGCTACAAAATACCAGAAACATTGGTACACGGAGATCTGCATTTAAATAATATTGCATCCTATAAAAATAGTTACCTTTTTTTTGATTGGACGGATAGTTGCATATCTCATCCTTTTTTCGATCTGTTTGAGTTATTCCTTGAAGGCAATCAAAAATCGTTTTTAGGACGTTTACAGGGTTTATGGAAACAGAAATCTAGACAGCGTTTACGAGATCACTATTTAAGTCAATGGACACAATATGAACCAAGAGAGCGTTTGCTTGATGCCTGGAAAATAGCCAAGCCTTTATGTTTCTTGCATCATGCTGTCACCTACCAAAATATGATTTCTAATTTAGAAGCGAGAACCAAACAGGAGGTTAATGCCTTACCCTATTTTTTGAGACAAATTATCAGGTATTATTCGCTAGTGAATAATTAAGCATTAACCATCAACACTATAACGTTTGTAGTTTACTAAAGATACTCCAGTTATCACTAAGCTACCACCTGCAAGCAAGATAGAATTAATAGATTCTTGGAGAAAGATTACACCAAAAATAACCGCAAAAACAGGTACTAAATTAATAAAAATAGATGCTTTAGCAGCACCAAGAGTTTGAATACCCTCGTAGTACCAATTAAATGCAACTACCGTTCCTAAGACTCCCAGATACAGCAAACTCAACCAAGTAAGATAGTTTGTAGATGATAATCCCTGACTATGCTGTTCCCAGATTGCCAGTGGTAATAAGGCGATCGATCCTACCCAAATTGCATAGGTAGTAGCTGCTAGGGAAGATAATGTTTTCATCGCTTGTTTACCTGCTAAAGAGTAAATTCCCCAACTGCCAACACATCCCAAAATAAATAATTCTCCTTTGCCCACACCACCAGATATCAAGGTATTTAAATTACCATCAGTAATAATCAGAGCAACTCCAAGCAGAGAAATAGCAATACCTATTACTTTTAAGGAGGTTAGTCTCTCGCCAAATAAAAGTTTAGAACCAAGAGCTATGGAAACAGGATTTAAGGCAATAATTAATCCCGCGCGACTGGCAGATGTAGTTTGCAGTCCTAAAAAGAAAAATACATTGTAAGCGAAAACCCCACTCAACCCTAATAAAGTCACAATAGGAATTTGCTGAAACTTCAACTTAGATATTTTTATTGGTTGATGACGAACAAAAAATAAGAGACACAACGATGCCACAGCAAAACGACAAAATGATGCCGAAAAAGGACTCATAGTTTGGGCAACATTACGTCCAGCAATAAAAGTCCCGCCCCAAATTGCCATTGTCAAGACTAATTTTAGATAAAGTAGCCACATAGTTAAAGAGTTAAACTGTCCCGTGCATCTAATTTATCGTTTTTGTTTGCACAGAAGTATATGTGATGCAATACTTCTCGAATAAGCTACTTTTTTAGTTTTTACCTCACAGAATTTGATGGGCTTTTTAATGACATCAAAACCTACTGGTAGGCTGATATTGTCTACGCTATAAACGTAATTTGGTTACTTATTAAAAATTGATTCAAATGCACCATAATGTAAGTGGGACAGAGGCAACAATACGATACTTCGCTCCTTCTTGACTCAGTTGTGAATGAACCAAAGCGATCGATTCGATCGGTTCAACTAGTCTCCATGGATGTCTAGAAATATTTTCTGGTTGCCAACGACGCGCCCTTGCCACAGTAATATGAGGCTTAAATGCTTTTTTATCAGTAATTATGCCTGAATTAGCCAAGCCTTCTTCACAACATTGAAAAAGATAGTGAAGTTCTGGCAAAAGCTCAATATCCGCAGCTACTACTCGTGGCTTTCGATGGTTGGGAAAGAGCTTAAATTGCTTAATTTGAAGTGATGCAGAGGGTAAATTATCTGTTGCTTGAAGAAACGCTGTTGTCACATCATTCAGCCGATTCGACTCTACATTGCCGATAAATTTAACTGTCAGGTGTAACAACTTAGGTTTTAAAAGTCTTACTTCTGTTTGAAGACTTTGACACCAGTTTGCTGCTGCAATATTAAGTTGTTTTTGCGTAGATTGACTCGGAAAAATCCCCACAAAAAGGCGTAAGGAACTGCTCATACTAAATCCTGTTCGTATAAGTTATTTATCGGTTATGTAAGTCAGAAATCAGAAATCAGAAGTCAGAAGTCAGAGGGGTTTGAAGAATAAAAGAGAAGAATTAACAGTAACTTTTATCAATCGGATTTAGTATTATATCAGTCAGCAAAGAAAAAAAATAGTTTAAGTCAATTCAACTGTGGCAAACTCAAAGTAATCGCCAGAAATGTCCAAATCAGTAACGTTTTTAACTATCCCAATAAGTTCAGGAGCTTGACCTTCAGAATTGGCTAAAATAGCCGTACTACCATAAAAAGACTCTAAACTATAGTCATCAGTACTACCATGAAGCCTAATAACATCATCATTTAAATCGAAGTCCTTAATTATTGCCAAATCATTTAAGCCGATTGTCTGAGCATTATCGTCATCATAATAAACTTCGAGAGCATCACCGAGAACAAAAACATCGTTACTGCTTCCTCCCCTAAGGTAGTCAATTTCTCCAGTGCCAGGAGTAAAAGATTCAACCCTAACCCCAATTAGGACATCATCACCTGTACCTCCAGCGAGATAGTCGCTACCTTCTCCCCCAATTAGGACATCATTATCCCTACCTCCTTTGAGATAGTCATAACCGTCTCCGCCAAAAAGCTTATCATTGCCTATGTTGCCTTTAAGTAAATCATTACCTCCTTCACCATAGATTCGATCGTTACCTTTTCTTCCTTTAAGGTAATCATTACGATCGCTCCCAACTATTAGTTCATCTGTTTCTGGTGCAGCATAGGCTAAACCAAAGGGGTTTAATCCTTGGACATCTACAGTATTTTCTAACACTGGGGTAGTAGGATCTTCCAAAGAGAATACATCTACTGTACTAGCTTCCGCTCCTGAGTGAGTCAAGAAAAGGCGATCGCCTGCTCCATTCAGCCAAACATTGTGGGGGATGGGGGCAGAAGTATCTACTCCATCGAGATCGCCGACAATTTCATTACTGGTTGCATCGATCGTAAATAGACCGTTATCTCCACCACCAGGCAAATTAGTAGTATAAATGTACTTATCATCATGACTAAATTCAATTCCGTGGGCTCCTGGTTGTTCAATAGTCCCAACCAGAACTAATTCTGTTCCCCTTCTATCAAAAACCTCTATGCTGTCACTATTAGTAGCAGGTACATATAGTAAGTTATTTTCAGGAGCTAGAGATACGTGGGGGTCTTTACCGACATCTGCGGTATCTAAAACTGCAAAAGTCTGGGCATTAACTTTTACTAACAGATCGGCATCTGGGTTGTTGTCTCTTATTACTGTGATATAAGCAAAATCTCCAGAAGGATCGACAATCACATCATGAGGTCTAGCATCAGCACCAATTATTTCTTCTGATAACTCAACTCTCCCTATCTCCTGTTTACTTTGCGGAGAGATTACCGTTAAAGTATTGTCAAGATCATTAACAATCCAAAGTTGGTCTTCTTGGGGACTTGCCCAAAGATGGAAATTTCCTGCTCCTGTTTCTACAGTGCCTGTAACTTCAAAAGTAGTTGAGTCAAAAAAGACTACCCGATTATTAGCTCGATCATCGACCACAATTTCCTTTGTACTAAGGAGATTGTATACATACATAGGTTCTGGGGTATTTTCTCCTACCGCAGATGGTAAGTCTACAGTTTGAATTAGTTCTCCTGTGTTTTCATCAAGAATGGCAATGCTTCCAGAAAGACGATTCGCAACGACAATTCGTCCGTTTTCTGTACTGTAATTACTCATAATTTCTGAACTCCAATTAATTGGTAGTCCTAAAGATTTGAGGATAAAGGAAAGATGAGATTAGTAATATCGATATCGAGAGCTTGTCTTTTGTCAAAAATGGCAAAGTCCACCAGGGAAAATAAAATTATCAATTCAATATTGATATCGAATCCGATTGAATAGCCAGAATAAAAACTGCCTTGTCTACCTTGTCCCTCCTGTCTCTCCTCAACCAGGAATTATTGCTATTGAACAGGATCTGATATGAGGCTACGAGAGATAGTTTGTCGAAAACTGACAACAAAAGATTAGTCGAAAATAATGATGGAATAATCTGGTATTTTATTCTCTATTACAATGCTTTATTCTATCTTTAGGACTACTTACTATATTCTAAAAACTTGATTGCATCTTAAATTGAGATTCCCTACTCTCAAAAAGCACCTAATAAAACTAGGACTGTAAAAGCGCACACCAATAATAACGCTCCAGCTAAGATGGCTAACCACGGTTCTCGATTAGTATGATCGAGATACTTATTAACTTTTTTATCTTTCGACTCAGGATGCCAAATCATGGGTTTCATAACCATTACCTCCC
>JBFRWE010000145.1:0-5084 GCA_051439345.1 Xenococcaceae cyanobacterium
TTCTCAATAAAGGTCGTGTTTTGTTTTCTCCTGTTCCTTTGTTGACTCAAGATCCCCAACCTTGTTTTGCCTCCAAAAAAGCTAAAAAACAATACTATGATGCCATCTGGTTCAGCCGAATTCGAGACTTGAAATGTCGTGCCTGATTAGGTTCTACTGAAATGTGTCAGGCAGTCAGGATTTTTAGATGAACAATTTGGTGACTCGACTGAGTTTAATTATCTGTTTTGCAAGATTCATATTCCCCGTACAGTCTCTGGTAGGGGACATAAAAGATTTAACTCAGAAGTTGAATACCATCCAGAGATACTAACAAAATTACTTGTAAGGAGATGGATAAAAGACTTCAGAAAAGAAGCAAATCTAGTCGATGAAAATGGCAAAGAGTTTGAGCTAACCAGTCATATGTTACGCAGAACTCAAGCCACTACTATGGCTAACTGTGATGTGCCTGATGAACTTATAGCAGCAATATTAGGTCATGGGTCGCTCCTTATGCTCCCTCACTACAGAAAGCGTTCTTCGGAAAAGCCTGTGAAGTCCAGATATAAAACTACTACCTATGTAGACAAAAATAGTAGAACCACTAATTTCAAGCCCAGGAAGACTAAATATGAAAGGTTATCAGAACTTCTTGAAAAACCAGGATTAACTATTCAATTAGGGAATTGCCATCGACCAAGTATGTTGGGCGATTGTGTAAAACGTTCTGGCTGTTTAGATTGTGACCATTTTCGAGTGACTATAAAAGATAAACCTTATCTAGAAGCTGATGTAGAAAAACTAGAAAAGCAATTAGCAGTTGCTATTGAATCCAAACAAACAAGAAATATAACTGACTACAAAAAACTAATTGGGTTAATGAAAAATTGGTTGAAAGGAATTGAAAAGTTAGAAAATGAGTTAGGAGAATAGATAAATGGCTAGTATACTGAATCCAATAATTTCTCAGCATATAACTGGTAAAGATGGCGAACACCTGTTATTTGTTAATTGGAGATTAGCTTATGCACCACTAAAGAAAGAAGAAAAGTATAGATGCCCAAAATGCAATGACGGTTATCTAACTGGGTTTGCCAAGTCTCCATCTTTATCTTGTAAATATTCTCTCAGATGTCAGAAATGTGGTAAAAGTACATCTTTAGCTTGTAAATTATTACAATTTCCAGTTTCAGAACATACAACTGGTAAAGAAGGTGATGAAATACTAAAAGTGAATTGGGCTAATGAATATATGAAACTTCAAGCACATGAAAAATTCTATTGTTTAGATTGTGTCGAAAAGAAAGGGGGTAAAAAACTAATTAGCATAATTTTATTATTGCTGCTTGAAAGTAGACTATTTAGATTGGTTACATTACTTTTGTCTGACTATAATAGGATACTACTCGAACCTGTATCTAATGGCTACGTTATCCAAAATAAGGCAAAATGCCAACTTGTTTTTAGATGTAGAAAATGTAGAAAAAACCACTATTTATCAGTTCGTAATCCAAGCTACTCATTTCAGTATAGAGATGACCTTGAGTGTCCCAATCCTAGTTGTAATGAAGTTGGTATTAATGGTAAGAAAGGGTGGATTTTTGATATAGGTAAAAAAAATTGTAGATGTCGTTTTTGCCATGTTACATTTAATCCCAGAGCGACTAAAAATTGTAGCTGGCAAGGTAGATTAATTGCCGAAAAAATCCCGATTTTTGACTTTGATAGTGATATTTGGTCTTATAAGCAGTTTTATGATATTCCTCATAATAAGCATAAGATAATTAACTTTCAAAATATTAATCCACTGTGGTATAGGAAAGAAGTTAAAGAATACTTACTTTACTTATTAAAGTCTTACATATATAAACCAGATAGTATAGAAAGTTTGACATCAACTCTTAGAAAATTTGGCGAAATAGTAGTTAAATCAAAACTTGGCAGTAAAGAGAAAATAACAAGAGATCAGATATTGCTGTTTATTTTTGAAAACAAAAAGCTTAAAAATAATTCTTTTAATAATTGCTTAACTCATCTCGAAAATTTCTTGGAATTTTTAGATTTAGAGCCATATTTAATTCGTAGCCGAGATAGAAAAAGACAAGCCTCCGATAAACCAGAGTGGTTAGACCAGACGACTCGTAATGGTATCGAGCAACATTTAGATAAACTACCGTTACCAATAGCCCGTCACTACCTCGTTCAACTCTATACTGCTGCTAGACCAGGAGACATTTGCAATTTACCCTTTGATTGTTTAGTTGAAGATAATACTAAGTGGTATATAAATATTCCTCTACAGGACAAGACTAACAGACAGAAAAGAGTACCCGCTAATCGTCAAATCAGAAAAATAATCGAACAGCAACAACAATGGATTAGAAAGACTTGGGGTGAAGAATTTCCTGATCTTTTCTGTCACTTTGTCGGTATTAGACCGGAATCTTACCCAGAGTTTCCATCATTGCGACCTCTGCCACAACCTCCAACGAGACCTAGTCCCCAGAATCCAATGGTCATAATGATTAAACTACTTATTGACCGAGAAAATATTCTTGATGCCAACGGTCAAAAGCCCCACTTTATGGGAAAAATTACTCGTCCTAGCAGATTACAGCAGGTAAGAGTTAAGCATGGTTTGGAAGCTGCTCAACTACTTGCAGACCATAAAAGTCCCAATACTACTTTTCAACATTATGCACCTCCAACTAGAGAGGATACGGGAAAGGTAGCTTTGCCCTTTCAAGAGTTATTACTCAACACAGAAAACAAGTTCCTAGCCTATGAAACATTACCTGAAAGTCTATTCAAAAATCCCAAAGCTCACAGTGTAGATACAGAACTATCTCCTAGATATACAGTTTATGGATATTGCGCCTTAGAACCAACAAAACCTTGTCCCAAAGAACTTTACCGACAATGTTACGGGTGCAAGAGCTTTGTTGCCTCAACCGATAAATTACCTCTATATGAAAGACAATACAAACGCGAACAAAAGAGATTAACAGAGGCTAAAGAAGTTGGTGCCGAACTAATAGAGCTTGAAGCTAAACACATCATAGAAGAGATGGATAGGTGGCTAAGAGAGCTAAGGAAGATGGCAAATGAAGCATAACCGCGAGAAGCAAACTGAAGCTCTAAACAAAGCTCAAGCTAAGAGAAAAGAAATCAAGCGAGAGCAGGTTCTTAAAGCTATAGAGGTAGTCATACAACAAGGAGCCAAACTGACGTTTCAAAACATTGCTGATGTAGCTGGATGCTCGGTATCTTATCTTTACAAGTGGGATGACATTAAAGCCTATATCCATGAAGTTCAAGAGAGGCAGAACACTACCCTTAATGAACTGAAGACAAAAGAAGAGAAGAGTGGAGTTCACAGCTTAAAGACTCTCCATGAGGTAGCTAAGGATAGAATTCGCTCTCTTGAAGCAAAGATTGAAGAACTCGAACGACAGAACAAAATACTCAGAGGTCATGTGGCAGAGATCCACGAACTGAAAGATGAGAATCAAAGACTGCATAGGCAATTAAAAGAACACCTAAGTCCAACTCCCAGTATCAAAGTAGTTCCTATCAGTAAAGCCACAATAACTACAACGGACAAAACATCTGACGAAAACGAACTGATTTCAACCATCAACGCACTAGGAATCAAACTAGGCAAAAAGCTCAGAGAGGAAATTGAAGCTAGAGATACAGAACAGGTGAAGCTATCTATTGAAGCATTTGAACAGTATCGAGCTAGTCATAGTGTTAAGCATCAGGAGGCTTGTCTGCTCCAGATGATTAAAGATGAAGCTCAACCTAATACTGAGAGTAAAACTCAGGCTAAACCTCAAAGTACTAAACCCGAACAGACAATTGTAAAAAGTTCTGACGAGCCAGAAGAGGAAAAGGTCAGTTTAGAAGAACTTAGTAAATTAAGCAGTATTTTCAGTAATAACAAATGACTAATAACGAAACATTCCTGGGCAATATTGAAGCTGAAGAAGCAATCCTGGGGGGAATTTTACTAGATCCTGAAGCAATAGGTAGAGTAGCTGATAAGTTACCAACAGCAGCTTTTTACACTCAAGCCCATCAAACTATTTACAGTGCTGCCCTTACTCTTCATCAACAGGACAAGCAAACGGACTTGATAAGTGTAACTACTTATCTGGCTAACCATAAATTACTTGAAAATGCAGGTGGTCAACCGAAGCTAGCCCAGTTACTCAATCGGACTGTTTCAGCAACTAACATCGACCGCTATGCTGTTTTAGTATTGGATAAATATCAACGTCGTGAGATAGTCCATACAGGTCATGAAATAGTTGAATTAGGTTATGACACCACTACTGAACTAGAAGCAGTCATTGATGCAGTTGAGGATAAAGTACATGGTCTGACGACCAATAATAATGGCAAGTCTCCCACCCTGTCTGTCAATGAACGGTTAGCTGATATCTGGAATCAATTAGAACAAGGTGCTTTACCTAACTATCCAACAGGATTAACAGACCTAGATTTCATGATTGGTGGTTTAACCAAGAAAGATTTAGTTATTGTTGCTGCTAGACCATCTATGGGTAAATCATGGTTTGCCTGTTACTTAGCTAATTACATTGCTAGTAATGAGAAGAAACCAGTGGTGTTTTTCTCTGCTGAAATGGATGGTAATCAGCTTACTAAAAGATTCCTGGCAATGCACACGGGGATTGATTCACAACGATTGATGAATAATGACATCAAAAGAAGTGAGATGGATACTTTGGTAAAAGGGTTAGGCACTTTAGCAGAGTTACCAATAGAGATTAACGATACTCCAGCCGAACAATTAACTCCTGCTAAGATGCGCTCTGAGTTGAGGAAAATCCAGTCTAAGAGGGGTGAACTAGGCTTAGTAGTCTTGGACTACATTCAAAAGCTTGGAGATAGAGGTGCGGGTAATAGAGCGCAGGTAATTGGTAAGTACAGTGGGGCTTGTAAAGATATTGCCAAGCAGTTTAATGTGCCATTTGTAGCCTTGGCTCAGATTAATCGTGGTGTAGAAACTCAGAACAATAAGCGACCTTCAATGGCATCTGTGAAGGACTCAGGAGATTTAGAGCAGGACTGTGACC
>JBFRWE010000146.1:0-13379 GCA_051439345.1 Xenococcaceae cyanobacterium
GATTTCTGGTTCTAGCAATACAACTACGGGGTTAGCATTTTGCAGACGTTGAGCAATTTCGTTTATTTCTGGGTACGATCGCTCTAACAAAAGTTGATGGTAAAGCCAGCACCAACGCTTTAAAATAGCTATTTCTTCACCAGATACTAAATGTTCTAAATCTTGCCAAATAGAGTCAGGATTATCGTGCCAAGACCGAGAAAACTTGAGTCTGAGGTCGCGAAAAAATTTATGATAGCTGATTTTAGTTAAAAACAGCAGTTGTAGAGTCAAATCGATTAATTCTTCAGTTTCTAGAAAAGGCAAGCGATCGAATCCCAACTTGTGCAGCATTTGCTGATGATAATACTTCGTGTAGAGTTCGGGGAAAGTTTCTAAAATCGCTTCCATGTCGGAAATGGGAATTACTGTCGAGAGAGGACGCTGCAACATAGCTAAATTCCAACGACAAACACTCGGCTGGTTACGATAACTATATCTTCCCTGGCGATCGAAAGCAGCAGCCGTAAAATAAGGATTGTAAGTATCGATAAAAGCATAAGGGCCATAGTCAAAACTCTCTCCCGTAATCGACATATTGTCAGTATTGAGAACCCCATGACAAAAACCCACTGCCATCCATTGTGCTACCAATTGAGCAATGCGCTCTACCAATTCTCCATAAAAACGGATGTAGCGGTCTGGTTTCTGCCACAAATGAGGATAATAGTATTGAATTACATGATCTAATAGTTTCTGGATTAGATCGCCGCGATCGTAATAATCTAGGCGTTCAAAAGTACCAAAGCGTAGATGAGAGCGACTGAAACGCAGCATAACTGCACCACGAACCGTCTCCCCTTCTCTCATTAAAGCTTCTGTTTCAATTAAACTGAAACAGCGAGATGTCTTAACTCCCGCATAATGTAACGCCTCCGCAGCCAAAACTTCCCGTAATCCTCCTTGAAGAGTTAAGCGACCGTCCTTAGAGTGGGAATGAGGAGTTTGTCCCGATCCTTTAGTACCAAAATCGTATAATTGCCCGTCAATTCCTCGCACCTGACCGTAGAGAAATCCCCTGCCATCGCCCAAGTAAGGGTTGTATTGACCGAACTGATGACCATGATAGCGTAATGCCAAACGGGATTGTTTTCCCTGAAAACTACCGCCAAAATCGAGGAAATTCTCATCCGTAACTTGCTCTGACTCTAAACCAAGGATAGGCAGCAGCTTATCATTACGAAAACGCAGGGTAAGCTGGGAAAAGTTAGCAGGTTGCACGCGATCGAAAAATTCATTGCCCAAGGACTCTAAAGCAAGTTCGTAATTAAGATATAAAAAGGGATTGCTGGTTGATTGTCGATCGTTCAAGGTACTTTTTATTCATTAAGGCAAATGTTAATTGAAACAGAGCGTTTACTTCTACGCAAGTTCCGCGAATCAGACTTTGAGGACTACTTCCAAATCTTTTCCGACCCAGAAGTCACCCGCTACATAGGTAATGGAAAAGCGATGGCGCGCTCGGAAGCCTGGATGAGTATGGCTAGCATATTCGGACATTGGCAACTACGGGGCTATGGTCTTTTGGCAGTTGAAGAACGGACTAGTAAAGTAGTTGTGGGTAGAATTGGTTTTATCAATCCTGAAGGATGGCCTGGATTTGAGCTTGGTTGGAGCTTAAATCGTCATTATTGGGGAAAAGGCTACGCTACCGAAGGAGCAAAAGCTTTACTCGACTACGGTTTTAGAGAGTTAAAACAAGACCGCATAGTGAGTTTGATTTATCCTGGTAACATCAGATCGATTCGAGTAGCCGAAAAATTGGGAGAAAAACTCCAAAGCAAAGCAGAAGTGGATGGAAAAGAAGTTTTAGTATACGGGATCGAGCGATCCGCTTTTGAGATGACTAACAACTGTAGGGGCAAACGGTGAACCAATGACGGTGGACGGTTGTACCGGCATAAGTAAAGTGGTGAACCCGTAGGGCCGTTTGCCCCTACCAACTAACCACAGTACGGGCGATTCGCCAATCGCCCGTACGGGATTAAAAATGCTTGATTAAAAATGCTTGGCAGTTTGTTTTTCAATATCGAACTGATATCTTTTACCACCATGAGTTTCCCCATATAAATTAAAGGTTATGGTTGGTTGGTCTCCCACTGCTTCTGTGCTGTGAATTGCCTCGGTAGTAAAGCTAATAATATCTCCTGATTCAATAATTCTTTCGCCAACGCGATCGATTTTGTCGGGAAATTCTTGAGTAGGTGCGCGCTTCCAGAAAGTATTTTTTTGTTTGCCTTCTATTACCATCACTATGCCCCAAGTACCATGATTGTGGATGGGCGAAGTTGTCCCAGGTAAATTCTTTTCTGTCTGGATAGTCATGGGAAATCCCACTTCATCGTGTAGTGTGACTACGGAAATTCCTGTCTCCTGATTTGGTTCGGGTAAACGAGTTTTGACTGTATAACAGTTAAGAACCAATTTCCTCACTAACATCCGCAGTCCTGACAGGGAACTTTCTTCATCTCTTTCTTCGGCAGCAGTTAATCTGATGTTATCTTCCACTTCCGTCAAAAAACGATACAGTCGATATTCATCCGCTAAAAAAACCCACACCCGCACCGAATTACATAGCCTGCAAACACCATCTTCTTTGACCAACCAATCTGCTGTTTTCATTATCTTTATCTTTGTGTTTTGTCTTTTGTTCTTTGCTCTTCCTATAAAAACCAGTGACTAACAACTGCACGGACGTAGCCTGTTACCTCCCTAATAACAACTATCGATGTTTTCTTTCTGCTATTAATACTTGAGCGATCCAATCTGGTAAATCTTCTAGATCGCTATTGCTTTCGGGATCTCTAATGGGTGAGGTAAATTCATAGTAAGGCTCGCATTTACCATTATCGTATACTTCTACAATCCAGCGATCGGGAAAACCATCAATGCCAATTTCTACATCATAACCATCTTCTCCCAAAGTACGAGAAGCAATTACCGTAAACCAATCTTTGTCTGCCGATGGGACATTCCACTCATTGGTTAAAAATTCAAAGGCTAACTTTTCTGCTTCAGTTGAATCGATCATTGTTTTTGTCTTTTGTTCTTTGTCTTTCGTTTTTCGTGACTAACAACTAATGACTAACGACTAATGACTAAATTTTGACGTTCCGAGCGCAATATTTCGGCAATACTTTCTGGCATTTCTTCAAGTCCTGTCTCACTTTCCGAGGGTTTAATTGGTGAGACAAAGGTAAAACAGGGGTCACAATCTTTGGTTTCGTCATAAACTTGAATCACCCACTTATCTGGTAATCCTTCTACACCAATTTCTACCACATACCAGCGATCGTCTACTACACGAGAATCAAGAGGGACAAAAAAGTCGCGATCATCTTCGGGAATTTCCCAGTCTTCAAGAAAAAAATCTAATGCCAGTTGTTCAGCATCTGTTGATGTTAAGTCCATTTTTTTAACCCCTTTTTGATTTAGCCTTCAACATGACCAATAACCAATAACCAAATCGTTTAACTCATAACTTTTTCGCTATGTCTGCCAGAGTGTTTATCAATGTGTAATTTGCCTCCGACTGCCCAATTTTCGCGATCGAATTCGTCGATATGAATTGTTACCCATTCAGGTTTTGTGCCCAAATTAGCAACAATAGTATCAGTAACTGCTTTAGCTAGTTCTCGTTTTTTTTCTACAGAGTGACCTTTGGCAATTTGAATAGTGACAAATGGCATCTAAATTTCTCCTTTGATTAATTATTAATGCTTTGAGCAATAGTGGAACTTTAACTGCGTCAAAGTTCAATTTTTAATCGCTACTAAATTAGAATCTTTGGGAGATAGCGATCGCACTATTTTCTAATTAATTTAAGATTGCTATAACTGGGTCTAACGATTTTGATTGCTACTATTGAAAACTTAACTCTTTGCTATCTATATTTTTAGTAATTTTTGCTACTAATTAATTGGGTTCTCTTCAATATCCAGAATTACTTAACATTTATAATGCTCGATTAGAAGTTACATTAGAGTTACAGATAGGGGAGGATTCAGAACCTTGCGTACGCTGCCAAATTCCCACAATAGTTCAAAAAGACCATATCCAATCTGGTTTCATGTCTTTGAGTAGTTTTCAACATTCAGTTATGGATGATTTTAATTTCCTTAAGTTGAAAGTCAGGTTTGCCTACCCTACTTTCTTCTAGCTTTTTTTAAGCTGATTTTTCAATTATGGTATCAATTTTTTCTAGTAAATTATGGGGAGGAATCGATTTAAGCAAATAATCATCCATGCCAATTGATGAAAAATATTGCCACTCTTCTGGGGTTATTTGCAGAACTAACAAAACTAATTTTATTTTTTGAGCAAATCTCAATTCATGTAAGCTTTCACTAAAATTAATTATATCTAACTCTGGTAAATCTCGATCTAAAATTACTAATTTTGGTGCTAATAACCTAATTTTATCAATTGCTGTGGAAGGATCTACAAGCCAAACCACTTGATATTCTGCTGCATTAAGCAACTGACAAATGATAGTTGATTTTTCTTCTTCTTGAGAAACTAAAATAATAGTTTTTTGATGATGGGAAGATTCCTTAATACTCTGTTTGCATTTTGGTTTGAGGATAGTTTGACTAGGTAAACAAACAGTAAAAATAGAGCCTTTTTCTACTGCTGATTCTACTTCAATTGTACCACCATGAAGTTCAATTAATTGTTTAGTTAAAGCCAAACCTAAACCTGTTCCACCATAAGTACGTTGAAGAGAATTTTCCAATTGTTGAAAGCTTTCAAATAGCATTGGTAATTGTTGTTGAGAAATCCCAATACCTGTATCTTCCACTTCAAAAATAACTTGATGATTTTCTCGCCAGATTCTCAAAATAACTTGACCACCAACAGGAGTAAATTTAATTCCATTACTCAGAAGATTTAGTAAGATTTCCTGGACTCTTTGTCGATCTGCACAAAACTTATCTTCTTCTGAATTTACTTTAAAATCTAGACTCAAATTAACTTGTTGTTTATGAGATTCTTCTTGTAAAACTTGCAAAACACTTCTAGCCAAATCTTGTAAAGAAAATTCTGTAACATTTAATAAAAACTTTCCTGATTCTACTTCTGAAAATTCAAGAATGTTATTAATTAAAGATAATAAATGTTTACCACTATCGTGAATAGTCTTCAAGTATTGCTGCTGTTTTTCCATAGGGAGAGCAATACGATCGCTGGCTAATGACCAATGCAGTAAAGTCCCAGACAAACCAATGACACAGGTAAGAGGCGTACGCAGCTCATGACTCATACTTCCAATAAATTCATGTTTTGATTGATTAGCAGCTTGGGCAGCAATGAGAGCATCTTTTAATTGCTCTGCCCTTGTTTTCACTTGCTGTTCTAGTTGCTCTTTTTGTTGTTGTAATTGTTGATAAGATTTATTTTGGTAAATAGCGATCGCTAAATATTCAGCAATTTGCTCCATAAATCCAATTTGGGTATTATTCCATTGTCGAGGAGCAAAACATTGATGAGCAATCAGAAATCCCCATAGTTCATTTTGAACTATAATTGGGGTTACTAATTTGGCTTTAATTTGTAGCCTTCTCATTAAAGATTTTAGGCAAGCAGAAAAGTTTGGCTCTTGTTCTATATCGTTAACAGCTAAACTAAATCCTTGACGATATTTATCTTTACATTTAGTCGATCTACTAAAACAAACTTCATCATGAAAGTATAAAATAGAGGGAATATCATCAGAAGCCCTTGATTCATAAGTAACAGTATCGAATAATTGAGTAAAGATATTATTAGAGTTGGTTGAACTGACAGGAACACCTATCTGATAAATTACTAATCTATCTAGTTCTAAAAGAATACGTACCTGCTCAATAGTCATTTGAACTATTTCTAATAAATCCAAATGTTGATTAATCTGAATTTCTACTTGATTCAGAATTCTTTGTTGTTCTGCTTGATAGTGCAAAATATTTTTGAGGGGTTGAGCAACTAAAAGTGAATCATAGTCTTGATATTTATCAGGGGTAAGTATATTAATTATTTGTTGAATAAATTTATTTAAATAATCAGAATGACTAGGTGTTCTATTGGCAAGATAAGATTGTAAATTTTTATCTAAATCAGAGTAATTATTATTGACTGGATTAAGACTAGTTAAATAATCAGTAATAATTTGAGTATCAAAACTAATTTGAATTTGATGATAAGCCTTATTTTCTTCTTCACCTACCAATAAAGCGTTAAATATAAAACTAATTAAAATACTAAATTTTTCTGGCTTAAGGTCTTTTTTTGTTAAGCTTGGTAAAGATTTTTCTGTAACCAATAAAACTTCCTGTCCAGTTAACTTTGCTGTGGCTGACCATAAACTACGAAGTTCTTCAAAAGTTTTGCTGGATACAGTTCTTTTTAAGATTAAGGATGAAGAATGAGACATGATCCTCATGGAATATTAAACAGCAACAAGCTGCCTTAATCTAGAATGGCTTACTTTTAAGCTATAAATCTAAACTGTAATTATTTCTCAAGATTAGATATTAATTATGCATAGACTGGCTGCTATACCTGGAGGTTGGAATTGGGCAACAGAAGGAGTTATTTTTATCGAGCAAAATCCTGCACCTATTGTGTTTATTACCGCAGCAGATACAGAGATTCAAATCATAGCTAAAGTAACAGCTTTTTTACCTAGCACCTTTCCTGGGATCAGAGTGGTAAATTTATTAAATTTACAACAACAATTAACTATTGATAATTATGTAGAAACAGTAATATCAAAAGCCAAAATAGTTATTTTGCGTTTACTAGGTGGCAGTACCTATTGGTCTTATGGCTTAGAAATACTCAAAGAGATGGCACAGGATAACAGTGCAGCTTTGTTTAGCTTACCAGGAGATGACCGTCCCGATCCAGACTTGATTAGCCATTCTACAGTTTCCTTAACAGCAGTTAATAAAATGTGGCATTACTTTATTGAAGGAGGGATAGAAAATTATGCTAATGCACTACAGTTTGTTGCTAATTTTGTGCTCCAGACAAACTATGCTTTACAACCTCCTAAAACCGTTCCTCGTATTGGCTTCTATTCATGGTCAGATCGAGAAAAGATAAGAGGAATAAGCGATCAACAAAAATACCCAACCAAGGCAGGAATATTTTTTTATCGTTCTCACTATTTAGCAGGAAATACCTTAGCAATTGATGCCATTTGTCAAGCTTTATGCCAGAAAAATATAGAGCCAATTCCTCTGTTTTTATCTTCTTTAAGAGAATCAGAAATACAAATTGAACTATTAAAGATTTGTCAACAAGAACAAGTTAAAGTAATCCTTAATACTACTAGTTTTTCTTTAGCGAAAATAGGGCAAGAAGAACAAATAAAATTATGGCAAAAGTTAGATGTACCAGTTTTACAAGTAATTTTAAGTGGAGGAACAAAAAACCAATGGTTAGAGAGTTTTCTGGGATTAACACCCAAAGATGTAGCCATGAATGTTGCTCTTCCAGAAGTCGATGGCAGAATTATTACTAGGGCAATTTCTTTTAAATCTAGTCAAACTTGGAATAAAAAATTAGAGACAGATGTAGTAATTTATGAACCAGATCTCGATCGAGTTAATTTTGTTGCCGATTTAGCTAGTAATTGGGTCAAACTCAAACAAACTCCTGTATCCCATAAAAAAATAGCGTTAATCTTAGCTAACTACCCTAACAAGGATGGCAGAATTGCTAATGGAGTCGGTTTAGATACTCCTGCTAGTTGTATTGAAATCCTGAAAGCATTACAAAAAGCTGGTTACTTTGTAGAAGATATTCCCTCCACTTCAGAAGAATTAATCCAACTTTTAACTCAAGGAATTACTAACGATCGAGAAAGTCAATCAATTCGTCCTATCTATCAATCTTTATCTGTTGCAGAATATCAAAAGTATTGGCAAACCTTACCAGAGAAAGTACAGCAAGAAATAATAGGGAGATGGGGAGACATAAAAGATAGTGAGATAGGGACAGAGCGTTCGCTTACGCGAGGGGGAGATAGGGAGAATTTGTTTCCCATACCAGGTATTCAGTTAGGAAATATATTTATTGGTATACAACCATCGAGAGGATACGATCGAGATCCTGCTTTAAATTATCATGCACCTGATTTAGAACCAACTCATGAATATTTAGCCTACTATTATTGGCTACGAACCAAATTTCAAGTACAAGCGATTATTCATCTAGGTAAACACGGTAATTTAGAATGGCTACCAGGAAAAAGTATTGCCCTATCTAAAAATTGCTATCCTGAAATTGCGCTACAAACCATTCCCAATATTTACCCCTTTATAGTCAACGATCCAGGAGAAGGTTCACAAGCCAAAAGACGTTCCCAGGCAGTTATAATCGATCATCTCACTCCCCCTCTAACCCGTGCAGAATTATATGGTGGGTTAGAAAAACTAGAGGCATTAATCGATGAATATTACGAAGCCCAGACTTTAGATCCATCTCGTTTGACAGTAATTAGCAGACGTATTACACAACTAGTTGAGGAAGAACACTTAGATAAAGATTTAGGAATAGATAAATTAGATACTCAATCTATTACCCAATTCCTTACTGTTGCCGATGGTTATCTCTGCGAATTAAAAGAAGCTCAAATTCGTGACGGCTTACATATTTTTGGCCAATGTCCTCAAGGAGAACAATTAAGAGACTTGCTAATTGCGATCGCTCGTTCTCCTAGTATAGATCGTTTGGGTATTACTCAAGCTTTGGCTAAAGATTTGAGTTTAGATTTCGATCCTTTGGTAGTTGATAAAGATGAAGACTTTCAATCTCTTCCTTTACTTCCTTCTCTTTCCAAGATAGAGAATCAAGGCTTGCCCCCCTCTCCTGAGAGGAGAGGGGTTGGGGGAGAGGTTAAAAAAGCTAAAAACAAAGGCGATCTTATCGAAACCCTCGAACAAATAGTCTCGGAATTAGTGGAAGAGTTGATTGATGAAAATTCGTCCGCAGCCAATAGCAGATTAACGCAGAGATTGGAGCGAACTTCTTTTCCCCATACTTATCAAGGATTAATCTGGATAGTCGCTCGACTTATTCCTGCTCTTAAAGGGACAAGTCAGGAGATAGATAATCTGGTTAGGGCTTTGGATGGGGGATATATTCCCAGTGGGGCATCAGGCGCACCTACTAGGGGAAGACCCGAAGTTTTGCCGACTGGACGCAACTTTTATTCGGTGGATATTCGGGCTATCCCTACGGAAACTGCTTGGGATGTGGGACGAAAGGCAGCAGAGGTTTTAATTGAACGCTATACCCAAGAACATGGAGAATATCCGCAAACTCTAGCTATTTCTATTTGGGGTACTTCTACGATGCGTACTGGCGGTGATGATGTGGCTCAAGTAATGGCATTGATGGGGATACAGCCTGTTTGGGATGGTTTAGCTAGGAGAGTTGTCGATTTTGAAATTTTGCCTGTTTCTGTGTTGGGAAGACCTCGTGTCGATGTCACAGTTCGAGTGTCAGGTTTTTTTCGCGACTCTTTCCCCATTCTACTTAATCTTATCAGTAAAATGACCAAATCGATCGCTGATTTAGAAGAAGATGCCCAAATTAATCCTTTGCGCGATCGAGTTCAGACAGAAACACAGTTTTGGCAACAACAAGGATTAACCTTAGCGCAAGCTAAAACTAGAGCTAGTTATCGTCTATTTGGTTCTAAGCCTGGTGCTTATGGTGCTGGTTTACAGGGTTTAATCGAAGGACAAAATTGGCAAAGTGATGAAGATTTAGCCAGGGCATATCTCAACTGGAGTAGTTACGCTTATGATGCTGATGGTCAAGGACATTGGGCAGCAGAGTCTTTTGAGCAAAGATTAAAACAACTACAAATAATCTTGCATAATCAAGATAACCGCGAACACGATTTATTAGACTCCGATGACTATTATCAATTCCAAGGGGGAATGACGGCTGCGGTACGTTCTCTAACTGGTAAAAATCCTGAAGTCTATTTTGGGGATAATTCGGTCACGGCTAATCCGAGAGTGAGAAAGTTAACAGAAGAAATTGCCAGAGTATATCGTTCCCGTGTTATAAATCCTAAATGGCTCGAAGGAGTAATGCGCCACGGTTATAAAGGAGCGTTTGAAATGGCAGCCACAGTAGATTATTTATTTGCTTACGATGCTACTACTAAATGCGTAGAAGATCATATATATGAAGGAGTAGCCAAGGCTTATATCTTAGACGAAAAAGTACAGCAATTTATCCAAGAGAAAAATCCTTGGGCATTAAGAGATATGGCAGAAAGATTATTAGAAGCCAATCAAAGAGGGATGTGGAAAGATGTTAAGGCAGAATTATTGGAAGAGTTAAAGAATATTGTTAATCAGGCTGAAGGAGTGATTGAATCAATTAATTAGTTAGGGCTTGTTGAAAAAGTCATAATTCTCGGTGCAGACAGGTGTTAGGTGTTATCTACCTAACACCTACTACCTAACACCTAACACCTAACACCTTTTTACTACCAACTTACTACAGAAATTCTTGTTACAGAATTTAAAGTTATGTAGCCTTTTCCATAAGGACAATAACAGCATAAGGTAAACTAGCCCATAAATCCAAAATAAATAGATATCTAGGAGAACACGCGGTAAGGAGCCGATATTAAATGTCTCATAGCGTCAAAATTTACGATACTTGTATTGGATGTACTCAATGTGTACGGGCTTGTCCTTTAGACGTACTAGAAATGGTACCCTGGGATGGCTGTAAAGCTGGTCAAATAGCCTCCTCTCCTCGCACAGAGGATTGTGTAGGTTGTAAGCGATGCGAAACTGCTTGTCCTACCGATTTCTTGAGCATCCGTGTTTATTTAGGTGCAGAAACTACTCGTAGTATGGGTCTTGCCTACTAAACAAACCAATAAAATAAGTTAAAGTGTCGTTGGACTTATAGGCTAAACTGCTATCAGTTTAGTTTTAAGCTAACGGCACTTTATTATTTAAACCTAGATACAAAAGTTAAAGAACTTTATGAGTATGAGAATGTTGTTTAACATTATCTTCTGTACTAACAACATTAGTTGCATTGAGTACACGCTTTCTTTCTAAAGAGTAGTTAAAATCTTGTTTGATTGAGCCTAGAGGAATATGTTGTTTAGCTTCTGGGCGAGCCTTATAAGTCCGAGTAGCAGCTATTACTCTTTCCTTAAAGCGATCGCAGAATTGGGCTTCAGCAGGAAATTCCGATGGTCTGAAAGAATTCTCATCAGTAAAAATTTCTCCTAAAGATTTAGCACAAGCGAACTCATAGGAAGTTGGAATTCCTTTAAGGATTGCTTCTAGTGCTGCGGAAGGAATAGGTTCAATAACTTTAACTTGTTGTGTCTCTCCATCTTGTCTAATAAAGCAAGTAGCTAACCCAAAGACACAGTAATCGTCTATTTCAAGATCTGATGCTTGAGAAAGTAGCGTAGCTGTAGTCATAAAAAAATTCTTATCTAGATTATTTCCCTCAACATATCATTAATTGCTTCCTAGCCCGTATATCTACTAAACAAAAGTTTTTTTACTAAGTATTGACTATTGTTAACTTAAGATAAATATCTGTAAAAAAAAGTTTGCTTAGAGCATATTCTTGCCAAAAATAGACCTAAATTTACGTGAATTCAGTATCATTTATTTTTCAAAACCTTGTTCTCAATGAAAAGAATAATTTATCTTATTTTTAACTTTTTCTGTTAGTTTTATAAATTTTTCGGGAACTCTACTGAAAGTAGATAGACATTGTCCTGAAGATTAAATAACGGTAGCGAATTTAACAAAATCCTCCTAAAGACAGTTTAATCAGTGACACATTGATTCTTAAATCAAGAAAACAAGATAGTACATTACCCTTAAGAAAGGTTGAAATGCTACTTATGAAAATCAACTTTTACGATCGAGATAACCAGGAACAAAAACAGCCAAATCAGAGCTGCTTGAACCTCACTTATGATTCAGTGAGACAAGACTCTTATTCTCTACTTTGGCTAGAACAAGTCGAACATCAATTGAGAGTCTCTGTAGAACAAAAAGCTGCCCAGGGTAACTATGCAGTGGCAATCGCTCTATTAAACCAATTACTAGAGATTCATCCTGATAGTGCTATGGACTACAATAATCGGGGTTTGATGCACTTTCGTAATAATCAAATCATAGAAGCTTTTGCCGATTTGACCAAAGCTTTAGCAATCGATCCCAAACTAGACAGTGCTTACAACAATAGAGCTAATTGTCATGCTGCTCAAGGTAATCTAGAAGACGCTATTTCTGATTATGATACTGCGTTAGACTTGAATCCTGGCAATGTCCGTGCTTGGATCAATCAAGGTATTACTTTTAGGGAAATGGGTATGTATGAACTAGCGATCGAAAACTTTGATATCGCTTCAGTTTTAGGCAATAACTTACAAGAAAGAATCTATGGAGAAAGAGGAAGAGCCTATCATCTCAGAGGAGATTGGAACTGTGCTGTTGCCGATTATCAACAGGCGATGGATCTTCTTTTAGCTAGGGAAGATCTCAGTAACTATCGAGAAAAAGTAGAAAGTTGGTTTAGTGAGCTACTTCATCCTCTCCAATTCACTAGTTAAAAATAGCTCACTTTGTGCTTGTAGTTAATTATCCAAGCACAATCAATAATTACTAAGTATTATTTATTTTTGCTCTTGATTCAGCCAGAAAACCAGACTTTGATGGGGAGCTAGTCTAGGACTATATTCTTCCATCAGATTTTGGCTTTGGTGAGGATCGAAATTACGGTTTAATTCCGCTCTTAATTGCACTACTCTTTTTTCCGTTTCTTGCACTTGAGCATTGATTTCTCGAAGTTTGGCTTGCTGAGAAAAATGATAAGGTATAAGCTTAACTAAAGCGGCGATCGCTCCGATAGCTAAAATCCAACTAAATACTAATTTAATTGTCACCTCAACTTTGATGTCTTGGTAACAATCTGAATTACTTCTAGAATGTGATTTACGGAGTTTTTGTGTTTGTGGATGGGAAGATAAATTCATAGGTTTTAATCAGTGTAGAGCAAGCTATCGCCATCGGAAATTACAAGTAAGAACAGACAAATGACCAAAAACTGATGGCGGTGTACCACCATAAATCTCACAAATCAAATAGATTGCTCTAGCAAAATTAACTACTGCTTTGTTTTCGCATCAATCATAACCTAACTAATAGTAAATTAATCCGATCTACTAGTTCCCGATAGACTGGTTCTATACTATCGCGGAAGTTAAATTGAATGTCTGCATTGCTAACAACTAAATCCTGTCGCAGAGATTCCAGGATATTTACAGATGAGGTGTAAGCTGCGAT
>JBFRWE010000147.1:0-8617 GCA_051439345.1 Xenococcaceae cyanobacterium
AAGTAGCGATACTTGCCTGTTTGAGACATCAACGGATGAGGTTTAGAAAAATGCTCGGAGATCTGAAATGATTCAACAGTAGTTAAATTTCGATCGAATTGCTTTGCCCAATTACCTTTAAAGTAGATGGCATTAATTAGTAATAAAATATCCTCTGGAGTAATATCATTAACAAACTGTTCAATTTTGCCCTGAGTTGCTTCTTTAATCCAACTATTGATAATATTTTTAGCTCCTGGATTAGAAAAATTCAAGTTAGTAATTTGGGCAGCATAATATTGTCGATTATTTTTGAGAAATTGATGTTTAAAAGGTACACCTTCTTTTGCCCATAGAGAATTAGCAATGGATAATTGTACTGGAGAATCAGCTTTTTGCCATTTTTGCTGTAATTTTTGGTAACTTGTATTGATATCTTTGAGGCTAAGATCCTTTAGATTAAGAGCAGATGCCATATCTGACTGAGTTTCGCCCTTAGCCCCGTTATAGGTCATAGTTAGGGCGATCGCTATACTAGTAGGTGAAATAAAAACGTTACGCTGCTGATGAGGATTAAACACATGATTAAATAACTCAAAGCTAAACTGATTGTTGGCAAAAGCGATTTTTTCTTCAGTATTGCTTACTTTCGCGATAGCTTTAGTTAATCCCATATCAGCAACACTAGGTGAGGAAGAAGCAAAATTAAATGCTTTAAACTTATCTTCTGCCACCGATACTGCCAAAACAAGTAACAAAACAATGCTACTAAAAATTCCTAGAATGTTTTTTTGGCTCATGATTTACAATCCCTTCGTTAATACTTCTCTTATCTGTTTCCTTGGCGGGAAAAGAAGACTTTAAGTGTGAGCGGACATAGTTAGTTAGGCAAATTAAGTATACAGTTCAGCTTGTTTAATTTATTATTTTTAAGCAATTTAGTGGGTATTAGACAACTTCGCTTTTTTAAGACGGAATATTAGGGCAAATCAGTAGACCAATCTCCCGTATATAATTTAGAAACAGCATCTTTATCTAACCAACATTTAGAGTAGGAGATAGTACTGTAGGATTTAAGTATGGGTAAGCAATCCAAGCTAGTAAGCAACATAAGTGATTTGTAGGTAATTCTACTTTGGTAGAAAGAGATATCTCAAGGTTGGTTAAAACATTTCCCTATTTTTTACCTTTGATAGTTTAGTATGGTAAGCCGAATGGCTGTTAGCTGTGATAGTAGACCTAATAGTCGATACTCCCCTTAGATGACTCAAGTTAAAAATTAAAGTTCCCCTGTTGGCGGTCAAAATCGTTACCAGGGCTATTTTGGCTGAGTGTAGCAAATGGTTGTTATTAAAGTTAGCAAAAATTCATGAGTTTGCAACATAAATTTTTGCTGAAAATAAGAGTGATTCTCGAACAGTTCCTAACTTTCTTTTCAGGCATTGTTTATACGTAATGATTTGTAATGATTTTTTGAATCGCTCGATCGCCAAAAATACTGGTCTGTCAATAAAGTAATACTCTTGATTGCCAGGAAGGAGGAAAAAGGATAATTTAAACATCAGGTGATCGTATTTTAGTTTTTGGAGTTGCTCCCCTAACTAAAAATTTTCTGTAGGCATTAAGTAAATTAAACTAGGAAAATATGGCTGATATTGTGGATATTGCTGTACAATCAGAAGACTTTAGCACGTTAGTAACTGCCGTAAAGGCTGCTAATTTAGTTGAAGCGTTAAAAAGCCCTGGTCCTTTTACCGTATTTGCTCCTAATGATGCTGCCTTTGCTAAACTTCCTCCAGGAACAATTCAAACCCTAGTACAGAACATTCCTCAATTAGCTCGAATTCTTACTTATCATGTTGTTTCAGGTAAGTTAATGAAAGCCGATCTAACGGAAGTTGATTCGGTTATTTCTTTAGAGGGTTCTCCTATTGCCATTGATTGTTCTGATGGTTTTGAAGTAAAAAATGCCACAGTAATTGCAGCAGATATTGAAGCAGATAATGGGGTAATTCATGTAATTGATAATGTTATTTTAATGGGATAACGTGGGTTCGGAGTTTTTAGTTCGGAGTTATGATTTTTTTGAACCAAAGAAGGGGGATTTCAGGGATATTTAACCCATATTCAAACTCGAAAAATTGTAGCTTTTTAGCTTTGTCGAACTCACATCGGATAGTTTAATTAATTGACAATGGACAACGGATTGTTGTCCATCATTCATAATTATTTTTGTGGCTTTAGTTGTAATAAATTGGAAAGCTTTTAAAGTATTATCTCTTACTTAATTAAAACTAGCGATAAGATTGAGATTGAATATCTTTTAAACGGGCTTCAGGGCGTAAGAAACGATCCATTTGGGCTTCAAAAAATTGACGATTTTTCAGTAAATGTTTGGGATTAGAATCGCCTAAAGGGTATAACAAAGCTTGACGTAAAGCTTGAATTACCGCAGAAGTTACGTTATACATCGATCGCTGGAAAGTAATTCCCAATTGAATTAAAATATCATCTTCGCCTCGACAATGTTTTTGATAGTATTGCTGAAGGTAATCAGGGAGAAAATGATACATATCATCCATTAATAATGTTGGGGGAATACCAGCCGTACCGACGGGGAAAACATCAGCGTATAAAATGCCGTAGTGAAAATCTTTTTGCTCTTCAGGAACTTGTTTAGCTTGAGCATTATAGGATTTAGTACCACGAAAAGGTGCAGTGCGATAAAAGATAGCCTCTACATAGGGTAAAGCAGCCTCGTACAACCACATAAAACCCTTTGATTTAGGAATAATTTCGTAGCATTCCCCGCGAATATAAGCATGATGATAGATGGGACGACCCGAAACTGCAAAGATACCATTAACCAGAAAGTTCATTGCATCGGGGACACCTTTAAATCCACCTTCATCGTAAATATCAGACATTTCCAAGAATACTGGTGCCATTACTTCCCAGAATAAACCAAGGTTGGAATAGTAAGATAGCTGTCTTACTTGTTCGAGGAACATATCGGGGAAGAGTTTGTATAGAGCTAACATAGCAGGATTAGATTTAAAATAGGCTTTAATTGCCCGATCCGCATTAGCTTTATACTCTTCTGTATCTAAGTAAGCATCAAACTTACCCCAACCCATATCTCTACCATGCCACAGCATCGATCGCATACAAGCTTCCGCAAATTCCATATTAATGCGATCGTGCCAGAGATGATGAAAGAGTTTGGGCATTTTGAAGGTTGTTCCCTTCTCCATAAATGCTAGTAATTCTGGATGGGCAGTTGCTTCTCCGCGCCAAATTCTCAAGTCGGCATCATCACCAGCATAATGATTGTGTAAATCTAAATATTCTTGGGGAAGGAAATATTTAAAGAAAGGGAGAGGTTCTAAAAATACTCGTTCGGCAATATATAGTAAGTCGCGCCAATAGAAATCCATCGGTATGGCATAGGCTTTATAGATACCGATAATCTGCATCAGGTTTTCTGGCGTGTCGGGTAACATCGATCCACCAGCTTCGAGGCGATGAATAACATCAGCAAATTGATGGGTAGAAGGAGGGAGTTTGGCTGTAGAGTTAATCTGTGTTTGTAACATCGTTGATTGTTAGTAGTTAGTAGGGGGCGGTTCGCGAACCGCCCGTACAGTGGTTAGTTGTTAGTTGTTAACTCTTGACTGATAAGCGATAACTGATAACTGCTCACTGACAACTGATCTGTAGTGGGTTCGATCCAGCTTAATAACCAATTAGGTTGAATACCGAGAAAGAAAATAATTGCAGTCAAAACTAAAGCAGGAATGGTTTCTGAACCCAGTACGGGGGGATAATATGCCCTTTTACTATCTAATTTGCCAAAACAGGTGCGATTGAGCAGAATGACAAAGTAAACCGCAGTTAAACCAGAAGCGATAATGCAAAGTAAAGTCTCAATGGGGAAAGTCGCAAAACTACCCTGAAACACGATAAATTCAGCTACAAATCCCACTAATCCAGGAATACCAGCACTAGCCATACCTGCGGTGATTAGTAAGGCACTAGTAAGGGGTAAACCACGAACGGGGTTCATTAAACCATTGAGAACATCTAAATCGCGAGTCCCGACTTTGCGTTCCACGATACCGACTAGGTGGAAAAGTAACGCCAGAATCAAACCATGAGCGATCATTTGTGCTACCGCACCCAGAATACTTAATTTTGTACCAGCAGCAGCAGCGACTAGAATATAACCCATGTGACCGATCGAACTATAAGCTACCATGCGTTTGATGTCTTTTTGAGCGATCGCGCTTAAAGCACCGTAGAGTACGCTAACTGTACCAATAATTGCTAATCCTGGGGCAACAATAGACCAAGTTTCGGGAAATAGTTGTAAACCAAAACGAATTAAGCCATAAGTTCCCAGTTTAGCTAAAATTCCCCCCAAAAGAATGGTAACAGCAGGAGAAGCTTCGGTATAAGCATCAGGCAACCAAGTATGTAAAGGAACTAACGGAATTTTAATTCCAAATCCCACCAATAAGACAGTTAATAAAATTAGTTGAGTGTTTAAAGATAATTGTTGAGTCGTGATGGTATCGTAATCAAAACTAGTAGCACCATTGAGGAAAGCAATACCTAAAAAGGCTGCTAAAACTAATAACCCCGATACTGCGGTGTAAAGAAGAAACTTAATTGAAGCATAGCCTCTTTTTTCTCCTCCCCAGATAGCAATCATCAAATAAAAAGGAATTAATTCTAGCTCATAGAAAATAACAAATAGTAATAAATTTTGAGCAGCTAAAGCCCCTGTTATCCCTGCGTTAATTAACAGAATCAAAGAGTAGTAGAAACGGGGGCGATCGACATTTTCACCAATGCTATAAATCGCAATAATCGTTAGTAAACCATTTAAAGCGAGCAGAGGTAAAGATAAACCATCGACTGCCAAACTATAACTCAAGCCAATTGGTTCAACCCAAGATAAGTATTCTGAAAATTGCCATCCAGAATTATTTAGATCGAACTGAGTTAATAGCCAGATTGTCCAAGCAAATATAATTACAGCAAAGATTGTTGTTATTTGTCGCAGACGAGCAGGTTCAATTTTACCTGGTAAAAAGCCGATAATAATAGCTCCAATCACAGGCAACCAGAGTAAAAAACTAAGCATTATTTAATTAAATTAAGATCGATGTTCAATGTTAAATATCAGAAAGAGATTTGAGATAGTAAAGGAAAACAAACTACACTAACAAATAAGACTACTCCCAGTAAAATTGACAGGAAATAAAATTGAGCTTGACCAGAAACATTGTATTTTAAACTTTCGCCACTAAAGATAGTTGCTAATCCAACTAAATTAATTATCCCATCGACTAAATAGCGATCGAACCAATAGACAATTTGCGAAACTAACCCAACCACAAAGACAATGGTTACGCGATAGAGTTGTGCTGTATATAAGTCGTAAGCAAAGAAATCTTGTACTGCTTTGGGTTTTAGTTCAATTGGCTTAGGAATATTGTCATTGAGATAAATAAAGGCTGATGACCCTGCACCCACTAGAGTTGAGATAACTAAAGGAATGGCAACATTTAAATTGAGATTGTCCCATTCAGGTATCCAATGCCATTTGGATAATAAAATCGGTACGTGCAAGGCAAATCCCATGGTAAATGTCATCGGTAACACCAATGCCCATAAGCCTTCGGGAGAACGAACGGTCATCTGTTTCGGTTTACCACCAAAAATTAAACTAAATTCGCGAGTAATGCTAAAAGCAGTCAACCCATTGACCACAACTAATACTCCCACTAACCAGGGATGAGTATTCCAGAGATTCTCTCCCATGGCAGTTAATGTCCAAAAACAGCCCAACGGAGGAAAAGCAACTAGAGAAGCTGCGCCAACCAAATAACAAATCCCAGAAATGGGACGACGCGACCATAAACCGCCGTATTGGGTTAAATCTTGAGTAATAGTGTTCAAAACTACACCACCAATACTCATTACCAACAGGGACATAGCGATCGCATAAGTAAATAATAATCTTAATGCGGTTTCGTCTTGTTGTGTCCCTACAGCGATAAATACTAAACCCATGTAGGCACTCACAGAATAGGAAAGAGAGCGTTTAATATCAATCTGAGCCATGGCAATTAAACTAGCACCAATTGCCGTTACTGCGCCAATGCCAATCATTACCCCAGAAGCCACAGGAGATAATGCCAGTACTGGTTGCAACTTAATCAAAACCCAAGCACCAGTAGAAACTACAATCGTATTCCGTAAAATTGTCGCGGGCATTGGTCCTTCCATTGCTTCATCTAACCAGAGATGCAGAGGAAATTGAGCGCATTTCCCCAAAGGACCAGCAATTAAAGCCAAACAAAGCAAAGTTGCCACATTAGAGTCGATTGTGGTAGTTTTTGCCCACTCAGTTAACTCCGTATAATTCCAAGTTCCTGCTAGGGGTAATAAGGCAACTACCCCCATCAACAAGATTAAATCGCCTACCCGTTTAGTTAAAAAAGCATCTCTTGCGCCTGTTACCACCAAAGATTGGTTAAACCACAATCCAATTAATAAATAAGTCCCTAAAGTGAGAATTTCTAAGACTACATAACTAAAGAAAAGGGAATTACACAAAACTAAAGTAGACATCCCCGCTTCAAACAAAGCTAGTAAGGAGTAGAAACGCGCCCAACCCCAATCCATTTCCATATAACCAATGGCGTAAATTTGGGCAGCTAAATTTAAACCAGTAATTAGAATTAAGGCAGTGATAGTAATTGAAGAGATTTCGATATCAAAAGAGATATTTAAATCCGCAGCATGAAGCCACTGAAATGATAAGTAATTAACTGGCTGATGCCAAATTTCTAAAAGAGCTAATAGACTGTGAACTAATGCTACCAAAGTCATCAAGGTATTGATATAACCCGATGGTCTTGGTCCTGTTTGCCGAATAATACCAGGCGACCAAGGAATAGCGAATATAGCACCAATTAAAGCGTACAAAGGAACTAGCCAAATAGTCTGGCTAAAGGTTTCATTCATAGATATAGATACTTCAATTCTTATATTTTAATTTAGTTTATTTATTAATCATTATAGTATTTAACCTATGAATAATAAAACATGATTGCTCTATTTCAATGAAAGTATTTGATGCTACGCAGACATTAGAATGTTATGAAAACATCTTTTAAGATTGGTTTGATCCTAAATCCGATTATCAAAGTATACTTTTACAATTTGGCTAAAATCTTGCTGACTTCTGACTTTCCCAACCGTTTAGTAACCTATACTAGGAGGATTTAGTATCATATCCCCCACCGCCTGGAGTTTCAATCACAAATAAATCTCCTGATTGTATTTCTACCGTTGCCGTACTGGCTAATTCCTCAATAGTATTATCCTGTCTTTCTAGATAACTTTTCCCTACTTTACCTGCTTCTCCTCCTTTTAAGCCGAAGGGAGGAATGAATCGATGACTTGATAATATACCTGCTGTCATCGATTCTAAGAAACGTATTTTTCTGACTACGCCATTACCCCCACAGTATTTACCTTTTCCCCCACTATCTTGACGAATACTAAAACTTTCTAGCCTCACTGGATAACGAAACTCTAAAACTTCAGGATCGCTTAAGCGAGAATTAGTCATGTGAGTGTGTACCGCATCTGTACCATTAAAACCATCTCCTGCGCCCGAACCACCACAGATAGTTTCATAATATTGATATTGGTTGTTACCAAAAGTAAAATTATTCATCGTCCCCTGAGAAGCTGCCATTACTCCCAATGCACCATACAAAGCATCAACGATAGTTTGAGAAGTCTCTACATTACCAGCCACAACTGCTGCGGGATAGGTAGGGTTGAGCATACAACCTTCAGGAATAATAATATCGATCGGTTTTAGACATCCTGCATTGAGGGGAATAGAATCTTTTACTAGGGTGCGGAAAACATATAAAACCGCAGCTTGAGTAACAGCAGCAGGAGCATTAAAATTACTTTTGAGTTGTGGGGATGTGCCAGTAAAATCGATAGTAGCATGATTTTTTTGTCGCTCGAGCTCAACTTTTACCTGAATCTTGGCACCGTTATCCATTTTATAAATAAATTCGCCATTTTTGAGGAAGGCGATCGCTTTTTTGACTGCTAATTCGGCATTATCCTGGACAAATTGCATATAAGTTTGTACCGTTTCTAAGCCATATTGTTCTACCATTTTTAAGAGTTCGTTAACTCCCCGATTATTAGCAGCAATTTGTGCCTTAAAATCGGCAATATTTTGATGGGGATTACGTGCTGGATAAGGATGGTTGTTGAGTATTTCTCTGACAGCAACTTCTTTACAATGCCCTTCTTCTACTAAGAGAAAATTATCAAATAATACGCCTTCTTCTTCGATATTGGTACTGTGAGGAGGCATCGAACCAGGGGTAATCCCACCGATATCTGCCTGATGTCCCCTGGAAGCAACGTAGAATATGGGTTTTGTAGGGACAAACGACTGTTCGCCCCTACCATTGAGAAAAACAGGAGTAATTGCAGTTACATCAGGGAGATGGGTTCCGCCGTTATAGGGATTATTAGACAGATAAACATTACCAGGTTTAATCTCATCTCCCACATCATTAATTAAACT
>JBFRWE010000148.1:0-14095 GCA_051439345.1 Xenococcaceae cyanobacterium
GTATCACTCAACAACCATTAAGTCGTCAAATTCGCAATTTAGAGGATGAACTAGGGGTTCAGCTTTTTTATCGAACTAAGCGCACTGTTCGTCTAACTGAAGTAGGTGAAATTTTTTTAGAAGAAGCGAAAAAAACCATCGAACAAGCCAACTTCGCAGTACAGTTAGTTCAACAAGCAAGTAATGGTGAAATTGGACAAATAGCGATCGCCTTTACTGGTTCGGCTTTAAATATTGTGCTTCCCGCTACCGTACGCCAATTCAAAAAACTCTATCCCCAAGTTGATTTGACTTTAAAGCGATTGCCAACTTTAGAACAAGTCGAAGCAATTCATTCTAGGCAAATCGATGTAGGTCTATTGCATCCTCCTATCGATGACGACACGCTAATTTTAGAAACTATTTATCAAGAAAACTTAGTTGTGGCTTTGCCCGATCATCATCCTCTAACCAAAGATGAATCTAATGCTATTTCTCTCAAGCAGTTAGCTAACGAGTCATTTATTCTCTTTCCTCGTTACATTGGTTCGGTACTGTACGATCAAATTATTAATTTATGTCGGCAAGCTGACTTTAGTCCTAACGTAGTACAAGAAGCTATGCCTCAGCAGACTATTTTGGGTTTAGTAGCAGCAGGCATTGGGGTTAGTTTAATACACAGTTCTGTACAGACTCTGGGAAGAAGTGGAGTAATTTTTAGAAGTTTAATCGAATCGACTCCCATATTAGAAACGGCTGTTGCTTGGAGTCCTGATGCTACCAATTTAGTTTTACCGTTTTTTCTCAATGTAGTTAGAACGATCAAAAAAAAGGAAGCCTAAAAATCTAGACTCCCACCTTGTATTGCTTTCTCTCCTAATTGATAAGCAATTATATTATTTACAATGTTACATCCCTCTAGCCAAAAATAAAAGTATTTATGATCAAATAAAATGCGTAAAAGCTCACAAACTACTACTGCTGGGCTTCTACAGGACGTCGATCGGGTTTATGTTCTGCTGGAGTAGGAGCTACATTTACTCTAGGAATCGGTAATTCTAAATTAGGACCTTGGCGGATAATGCGACTACCAAAATAAAGAGCCGAGAAGAAAAGTAAAGTATAGATACTCGCAAAACCAATTAAAGAGCTGAGAATTTGCTCTGAGGGAAGATTAGAAGCAGCATCGACAGTACGAATCTGCCCGTAAACAGTCCAGGGTTGTCTGCCTACACAACGCACAATCCAACCCGACTCTACAGCAATATAACCCAAGGGTGCAGCTAAAATCCAGCCCCGCATTAACCAACGCTGCTGCCAGATATTTTCTGCAGAAAGTTTGCCCCTTAACCATTGCCAGACAGTTAAGGCCATTAATCCTGCAAAAAACACGCCGATCGCGATCATAATATCAAATCACTTTAGATATGCTATAAATACAATAGTGCGATCGCTACAAAATTGTAGAAAAACTGCTCAAAACCTGCCACGATTTATTTTGAATTTCTTCGTCCTAGTGGTCTGAAATTCTAGCTCTTAGCTTGGATTATGTGATTAGAACAATAGAGAGGGTCTTGCTTAAGATCAAGACCCTCGAATTAAGAAAATAATAACTCCTAACTACCAACTTCTAATGCATAACTTCTATAGATAGCATTCTTTAATCATTTCTTTACAAATATTTTCCTTAACCATGATCTGTCGAAATGCTTCTATTAAATATTCTTTGGCTTGCTCTAGAGTTAGATTCTCGATGTCTCGCTCTAAAATTTGTAGCTTAAATTGTTGCTCTAAGCTTAGTTGTCCAATTGTATGATTATTATTTTTGCTGTCCATAATTTGGCTCCTTAAGTTTCGTCAAAGATTGTTTTGTAGCTAGACAATGACTGATTCAAACCTTAAGGAATAAAATCTAGGATTAAAATTGGTAGAGTAAGCAAAAAAATCAAAAAATATTGGGAAAACTCAACCAAGCTCAAGATTTTTACCGATTTTTCTGATGAATAACAGTCTTTGCTAGCCATCCATTGATACAAGTTTCTCTGGGTAAATGCTCATTATTAGCAGTTATTTGATGACAATTCAGTGATTTTAAGATTGTCTTCTGAGCTAACAGAAAACTTGTCAGATCGTTACTAGAAATTCTAATCACCCCCAGTAACAGTTAGTTATAGTATGTTAGTTTTGTCTGTCTACATTATAGCAAATTGTTTTTTTTACCTCGCTGACGGGGTTATTAAATAGTAGGAAAAAGTGCTTTAGATAGTTGAGTGGGATCGACTTTATTAGTAACAAAAATTATTTTCCAAGCTATCTTTTTAGAATCGATCGGCAGAAATTATTGATTTTACCTCAGACTCAATTAATCAATTAGTTAGCTTGATATAGCCTTTCTCAAATAGATGAGATCCAAAATTTTCCGAATTCCTAACTCTGAGAAAGTTGCGTTGCGGGGGTTTACCCGTTGAGCAAACTGTCGAACCCAAAGGGCGAATTCCGAACTTATCTTAACCAAGGTGTATTTTACTAATTCGAGAACCGCTATATCAAGCATATTTTGTCACTATAAATATAGCTTTTTTTAGATCAATTAGATATATCCCCATCAACTATCAACTATTAACAAAAATCAAGATTAGACCATCTCTACTGAGCGCAAGAAACTCTCTGTATTATAAATATACGAAAAAGCAATCGTAATAATGCTTTTAAGTGAGAATTTGAGCAGGGAAATTAAATAGGAAAACGTTTCATCTGAGCGATCGCAACTTTAGCATTATCTACTAAAATGGCGGAAACATTGGGTATTTGGGGAATTTGCCAGAGTACATCTACAGTACGCCGTAATATTCTGACGATATCACCTTCATCTAAGTTAGTATTCTCACACAATTCATTCCATTCGACTCCTAATGCCCATTGCTGACACAAACCAACTAATTCGTATTCTCGCCATATTGGTAAACTTACTCCATAACGATGTTGGACTTGGAATAGATGGGGACGTATTTCTCTAAGCACGGATGTTTGGATGCCTTGTTCGACAGTGCGTTTTTTTACTCCTAGTGCTTCTAATACTTCGATGGGTGGTGGATAATCACACCAAGTATCTGTGCGAGGAGTTTCCATAACTAAAGCACAAACCGCAGCAGCTAAATGGTTCGGCTCTAACTGCTCTAGTTCCCCCGATAAAAATACTAAAGCTAACCACAATTCATTATCAGCACGAATAGTTGCAGCAGCTTGCCCTAAAGGAGTTGGTTCAAATCCATCTAAAGCTTCAAATTCCTGTAAAACTTTAATCAGATTGAGAAATTCATCCCAGTAGTAAGATTGATTGGATTTATGTTTTTGATATTTTAGTTGAGTTTTATGCAGAGTTTCTCGCAATGATAAACGCTTTTGATGGCGTTTAATTAAACGACCAGGATTAGCTAATTTTTGTAAAGGGTGAGCATCTAATTTAGTTTCTACTTGTTCAATTCTTTGCTGTTGTTCAATTACTTCTGGTGCAGCAGGAGTAGGAATTAGATAGTTAGCTATTTGCTTGCAGATAACTTTAGTATCTTCATTACCTTTAGGCAATTTTCCCAAACGAGGATTATCTAAATTAGGTAAAGGTAAATTGGCTATTTCTGAGTCAGTAAAAGAACCCTCGTTGATATCAGTAATATCAACATTAGCAGCAATGTACCAAAAATTATCTATTCCCAAGCATACTAAGTTAGGAGCTTGTCCAGAGCCAGGAATCTTAGTCACTAAGACAGCAGCTAGAGGGGAAGAAACCCTAATGTGTTTGCCTTTTAAACCGAGAATTCTTCCAGGGGTGAGATCCCGAATAAAAGGTTTAATTGCCTGCTTACGAGTTTCGATCGCTTGTTTTTGGAGAATATCTAAGAGACGTTGTTCTTCTTTGAGTCTTGCTCTGAGTTTTTCGTAGCTGGCAAATTGCCCAATTTCAATAGAAGCTAACTCTATATCCAATTTAGCTAATTCCGTAGTTATTTGGGCGATCGCCTGTTTCTCAGGTCCTAATTTTTTCTGGACTAAATATTCAGCAAAGCTTCTTTCTAGTAGTTCTTTGGCTTCTTTAATACTGTGCTTTTGTAATAAATTAAGCACCATACCGTAAGAGGGAGTAAACCAACTTCTGAGAGGCTCTGCCTCCGATGTGGCTAAATAAGCAGCTTCTTTTGCTCCTTCAAAGGGTGTTTGGAGGGTAACTACATAGCCAACTTCATCTTTTCCTCGTCTGCCTGCTCTCCCTGCTATCTGCAAAAATTCTGAGGGAGTGAGCATACTATGTCCATTTTCTGTTCGCTTGGAAAGAGCAGAAATAACTGTAGTACGAGCAGGCATATTAATTCCTGCTGCCAAAGTTGCTGTAGCAAAAACAATTTTGACTAAACCTACTTCAAACAATCTTTCTACTAATTCTTTCCACGCTGGTAAAATTCCAGCGTGGTGAGTAGCTATACCTCTAGTTAAGGGTTCTATTTGGTCAATCCTGGCTATTTGCGATTTTTCGGCTAAAAATTGAAATAATAAGTATTTTTGATTAGGATTAACAGTGAAATATTGCCACAATTGTTCTTCACTACCAGGATTGGCAGCTAAATATTCTCTGAATAAGTTAGTAAAGGTAGAATCATTGCCAGGAAAGGATTCAAATATTTGTTGTTGTAAGTTAATATTATTGACTAAAAAGAAATGCAGAAGAAGGCTTTCTATCTGTCTTGCTTCTTCTGGTTCAACTAACATCAAAGAATCTAATTGTTCGGCTGCTTTTTCGCATCCTCGACGACTAAAAATAATGTAGATAGCAGGCAGCATTTCTTTTTCTTGTAGCTGCTGCACTATTTGAATAATACTAGGGCATTCTTTTTGTTTTAGTCGTTTTTTTTGTGCCCCTTTTTGTCTTGCAGCAGATTTTAATTTAGTACTAAGTTGGGTTTGCTTCTGGTTAAGCAGAGGAAATAATCCTTTTTTATTACTAAAGTAGAAACGGAGAGGAACAGGGCGAAAGTCTGAGTTAATTAATTCTGCGTGGGCAATGGGTTGAGATTTACCATTCGTGGCACAGGCATTAATTCTTACTTGCTCAATCCAGTCGGTTAATTCTTCTGGATTGCCGATAGTCGCAGAGAGTGCCACTAACTGAATAGAGGGGGGACAGTAGATAATTGATTCTTCCCATACAGTTCCCCGATAGCGATCGCTTATATAATGGCATTCATCTAAAACTACTGCTTCGACATTTTCTAAGGAAGTACCTACTTGCCCAATCGGAGTTTCGTAGAGCATATTGCGGAAAATTTCCGTCGTCATAATCACAACTGCTGCTTCTGGATTGATAATAATATCTCCAGTGAGTAAACCTACCTGTTTACTATTGTCCTGACCAAATTGTTCCTGAAAATCTCGATATTTCTGATTAGAAAGAGCTTTCAAAGGAGTAGTATAAAATACTCGCTTACCTCGGCTCAAAGCCCGATGGATAGCATATTCTCCTACCAGAGTTTTTCCCGATCCGGTAGGGGCGCAAACAACCACAGATTTCCCAGCATCGAGTGCAGCGATCGCCTCTAGTTGGAAATCATCTAGTTGGAAAGGAAAGATTGCTGCTAGGTCAAACTCAGACTTATTCAAATGTTCTTTTACCTGTAGTTCAGTCAGAAGATAAGCTATATGTTAGCTAAACATAAATTTTATTAAGTCTATTGTTACATTTTTAACTAAGTTTATGACTGAACAAAATTTTTCTTTTCGGCCAAACTTATCTATCTTCAAAACTAGAGACACTGTTTAGACAACTATGGACAAAATAAGGTATCTTTAGTGTTCCGCCCCGTGGTTGGGTTTGTTCCTGATGCCATTTTACAAAGCATTCTTTCTGCTGTCGGGCTAAGTAAAACATTAGTAAAATCTGCTCCAGTAATAGTTGCTCCCTGTAAAAGAGTATTAGTCATAAAAGCTCCTTCTAAAAGCGCATTAGTCAAATTAGCACGAGTTAAACGAGTAGATTCTAAGTCAGCATTTCTTAAATCTGCTCCCTCAAAATTAACTCCAGACAAATTGGCAGAAAAGAAGCGCACGCCCTGTAAATTGCTATAACTAAAATCACTATCCCTTAAAGTAGCATGATCGAAACTATCATCTCTTAAATCTCGGTGAGAAAAATCTTCTTCGTAGATGGCTCGATTGTTATAGCTTACTGCCCAAGCAGGAGTAGCCATAGTGGCGATCGCTAGAATCAGAATTAAGATCGATGCGATCGCCTTTCCCAACCAAAAAACAGATTGCTTATTTTTAATTGCGTTCATCTTGATTTTCCCTCTCTTCCATTCATCAAAAATATTACTACAACAACATGCAACAGATTGGAGAATTAGGAGAAAAACTAGTAGCTCTATGGCTAGAATACCAGGGTTATCAACTATTACATCAACGTTGGCGTTGCCGTTGGGGTGAAATCGATCTAATTGCTCTAGAAAAATCCAGCAATACTTTAATTTTTGTGGAGGTAAAAACTCGCAGTCAAGGAAATTGGGATGCTGATGGGATGCTTGCTATTAATGCTCAAAAACAGCAAAAAATAACTAAAACAGCAGCAATATTTTTATCTCAAAATACTCTCCTCGCAGATTATTATTGTCGTTTTGATGTCGCTCTTGTTAATTATCAACAAGTAGATCGTCGATCGAACATACTAGTCAAGGAAAATAAATACTATTGCCAACTAGAACAAGCACAACCAGTACTTAGATATAAAGAACACCAATTAATTTTAAAAGATTATCTTCAATCTGCTTTTGATTTATAAATCTTAATTGTTTAGCTTTTGATACTTTTATAAATAACTAGAGGTTATCTTATATTACTTCTATTGATTTTGCTTTTAAAGGGAACAGAGATTAGCGCAAAGTTGCCTTGCGGTAAAGTAGCATCTTGGACTGGTTTCCCTCACCAGGGTAGTACTCTAACAAGTTTGAATTGAGGGTTAAGTCTTCGTTCCTCTGAACTGTGAACCCCGAATTCCGAACTTTTTTAGCATCCATCTTTCACAAAATTGGCAGACTAATAGACTTTCCACTCTTGAAGGAAAATCATGGTTTGCCATGCAAAAAATACATTTAGAAAATACTTAAAACTCATCAAAACAAAAAAAAAGTAGCCATATATACAAAATGAACGACTGATTAAAAATTAAATACATAAACAGAGCAAGATTTGACTTGTAAGGATTTGATTTGGCAAAAAAATTTTAGTGTTAATGGTTATATAGATATAGACTTCATATCCGCACGAAAAACTAGGGGAAGAGCGAACAATGGTAGGAACGGCAAAACCAGCTAAATTAAACAAATTTGAAAAATTCAAAGCAGATAAAGATGGACTAGCTGTTAAAGATGAGCTAGAGAAATTTGCTAGTTTAGGCTGGGAAGCAGTTGACAAAACCGATCTTGAACATCGACTGAAGTGGGTAGGGGTATTTTACCGTCCTGTAACTCCAGGTAAGTTCATGTTACGGATGCGTACTCCTAATGGTATTGTCACTAGTGAACAAATGAGACTATATGCAGAAATAGTCCAGCGTTATGGCGAAGATGGCAGTGCAGATATTACTACCAGGCAAAATATGCAACTACGGGGGGTTCGTCTAGAAGATATACCGGAAATTTTTAACCGTTTTGAGCAAGTAGGTTTAACTTCGGTGCAATCTGGCATGGATAATGTTCGTAACATAACTGGTTCACCCATGGCAGGAATCGATGCTGATGAACTGATTGATACCCGTGAGCTAGTCCAAAAAGTTCAGGACATGATTACTGATGAGGGGAAAGGAAATTACGACTTCACCAATCTACCCCGTAAATTTAACATCGCGATCGAAGGGGGAAGAGATAATTCCGTTCATGCAGAAATTAACGATATTGCTTTTGTGCCTGCCTACAAAGATGGCGAGTTAGGGTTTAATGTTTTAGTAGGTGGGTTTTTCTCGGCCAAAAGAGTAGCAGCAGCAGTACCCCTTGGGGTTTGGGTCTTACCTAATGATGATGTCGTCGAAATTTGCCGAGCTATTCTGACTGTATATCGCGACCATGGTTCTCGTGCCAATCGCCAGAAATCTCGCTTGATGTGGCTGATTGATGAGTTGGGAATGGACAATTTTAGGTCGATGATAGAGCAGCAGATGGGCAAATCTTTGCCTACTGCCACAGAAGAAGACTTAATTGATTGGGAAAAGCGAGATCATTTAGGTACATTTCCCCAAAAGCAACCAGGTTTAAACTATGTGGGCATGCACGTACCTGCGGGACGATTATTTGCTCAAGACATGTTTGATTTGGCACGGATAGCAGAAGTTTATGGTAGTGGAGAAATTCGCCTTACCGTAGAACAGAATGCCATTATTCCTAATATTCCCGATGCCAATTTAGCTGCTTTTCTCGCTGAACCTTTGTTAGAGAAATTCATTCTTAATCCTCAAACCTTAGAAAGAGGTTTAGTTTCTTGCACAGGAGCGCAGTTTTGCAAATTTGCTCTCGTAGAAACTAAAAATAGGGCTTTAGCTTTAGCCAGAGAATTAGATGCAGAATTAGAAATACCCAGTAAAGTCAGAATTCACTGGACTGGATGTCCTAATTCTTGTGGTCAACCCCAAGTAGCAGACATTGGATTGATGGGTACTAAAGTTCGCAAAGACGGCAAAACTTTAGAGGGCGTAGACGTCTTTATGGGTGGTAAGGTAGGTAAAGATGCCAAGTTGGGCGATCGCATTCAGCAAGGAATTGCCTGTGATGATTTAAAATCAACTCTAAAAGATATTTTGATTGAACAATTTGATGCTAAACCTATTTAATCTTAGCTTTTAGCTTAAGGATAGATATAGAATAACTTGCTTGATAGTGGACTATTAGATATTAAATTATTTAATAGTCCTTTTTATTTATCTAAATTAAAAATAACTGTCTTAAAAAGTATCAATATCAGCCCAACCTTTACTATTAAGTACTAACCACCAACTACTTAAAATCTGAACCAATTAACTCTACTTATGTTGTTCTACTAAATATTACTTAATTGGTAGTATTTCACTTTTCGCTATTCCGTATTTTAACGTAATGATTCATTATATTTTCTAAATTATTAGTAAGTATTTTCACTACAGACAACCAATTAAAACATGTAACTTAAGAATCTTCATCATGCAAGAAAAACATAACAATCTCAAAACGGTAGCGAAAGATACTTTTGACCCCTTCAATGATGTGATTCTATAGACTAGATTGTTTACTCAAGAAAAAGAGCTTGATTGTATACTTACTTGTCTAAGCAATAAAAAATATCGCCTGAAAATAATCAAAACAAGGCAAAGATATTGAAATTATAAAAGCTATTAATCTAGTCCAAAATTGATGATGAAAAAAAATTATCTCACTCAAAATCATCAAGGGATTATTTTCAATTTGCAGTTTTAGTGTCCACAATTTGTTAAGTCTGAAGGAAGGTTAAAAGATGCTTGGAGAAATGTGGCAATTCAGGGGTAGATATAAAATTCTACACATGACCTGGTTTGCATTTTTTCTATCCTTTGTTGTCTGGTTCAATCTAGCTCCCCTAGCAACATCAGTTAAAGCAGATCTTGGCTTGGAAGTAAGTCAAATTAGAACTATTGCGATATGTAATGTAGCTTTAACCGTCCCAGCGCGAATTATTATTGGTATGCTCTTGGACAGATTTGGACCAAGACTTACTTACTCAATCTTATTGATGTACGCAGCAATTCCTTGTTTGCTGTTTGCTGCTGCTCAAAATTTTAGTCAGTTAGTAATTTCTCGTCTGCTATTAAGTATTGTTGGTGCTGGGTTTGTTATTGGTATCCGCATGGTAGCAGAGTGGTTTCCCCCCAAAGAAATTGGTTTGGCTGAAGGTGTCTACGGCGGTTGGGGCAACTTTGGCTCTGCTGCGTCTGCTTTTACTTTACCAACTATTGGTGGTTGGTTAGCGATGGGCGCACCAGGGGCAGGAGATATTTTAAATTGGCGTGCTTGTATTGCAGGAACAGGAATTATTGCTGCTCTCTATGGTGTTCTTTATTTCTTTAACGTTCAAGATACTCCTCCTGGCAAAGTATATAGAAGACCTAAAAGTGCTAGAGGTTTAGAAGTAACTACGAAAAGAGATTTTTGGTTTTTAATGGTAATGAATGCCCCACTCACAGGTATTTTGATGTTGTTGGGTTGGCGTTTAAGAAAAGTAGGTTTCTACGAACAAAACACGATGTACATTGTCTGGGTTTGTTTACTAGGTTTGTACTTGTTTCAAGCATATAATTGCTGGGCGGTAAACAAAGACCTGATGACAGGGAAAAAACGTTATCCAGCCGAAGACCGCTATAACTTCTCTCAGGTTGCTATTCTCGAATTAACTTATATTGTTAACTTTGGTTCGGAATTAGCTGTAGTTTCCATGCTTCCTGCTTTCTTTGAAGGAACTTTCAGTCTCACTCCAGAAGCAGCAGGGATGATCGCTGCGAGTTATGCTTTTATGAACTTGGCTGCTCGTCCTGGTGGTGGTTTGATTTCTGACAAGCTAGGCAGTCGGAAAGTTACCATGGGAGTACTTACTGCTTGCATGGGGATTGGCTACTTAATACTAAGTACTGTTAATAGTAGTTGGTGGCTTCCTGGCGCAGTAATTTTGACCATGTGTTGTTCTTTCTTTGTACAAGCGGGAGAAGGTTCTACTTTTGCGATCGTGCCTTTAGTAAAACGCCGTGTTACAGGACAAATTGCTGGTAACGTCGGTGCTTATGGTAACGTTGGTGCAGTAGCTTATTTAACCATCTTTAGTTTGTTGCCCGAATGGTTAGGTGGTGGAGCAGAACCCTCTCCAGCAATCATTGCCCAAGCAAGCAGTGTATTCTTCCAAATAATGGCGATAGCTGCTCTGATTGTGTCGTTCTTATGTTTCTTTATCCTTAAAGAACCAAAAGGATCTTTCTCGGAACACCACGAAGGAGAAGAAGAAATTATAGAACCAGTTATGGAAACCAAGGCAAGAATCTAACAGCATAATAGGGGTGAGGAGATGCCAAACCCCTACTAATAAAATTTGTTCCGAGGGAGGGGAGCGATAAATTGTGGGTATCACCACTAATTTAGTATCTACCTCCCTCAATTTATGTTAATAGAAAACAACAAGGTGTGATGAAATCTAATAATATTGAGGATATTAGTAATCTTTTCAATTAAACCCTGTGATTTAAGCTTCTTTTTTCTTCTTTACCTCAATTAAATGACAGAACTATAATTAAGAACTGAAATATGACTGAATCTACCAAAACTTTATGCCCATACTGCGGTGTTGGCTGTGGATTAGAGGTATTGCCTCCAGCCCAATCAGGGAAACCAACCAATCGAGATAGTCAAGGAAACCCAATCTGGCAAGTAAGAGGCGATCGCGCCCATCCTTCTAGTCAGGGCAAAGTTTGTGTTAAAGGTGGTACAGTGGCAGAATCTCTTGATAAAGACCGTCTTAAGTACCCGATGATGAGAGATGCTCTCGATCGACCCTTGCGCCGTGTCAGTTGGTCAGAAGCTCTAGAGCGTATTGTCGATCGCCTCCAAGAGGTAAAAGACAATCAAGGTTCAGATGCTATCTGTATGTATGGTTCAGGACAGTTTCAGACAGAAGATTATTATATTGCTCAAAAATTACTCAAAGGTTGTTTAGGGACAAATAATTTTGATGCTAATTCCCGTCTTTGTATGTCTTCTGCTGTAGCTGGATATATGGATAGTTTTGGTGCTGATGGTCCACCATGTTGTTATGATGATTTGGAATTGACTGACTGTGCTTTCTTAATTGGCACCAACACAGCAGAGTGTCATCCCATTGTTTTTAACCGTTTGCGACAGTACCACAAAAAAAATCGCCATGTCAAAATGGTTGTAGTCGATCCCCGTCGGACTAAAACGGCAGAAGCTGCGGATTTACATCTAGCCATTAAACCAGGTACAGATATAGACCTACTCAACGGTATTGCTCATTTACTTATGCGTTGGGAATTGTTAGATACTTTATTCATCGACGAATGTACTCAAGGTTTTACCGACTATACTCAGGTAATTCAACACTATCCACCAGAAATAGTTGCTCGTAAATGTGGCATCCGTATCGATCATTTAGAGGAAGCTGCTCGTTATTGGGGTGAGTCAGAAAAAGTCTTATCTCTCTGGTCCATGGGTATAAATCAATCCACCGAAGGGACAGCCAAAGTTCGTACCTTAATCAATCTCCATTTAATGACAGGTAATATTGGTAAACCAGGAGCAGGACCTTTTTCTCTGACAGGACAGCCTAATGCTATGGGCGGAAGAGAAGCAGGAGGACTAGCCCATCTTCTTCCAGGCTACCGTTTAGTGAAAAATCCCCACCATCGTACAGAAGTAGAACAACTGTGGGGATTAAAACCAGGAAGTATCTCTTCTTTTCCTGGTAAAGATGCTTGGAGTATGATTACTGGCTTAGAAACTGGCGATGTGGGATTTTTGTGGATTGCTGCAACTAATCCTGCTGTAAGTATGCCAGATTTAGCCAGGACGAAAAAAGCTTTATTAAAATCTCCTTTTACTGTTTATCAGGATGCTTATTACCCCACAGAAACCGCTGCCTACGCTCATGTAGTTTTACCCGCAGCCCAATGGGGAGAAAAAACAGGAACCATGACCAATTCTGAACGAGTGGTTACTTTGTGTCCTCAGTTTCGTTATCGACCAGGAGAAGCCAGACCAGATTGGGAAATTTTTGCTGAAGTTGGTCGCCGTTTGGGATTTACTAAAGAATTCGATTTTGCTAACTCAGAAGAAGTTTATGCCGAATTTGTGCAACTAACTCGCGATCGACCTTGTGATGTAAGTGGATTGAGTTATGAAAGGTTGCACAAAGAAGGTCCTATTCAATGGCCCTGTCCTGTAGATGAGATTCGCGAATCGTCCACAGATATGATTGAAGAAGAGGAAGAAAATAGTTCTTCTTCATCAGGCATTTTTTCCTCTCTCTTTAAAAATAAAGAAGAAAAACCCCAAGCAAAACGCCTCTACACCGATGGACGTTTTCATACTGAAGATGGACGAGCAAAATTTGCTGCCTTCCATAGTAAAGGATTAGCCGAACTTAGCGATGAAGAATATCCCTTAGTCCTGACTACAGGTAGAGTTTACGAACATTGGCATACTATGACCCGTACAGGAAGGATTGAGAAAATCATGAAAAAACAGCCTCAACCTTTCATCGAAATCCATCCCCGTAATGCCAAAAATTTAGAGATAGAAGAAGGTAATTTAGTAGAAGTGCGATCGCGCCGTGATAAAGCTTGTTTTCCTGCCAGAATAACTCAAGCAATTCCTCCTGGCACAGTATTTATACCTATGCACTGGGGAGCATTATGGACAAATGACGGAGAAGCTAACACCCTTACCCACCCAGAATCTTGCCCTAGATCTCTTCAACCAGAACTAAAAGCCTGTGCTGTGAAATTAATACCAGTCAAAAAAGTCATTAAATCTGAGACAATAACAGAAATAGAACAATCGACGGAAATACCTCCCTGTTCTGTCGAATCAGTCACTAAACAATCTGTTTCCGTTTGAATATGAGCAACCAAACATCAACTGTCAACGGTCAAAAATTCTTTCAGTTTGAAGCAGATTTTGTTGACTCTTTGCGGTGTATTCCCATGCAAGTACGCCTAAAATTAGATACTTGCGGAGTCAAGTTAAAACTCACCCATTGGCATCAGTTAAATCAAACCGAGCGACAAGTTTTGATCCAAATGCCCTGTACTACATCGAAAGAGAGTAAAATTTATCGAGATTTTCTGCAAAACTTGCTCAAAGAAAAGACTGGTAGTACTGCTGCCGAACTAGAGATAGATCCCCATCCTCCTTGGATGGATGATACTACAATTGCTACTTCTGTTCAGCAAAAGGCAAGTGAGGTTGATGTTGCCATAACTCAAGAGCAATGGAAGAGTTTAACTCCTTTGCAACGTTTTGCCTTAATCAAACTTAGTCGTCCCAGTCATGAAAATAAAAACTTTTTACCAGCA
>JBFRWE010000149.1:0-18759 GCA_051439345.1 Xenococcaceae cyanobacterium
CCATCATGGACTCCCAAGGACATGTAGTCAACACTTGGGCAGACATTCTTAACCGCGCTAACCTCGGTTTTGAAGTAATGCACGAAAGAAATGCACACAACTTCCCCTTAGACTTGGCAAGTGGCGAGCAAGCTCCTGTAGCTTTAACTGCTCCTTCCATCAACGGCTAAGACCTAGTTGTTAGCTAGTTTTAAAAACCCCCTCCAATTGGAGGGGGTTTTTTGTTATGGAGCTAGTCTTTGAATATCCCAAGCAGATTGATCATCTAAGCGAGAATATAAAAATCGATCATGTAGTCGATTGACTCTACCTTGCCAAAATTCAAAACTATGAGGCACAATTCGATAACCACCCCAAGCCGAAGGTAGAGGGATTTCTTGGTTGTGAAACTTACGTCTGATCTCATCAAATTTCATCTCCAGTATTTGGCGGGAAGAAATTACTTTACTTTGTTGGGAACACCAAGCTCCGATTTGACTACCTCTGGGACGAGTGGCAAAATATTTTAGAGATTCGGCAGTAGAAATTTTAGCAGCATGACCAGAAATTTGTACCTGACGCTCTAAGGGTATCCAGAAAAATAATAATGATACTTGGGGATTAGCTTCGATTTGACGGGCTTTTCTGCTTTCATAGTTAGTAAAAAAAACGAATCCCTGGCGATCGAAATATTTCAAAAGCACTATGCGCTGTGAAGGCTCACCGTTGGCTGAAGTTGTAGCCAAACACATAGCATTCGGTTCTGGTAGGTTCGCAGCACAAGCTTGTTGAAACCACAGTTCAAATTGATTAAAAGGATCGGGGTCGATTTGTTCGCGTCTTAAACCTTCTAAAGTATATTCTGTCCTGAGATTGCCGATATCCATAATCAAGTAATTTAGGCTTGAAGTCTATTCTTGACACTCTCTGCGCTGAAGCAGCAGAGATTCTTAAGAGATAAAAATCCTTAAAGGGTTAGCCAAAAACCCACTACTCACTCGCTGGAAAACGGACGGCTGAAATGCCTGGGGTCTCCCCAGGCATCGCGTCCTCTCCATTCTGTGCATACTTTTAACTAAAATAGTAGAAATTATATAGCGAATTAAGTCTTGAATCAAATATTTTACTGCCTATTAAAGCTCGGAACAGCCTGGATTTTGACTCCAGGTCGCAAGACGAGCGCATTCGGCGTAGGCTTCTTTTGTTCCTCTTCGAGCTAAACCCACGAAGTTTCTAGGGCTGCTTACCTCATGAATAATTACGGGTGTGCCGATTTTTGTCCACTCAAATAACCATTGAGCATTATTTACCTATTACCTATTACTTTCTCCTCTACCAAGTCTCTCATTTTTTTTCCAATTGATATTAAAACCTTTGTAACAACTAACGTACTACTTACTACTTGCTACTCAAGCAAAGCCAAACTAGGGTAATAGTAATTCTGCATCTCCTGGTTGAGGTAAATTAGGAATAGGATTAGAGTTATTAGAAGGTGGTTGCTCTTCTGAAGTAGGAGAATTGGATGTAGAGCTATTTGGCTGTTCCCCATTGTAGATACTAACTAGAGTATCAACTAACTCATTTCTTTGACGACGACTAAGACTAGTAATGATTGCTCGATCGCCTTCTAACGGATTAAGCTGTAGAGTGGTACTTCCTGGATAACGAAAATCTCTGATTGGCTCATTGACACCAAGATAGTCTGCTAAAGTCAGCTTCCAATCGAGACGATAATTTAGAGGACGGTTTTTAACGTATTCATGATAGCGAACCAAACGACTCATCAGAGTATTATCTAAATCAACTTCTCCCGTTTCTTGGCTAAGATATTGGTTTTCTCTAGGCAAAGAAGGAATAATTTTATAAACTTCTTCTGCTACTGCTTCTGGGCGCAGATCCTGAGCAATAGCAATCGATAATCCCCAATTAATGTTTTGTGTAGATATATGAGGACGGATTTTCACTAAAAGAGGAAATAGAGAAATAAAAATAGCAAGGACTAAGGTACTAATTGGAAAAATCAACTTGCTATTTTTCATCGGTTTTCTACTTTAATCACCAATAATTTCTGGTTGGGTTAGTTCGTCAGACATTTCAATAATGGCACGAATCGCTGGTTTCATCATGGCATCATCAACATTGTCTAATTCTTCGTATCGACGGCGTTTGGCTCGATTGGCAACTTGCACGGTAATACGGTAACGATTAGAAGCTGCACTCATTAGTTCTTCGGCACGATACATAATTTCGGAGGAGTCGAAAGCACTTTTTCTTTGCATTAAAAATTCCTTATGCTATGGGTTGTCTAAATAGATGTTGATAGACGATCTCTAGTTTAGCAGTTATATTTTACGAGAGAAATTTTCTACTCATGAGGAAAAAAGGATTATTGCACACTTAAGTGTATGGTAATTAAAATATAAGTTAATCATTTTTTTAGTATACACTTTGTTTAGTTTGTATTATTATTAAGCAATATATCAAAACGTAAAGGTATTATTTTACATAAGCAATTTATAAGAATAAACTTTCATGCAAACTATTTTTCCTGTTAATCCAACTTCAGTTAATCAGAGCCGACATGAAAAATATAGATTAAAAGTTGGTCAACCACTGAAAATAGTTGCTTTAGGAGATAGTTTAGTCTACGGTTTTGGTGACTTCGTAGGTGGTGGTTGGGTAGAAAGGTTACGCCGTCAATGGATGTCTCCAGCAAGTTCGGGACATGTTCTCTATAATTTGGGTATTCGTGGCGATCGCACAAATCAAGTTTACCAACGTTTAGAACAAGAATTTCGTTGCCGAGGAGAACTACGTAATCGTTTACCAGACCTAATCTTACTTTCTGTAGGAGTTAATGATTCTCCTTGTTTGATGAGAAAAGAGGGAAAACCATTTACAGATTTTGTTGAATTTCAAGAACAAATCAATAATTTACTGGATTTAGCTCAAAGTTTTTGTCCTGTAATGTTTATTGGCATGGTACCGGTAGCAGAAGGAAAGATGCCTTTTTTAGATTGTCTATACTATAGTCACCTTAATCAGTATAGATACAAAGAAGTTACTAAAAGAGCTTGCCAAAATAGACAAATCCCCTACCTAGATATTTTTGACTTGTGGCTAGCGAGGGGAGAGGATTGGATCGACGGACAACTTTCTGCTGATGGTTTGCACCCTAATGTCCAAGGTTATCAAACTTTGCTACAAGATATTTTGAAATGGCAACCGATAGTTCAAATATCTTAGTCCAATGAACGCCCTGGGTGATGGGGATTACCAGGATTAAAGATGGATTTATCCCCAAGAAACTCACAAACTACTGGAATCTAGACTTTCAGATTCTTCAGGAGTTTGAGGTAAATGTAAACCACATTCTTGTTTAAGTCCATGAAAACGAGTATCTCTTTCGTCAGTATCATCAGCCATGAAAGGACGACTTGAATGCCAATCGCCAACACTGACATAACCTAAGTCAAAATAAGGATGATAGGGAAGATCGTGGGCAGTTAAATATTGATAAATATCACGAGAATTCCAATCTAGGATCGGGTGTATTTTGTATATCTCTTCTTGTTTACTAACACGGTCTAACCCTTGACGATGTTGAGTTTGGTCCCTACGTAGTCCTGCTAACCAAGCTGTAGCGTTTAGTTCTTTCAAGGCACGCTGCATGGGTTCAACTTTGCGGATGTCATCATAACGATTGAATTCTTCTACATTATTATGTTCCCATAGTTTTCCATACAAGGCTTCCATTCTAGCTGGAGAAAGAGGAGACTGATACACTTTCAAGTTAAGTTGTAGTCTTTGAGTTAATTCTTCAGCAAATTTGTAGGTTTCTGTGGGTAGGTAGCCAGTATCAACCCAAATTACAGGAATATTTGGTACGACACTAGTAACTAAATGCAGCATTACCGCAGCTTGAATACCGAAACTTGTACTCATTACTAGGCCATTACCAAAAGTAGTTGCACTCCACTGGACTAGTTGTTGTGCTTCTATATCTTTTAGGTCTTGATTAAGTGCTACTAAATCTAATTTAGGTCTATTGATGATTGCATTTGTCATCGATTTTGCTGCTTTTAGTGTTTGTTGGGTTTGGGGATAGAGATTGCTGATTATTTTAGCTTATTCTGTTTTTACTACTATATTTTTACCATTAGTTCACTTCTGTAACTAATGTCTCACTCTTACTGAGACTGCTGCGGACAATAAGTAAAAAATAGGCAATAAGGCAATAAATAATATCGATCGCTTTTAAGAGTTGGCTTTGATTAAAATACCAATAAAAGCAAAGGCTCCTACCAAAACAAGACACACAGAAACAACAAAAGAAAGAGATGTGCGAGGCACATACAAATAATCTTCTTTTAAGATGCGTTTTAGCTCTCGACGATGATCTAATGCTGCTAGCATCATTGCACCAGTACCAATGCTAATAAAAGCAAGACCTACTATACGAGATAGATGAAATGGGTCAATGTTTTCACCAACACTAGTTTTTTCTAGGGCGTAAAAAATACGATCGATCCCAAAGCCAAAACTAATCAGGGATAAGCAAGTACGAATCCAAGCCATCAAAGTACGCTCCGCAGCAGCACGATTACGTTCTCTTGCTAGTTCGGTATTAATATTGGTTGGTTTCTGACTCATTTTTGACCATAGGAATTATTCGGGTTGAAGTTGATTAAGTAGAAAGTAGCAAGTAAATCACTACCTCTTACTTATTAACTTGTTATCGATCGATTTGATATACTTCTTCAGCTACTCGTTTAAGACGGCGGAGCTGTGCTTGCATATCTTGTTTTGTCCATTTTGCAGCAAAAACATTAAATCCCCAACTAACTACTGGGTTGGGAATTTCAAATTCAAAACGGTTAAGTAAATATGTCCCATGATCCGTTGGCTGACATTCCCAGCGATCGCGTCCTTGAAAAAAACCTTCAAACTGCCAAACAATTAAACCAGGTTCTCTTTCTATAACTACACTTCTTAAGGTTGGTTTCCATACAGGAGTATCGATCACAAAACGACTGAGACTACCAATCTGTGTACTCCATTTACCAATAGGTTCACAAGATAAGATTGGGTTCAGCCAACGATGCATCAGTTCTAGGTCTGTAAAACAACGTTCTACCACTACTGAACTTGCTTTAATTTCTATAGACTGTTCAAAACTTTGCCTTAGTGACATGATGATTGCTAATAATTGTAAATTTTGAAGTCGAATTATACTAAATTATTAATTTTTTAGGGAATTTTTGTCATTTTAAAAAAATTGGAGACAAGCTGAAGGCTAAAAATATAGTCATTAAGGTAAAAATTATGGAAAAAGTGTAAAAAGTGTTTAAAAGAGGATAATGCAAACTCAAGTTCTGATAGTACTAAAAGCATTAAATCTTAACTTTTTAAGTATTTTTAGCCGAATTTGCCCTAATAATACCTAAAAATGTATTGACTTTAATTGAGATATTGTCGTTATTCTCGTTTATTTTACGAGAAAAAGAAGATAAACTAAAACAGGAAAAATGACACAAGTAATAAATACTATCTCGCCAATACAGCCTTGGCTGCTGGCACAGACAAATCCATTGGATCAACTAATTTCTGGTTTGGGGCTTGACTTAGGTACATCGGTTCTGAATTTAATCAAAGCCGTTGGTATCTTGCTCCTAGGCTGGATTGTTGCCACTATAGTTAAAGGCTTAGTCAAAGGATTACTCCATCGCACTAATATTGACAACAAAATTGCTAGTTGGATTTCTGGGGGTTCAGGAGATGCAATTCCCATCGAAGATTGGATTGCCAGCTTATTCTATTGGCTGATTCTATTATTTGCGATTGTTGGATTTCTTGATGCTCTACAACTAGAAGTGGTTTCTGAGCCACTTAATGCTCTTTTAAATCAGGTAACAGGCTTTTTACCCAAAATTGTCGGTGCTGGCATTTTATTGGGTATAGCGTGGCTTTTAGCTACCGTCGTCAAGATGATAGTTACTAGAGGACTAGGAGCATTAAATCTAGATGAACGTTTTGGACAACAATTAGATTCAGCTGATTTTGCCCTCAGCGATACCATTGGCAATGCTCTATACTGGTTTATCTTCTTACTATTTTTACCTTCTGTCCTCAATACCCTTAATTTGGAAGGTAGTCTTCAGCCAGTACAGAGTTTACTAGACGATATTTTGGCAGCAGTCCCTGGTATTCTCAAAGCATTATTTATTGGCGCAATTGGCTGGTTTATTGCTCAGATAGTCCGTCGTTTAGTTAATAGTCTCTTGTCTGCTACAGGGATAGACGGAGTAGGAGAAAAATTTGGTCTTTCTGGTACTGGTGGACAGAAATCTATCTCTTGGATTGTTGGTACAATAGTATTTGTTTTGGTGTTGATACCTACAGTTATTGCTGCTTTAGAAGCTCTCCAAATTGAGGCAATCTCTGCTCCTGCAATTAATATGCTCGATCAAGTATCGGCATTATTGCCCAAACTCTTTTCTGCTGGTATTGTCTTGGCTTTGGCGTATATGATCGGACAATATCTATCAGAGTTTATTACCAATATCTTGACTGGTATTGGTTTTAATAATTTTTTCCAATGGCTAGGTCTTACTCCTCCTACTTCGAGTTCTTCTTCTGGTTTACACGGTCAAACAGAACAACCTACAGTAATTCAAAGTACTTCTGTAGGAACAAAAACTCCTTCAGAATTTGTTGGGATAATCAGTTTGGTAGCAATTATGTTAGTTGCTACCCTAACTGCTGTAGATATTCTTGGTATTCAGGCATTGGCTGATGTAGTTCGCATTATTCTCCAAATTGCTGGTCAAGTATTTATTGCAGTTGTAATATTTGGTATTGGTTTATATTTAGCAAATCTGGCATTTAATCTCATTGTTAGTTCCGGCGCTGGACAAGCCAAAACTCTTGCACAAGCTGCTCGTGTTGCGATCGTTATTTTTGTGGGAGCATTAGCTTTGACTGAAATGGGAGTTGCTCCTAATATTGTCAATTTAGCTTTTGGTCTGATCTTGGGTGGTATTGCTGTAGCGATCGCTCTTGCTTTTGGTTTGGGTGGTCGAGAAGTTGCTCAAGAGCAATTACGTTCTTGGGTTAGTTCCTTCAAGAACAGATAGATAATAGCTTATTTAATTAGGCCTCATCATTAAATATTGGCTACCTTACTCTTAAGTTTGGTAGTTTTTTTATCCGCATTCAGGTTTCTTAGGTTTCGCTGTTAGCAGTAAAATTTAACTAACTACTAACTACTAACCCTTCGGGTTCAGCATTCGCTCATGGGGGAAACCCCCAAGACCGCGATGCTTCACTACTAACTACTACTTCGTTTTACCATTGAGGATTTTTTGATAACAACTTAGTAGCATCTAAGGCAGAAATTGGCTTGGCAAAAAAATAACCTTGTCCATAGTCAGAACTTAAACCTTGGAGAGTTTTCATGTCCTCTTCTGTTTCTATACCTTCTGCTATCACATCCATACCTAGTTTATGACCGAGCATGACAATAGAACTAACTATTTCTATGTTTTTGCTACCTTGGTTCATATTCCTGACAAAAGATTTATCTATTTTAAGGTTGTCTAGAGGAAAATGGTGTAAATAGCTGAAAGAAGAAAATCCTGTGCCAAAATCGTCCATAGTCAGACATATACCCAATTTTTTTAACTGATGAAGCAAGATAATCGCATTATCTATGTCATCCATCACCATACTCTCTGTAATTTCTAATTTTAAGTTATGGCAATTTAATCCAGTAATTGCTATGGTTTGTTCAATTTGCTCTACCAAATTGGGCTGAGAAAATTGACGACCTGAAAGGTTAACACTTATAAGCAAAGAAGCGTGATGCGGAAATTGTTTTTGCCATTGATACATCTGCTGACAAGCTGCTTGCAAAATCCATTTTCCCAGAGGAATAATTAACCCTGTTTCTTCAGCAATAGGAATAAAGCTATTTGGACAAACAAAACCTCGTTTAGGAGAATTCCAACGGATCAGCGATTCAAACCCAGCAATCTTACCAGTTTTTAAATAGATAATTGGTTGATAGTAAAGTTCAAATTCTTGATTTTCTATAGCTTCTCGTAAATCTGCTTCTAGTTGCAAACGTTGCAAAGCCTGGTCATGCATCCCTACTGCGAATACTTGATGACTTGCTTTTCCTGATGCTTTAGCTTTATGCATAGCAGTCTGGGCAGATCTCAACAAATATTCAGGCTGAAAATCTTGATTTATTTGATTTACAGCAATGCCAATAGTTACGGTGGTAAATGTTTTTCTATCATCTAACTGAAAAGGTAAAGTTAATTCATTTTTTAACTTATTGGCGATCGATAACGCTGTCTCGACATTATCTATATCTTTAATGGCGATCGCAAATTCGTCTCCGCCTACTTTACCAATCAAAGCATCAGAATTAAAATGCGCTTTAAGTCTTTTAGCTGTAGTAACTAATAATCTATCTCCAGCTTGATAACCTAATCCTTCATTAATTAGTTTGAAGCGGTCTAGATCGAGACAAAAAACTGCTAGCAAATGATCTTTTTTCTTTTGCTTATTTAGCTTGTTTAACTGCTTAGTAAATAAAATACGGTTTGGTAAATCAGTCAAGGAATCGTAAACAAGATTGTAGAAAATCTTGTACACAATAATACTTACTGCGGTAACAATAAAAGTAATAACTGCAGGAACAAAAGGTATCCATCCTCTTTGAATAAATAAGAAAAAAGATATTCCCCATAAGCTAGTAATTCCAGCTACTATAGCTATACCTAATCTTAGTGGACGACGTATTTTTCCAGCTATTATTGCCCCAACTATAGACCAACCCCAAATCCAGATACCTTCTACCCATTCATTCCAAAACCACAGTTGACGAGAATTATCTAATACTGCACTGAGGATTTGACTAGTCATATGAGCATGAACTATTACCCCAGGCATAATTGTTTCTACAAAGTTATAGGGAGTGCGAAATACGTCTTTAATACTGGGAGCAGTAGTACCAATTAAAACTACTTTATCTTTGACTAAATTAGGGTCAAATTTTTCAGCTAAAACTTCCGTTAAAGTTATTATTTCAGCAATATCTTTAGATTTATAATCAGTCATAATCTGCCACCCTAACGCTTCCGATGGCATCATTTGATAACCTCCAGAATTTGAGTTTAGGGCAACAAACTCTGTATCGCCAATAAGTAAGGAATTGTCTAATACTTCAAATTGTAAGTTGTGATCGCGCAAATAACTCAAACTTAATTGCAGAGAAAATGAGTATAGCTCTTGTCCATCAAGAGTCGTATACATAAAATTACGTCTTGACACATCGTCTCTATCACGAAGTATATCGCTAAAACCAATTCTTTCTCTTGGCACTCCAGGAGGCGGAGGGACTAGTTCAAGTTTTTCAATAGTAATCACGTTGGTTGCTCTCAACTTTTGCCGTAAAGCTTCAGTTCCTGGGGGATGAGAAATATCGCGATATATATCTAAACCTATTACTTTAGGTTGATATTTTTGTAATATGGCGAGTAACTCTGCATATACTTCATCAGCGAGGGGCCATTGATTTTGCTGTTGTATATCTGACTCGGTTATTTCTACTACTAGCAGTCTAGGATCTTTTTGCTCTTTACTATTTAGATTGACTAGCTGGTCGTAAGCAGCTAATTCTAGTGTTTCTAATTGACCTAATTGTCTAGCTCCTAAGAGCAAACCAGTTATTAATAAACTAGCCAAAAAAATAAATGAATTATAAGGAGAAAAAACATGATGCTGACTCTTAAGAAAATCTTGAGAATTGGATTTAAATTTAAAGAAAAATTTCTGGCAAATTTTATTAAACACGATGGCTTAGATGATTTTTAAAATATTTTCAAAATTCTCTTAACAATTTAAGTGTATTTACTTAATTAGAGTAGGGTTTACATTGTTAAAATAGTCTCAATTAAGTAATTTTCTCGCAATTATTTCCTAAATATTATTTCCTAAATATTTAGGATCATTTTATCGAACATCTAAACTCCAAAACAATTGATATAGTTGTATAGAGACATTAGTTTTTTCTTTAAAATGTTATCTAGAGAACCAACTTTTAGCAAGATAAGGTTAGTCATAGGTCTGACTATAATCCTCAACTTTTGTTTAGCTAGCTTTTCTCCACTAGTTCAAGCAGAAACAGTAGATGCAAATCCTAACAAGAGCAGAGCTAATGTAAACAAAAAAGAGAGAAGAAGCGTCAAAAGAAGAGGTGGTTTACCTGTTTATCGCATAGGAGGAGGTAGTCGGGGTAATTGCCTTGCTAATCAAGATCAACTCATTGCCCTAGTACCAGAGAATTCAGTTAGTATAACAGCATCGACTACACCGCAACTTTTCTTTTATATTCCTGAGACATCTCAATCTAATCTAATAGAATTTGTCGTACGCAATCAGCAAGATGAACTGGTTTATGAGACATTTTTAGAAACTGGCGATCGTTCAGGAATTATTACCATAGAGTTGCCTGAGAGCATATCACAAGAATTGCAGAAAACTAATGAAGACTATCATTGGTATCTTTCAATGATATGCAATCGGCAAAAACGTTCTCACGATATAGTTGTAGAAGGTTGGCTAAGACGTGTAGAAATAAACCCTGCTATTATCCCTAAATTGCATAATGCTAGTCCTTTAGAACAAGCAAGCTTGTACCAGCAACAAGGCATTTGGCATGATGCTTTATCTGTCATAGCCCAAGAGCGAAAAAATCCTAATTATCCAGATACCACTCAAGCTAAATGGAATGAGTTATTGAATAGTATAGGTCTAGAAGAATTAGCTAACCAGCCATTGATTGAGACTAATGAGTTTAGTTCTGTTAACTGGTTGTTAGAGCGTTCTTCTCGGTAGTGCTTGCTGAAAAACTTTAATTGAGAGATATAATCTCTGCAATAGCTATAAGCTAGCTCTAAACTTTTATATTAATTACTAGTTAATAGAGAACGCCAGAAAAATTTAGGTAGAGCAAGCATTCGCTTCCATCGCCAAGGTTCTTGATAGAGACGATAAGACCATTCTAAGTTGTTATCTCTTAACCACGAAGGAGCGCGGGATTTATTACCTGACCAGATATCGAAACTTCCTCCTACTCCTATCCAGATAGAATTAGGGCAAAGAAAGCGATTCTGTTCAATCCAAAATTCTTGCCGAGGAACTCCTAACCCCACAAAAATTACTCTAGGTTGTTTTTGTTTAAGAGTTTCCTGCCATTGTTTTTGTTCTTCAGCAGATAGATAGCCATGTTGACTCATAATAGAAAGTTGAGGAATGCTTTTCTGCCATGTTTCGGCTGCTTTAGCTGCGGTTTGAGGAGTTCCTCCGTAGAAACAAATTAGAGGAGACTGAGGTACTTGTCCTAACTGATGTAATAATGATTCTGCCAATTCAATTCCTGGGGAGCGTTTTTGTCTTTTTCCCCGCAAAAACATATAAAAAACAATACCAGCCCCGTCAGGGATAACTAATTCGGCATTTTTAATAATTTTGGCTAAAGTTTGATTGGTTTCGGCAAGAATTGCCATCTCTGCATTAAGAGTGACTACATGAGTACCCAGTTTGTTGTGTATTCTTGATATTAACCAACCACCATAGTCTTCGAGTAAATGCACGGGTAAATTTAAAACTGTAAATATCTCAGGGGATGGTGGTTTTTGATCTAGCTGAAACATGGCTATTAATGTTTATTAACAAGAAATTTATGCTGGTTGTAGCTTAACTGCTGTCCCAGTAGCAGTGATAAGGAGCAACACACCTTTTTCATCTACATTTATCGTACCAGTATCTATCTCGATACCCACAACTCCATCTGCGCCTAATTCTTTAGCTCTTTTTTCTAATTCGGCGATCGCTTCTAACTGTCCCTTTTCAAATATGCGTTCGTAACTACCAGTACGACCACCAATCATATCTCTAATCCCAGCAAAAAAATCCCTTAAGGCATTTGTGCCATAAATTACTTCTGCTGTAACTATCCCTAAATAATTCTCGATCGACCAGCCTTGAATCGTATCAGTCGTTGTAACAATCATAAATCGCCACGCCAAAATTATGAGTCATTGTAATTTAGATTATAAGGAAATCTAAATTTTTCCAGAAGGCAATAGGAAACCGTCTTCATCAATCAAAAACTAAAGTGATATCATGGGTCATTCTCTTTTAAGTCGATTTCGAGGTGCATTGTTGGGGGGTATACTAGGAGATGCTTTAATTACACAGATAAAAACCCCCGATCTATTTCAAGGTAATCAGCAACCAGATTGGTATAAAATTCTTCATTATCAACCATCAGAATTGACCGATAAGCTCCAACAAATTTGTCTGCTGCTTAATCAACCTAATCAATTAGAGCAGCAAATTTTTAAGTGTGAGTCGGGGAATAGTGGTGAATGGGCTTATATAGCTTTGCCGATTATACTTTTTTACCACGAAGATTTTGTTTTGTTACAAAAAGAAATAAGAATCTTTGCTCAGTATTGGCAATGGTCAGACGAAGTTGTCGAAGATGTATTAATATGGAGTTACATTATTGCTCTGGCTATAAAGGAAAAGTTGGATAAAAGAAATATAATTGGGCAGCTTTTAGCAGGTGTGAGAGCAAAGCAAACTCCTTTATATCAACTGTTAAGACAATTAGAATCATGGTTATTTGAAAGTCTAACTTTAGAGCAAGTTGTGGAGAAATTATCTACTCAAAACCAGGAATGGTCTATTCCCTTGTCTCTTTATTGCTTTAGTTCTACTCCAGAAGATTTTTATCTCTCTATTAGTCGTGCTGCCCACCATCACAATCAAGCTAAAATTACAGCTATACTAACTGGAACTTTGGCAGGAGGATATAACGGTATTACAGGAATACCTACTCCTTGGCGCAAACTATCCGCGCAAAATCTAGTGTACCGAGAACTCGATCGACAAGGAACAACATTGTTTAATAACTGGTCTGGAGTATATCAAAAGGGGCAGCAATTAGATAGAAATAGAATTGGGCAAAGAGCCATTGCTGCCCCTGGTATAATTCAACCTCGCTCATCTTTGAAAGTTATTTCTCAAAGATAGTAGACATAAATAGTGGGGATAAATAATTTTTGCCTTTAAACTTAAATAATAATATTTTTAACCGAGTCAATATTTTCTTTTGTTTAATTAATAGTATTTATTTGAGTCTAGGCAACGATAATAATGCTTCAAAAATTCTCATAAATCATGAAAAGTTTGTCTTCATTAACCCAAAAAATTGAAGCGTGGTGGCAAAACTGCCAACGTAGATACAATATATTTGGGGAAATTGAAGCTCCTCTAACCTTAAAATCAGCCAAACAACCACCAGAAAGTAGACCCAAAATACTCTCCCATCGCCACAAAAAACGCCGACAAAGAAAATCGCTGCTGATGTTGGTACTAGCTATTGTTACCCTAACCAGCGTCATTGGTTATCGCTTTTACAATCAACCACAGCTAGCGGTAGGAAAAGTATCTCCTGTAAGAATTACTGCTCCTGAGGATGGACAATTTGAAGATGACAAAACTACTACTGAAAGACGCAAAAAGGTACAAACAGGAATTATTCCGGTCTTAAAACAAAATCGTGAGATTACCAAGCAAATTAAATTGCAGATATCCAAATATCTCGATCGCGTTGAACAATTAAGAAAATTAGTTGAACCTTTTCCTTTTATCGATCATGAAATTATTTCTGTAGAAACTCAGCAATATATTCGCTCTTGTTCAGAGTCAGAATTAAAAAACATTTTAGAAATAGTCCATCAGCATCAATCTCAGAATTTATCAGACCCAAACCAAAAAACAGTAACAACTGAACCATTAGAACATTTAAACCTGAGACTAGAGCAAACTGTTAAAGAACTGAAAGCTTATCGTCAAAAAGCATCAGTAACCGAATACAATAAATTTCTGGCTCGTGTTGCCCTAATTCGTTATCGTTATTCGCAAATCTGGAAAAAACTACAACAAAAGCCGATTGAACGCCTCAATGAAGACGAAATAACAACCTTACTAGACTTACAAAATAGTACGTGGGTAAAAACGAAAACAGCTATTCTGCAAGCTTCAGAAAGAATATTAGTCCAAGGAATTTCTTCAGGAATTCCCTCAACTCTTCTCGAAGAAACGGTTGCTATTCAACTTCGTCCCGAAATTCCTGCTCAGACAGCCAACATAGCCAAAAATATTCTACTAGAAGTTTTACAGCCTAATTTAGAAAAAGACCGAGAAGCTACCAAAACTATGGCAGAAAAAGCAGCTTTAGCGATCGAACCTGTCATTGTCGAAATTAAGCAAGGAGAAATAATTGTCGATGAAGGAGAAATAATTACCCAAGCGGATTTTGTTCTCTTAGATGGTTTTGGTCTTAGTCGTCGTAGTATTAACTGGAGAGGCTTAGAACTCTCCGCAACTATTGCTACTGGTTCTGTTGCTCTATTTTGGCTGCTCCAAGCACAAGTATATACTTCTATGCGTCGTCGGGATTATATGCTGTTGTGCTTACTCAGTCTAAGTGCACCGTTACTAACAATCTTTAATATTCCCTATACCAACTTACCTGCCGTTGGTTTACTAGTAAGTAGTTTTTATAGTCCTTCCTTGGCAGTTACTCTAGTTGCCATCTTAACAGGACTCATAACTTTTAGTACTCAAGCTATTAGTTGGGAATATTTATTAGCTGGAAGTGCAGGGGGTTTACTGGCTGCTGCGATCGCTGGTAAACTTCGTTCTCGCGAGATGATCGCCCGCTTAGGAGCTTTAGTTGGTTTAGTGCAAGGAGGAGTATATTTTCTAACTCATTTAATTATTAGTTCTAGTGCAGTAACTATTTGGTCAGCAGTTTTACCAGGAGCAGCTATATACGGTTTATCTGGATTAGCTTGGAGTATAATTGCCTTGGGAATTTCTCCCTACTTAGAAAGACTATTTGATGTTGTCACACCAATTCGCCTAGCAGAGTTATCTAATCCTAATCTACCTTTACTAAAAAGATTAGCGACAGAAGCTCCTGGAACATTCCAACATACTATGTTTGTTGCTTCTTTAGCTGAAGCAGCAGCTAGAAAATTAAACTGTAATGTGGAGTTGATTAGAGCTGGCACTCTATATCATGATATTGGTAAGATGCACGATCCACTAGGATTTATCGAAAATCAAATGGATGGTATTAATAAACACGATGAAATTAATGACTCTTGGAAAAGTGCAGAAATTATTAGAAAACACGTCAGTGAAGGGTTAATTATGGCGCGCAAATATGGTTTACCCAAAGCAATTCGCGATTTTATTCCCGAACATCAAGGAACGTTACTAATCGCCTATTTTTATCATCAAGCTAAACAAAAAGCATCCCAAGACCCAAGCGTGAAAGTGTTTGAGTCAGATTTTCGCTACATAGGACCAGTACCTCAATCACGAGAAGCAGGTATTTTAATGTTAGCTGATGGTAGTGAAGCAGCTTTGCGCTCTCTTAAAGATGTCACTCCTGATAAAGCTTTAGCTATGATTAGAAAAATTTTCAAGGCTCGTTGGCAAGACCAACAATTAGTAGATAGTGGCTTGTCTTACGATGAATTACCAATTATTGCTGAAGTTTTTGTGCAGGTTTGGCAACAATTTAATCACAAACGCATTGTTTATCCCCAAGGAGCATTGGGGAATAAGTAGTGAGTAATAAGTAATAAGTAGTAAATAACCATCAACCCGACAACGCTAAAAATTCATCACAATAAGCAACTCATTTTAATTAAGTCCGTGCTAGCTTAAAAGCTAGAATCTGCATATTTTTCTGTCATCGCCCCTATTATTAAATTGACTCCATCCAGTTGAACCATAATTTCCGCAAATACTATCTGCTATATGAACAAAGAACAAGAAGAAAAATATCACAATTTGATCTATGGGATGTTAACCTATCCCAACCAAGCTGCGTTGATGTTGGATGCTAATCAACACCTGCTTGATGATGGCTTGATGCAAGTGATGGAAAAAGTGGCAACAAGCATGGCAGCTAATAGTTCCCTAGAAGCAGCCTCTTTTTTGCAGCATTTGGTGTTTCAACTGAAAGATGAACTTACGGTTGCGGTGGGAAAAAAAGCTTCCTTACTAGAGAATCAAGCCAGAAAAATCGATCTCAAAGGAAGTAGAGTTGAATGTATTTCTAGCCAGAGCGATGGGTCACAAGCTTTCCTCTTAAGAGGTAACAAGCAACAAAGTAAAGAAAAATTGACAACTTGTGGCGATGTTTCCACCAATTCTATACGACAAGAATCTTTAGATGAGGTTCTTCGCGTTTCCCCTTCTCTGCTTCCTCACGTCAGCAGTAAAAATTGCTTTGAAGAGGTTGAGAATGAACATGAATGGTCTAAGTGGAGTGGCTTAGCTCTTTTGCTGGGAAATATTCTCTTTGTTATTATGGTTGTGATTTAGGGTTGTATTCTTGCCACTATAATAAGTAGCAGATAGTAGTTAGCAGCCCTATAACTGATAACTGAAAAAGTGACACAAAATTCATCACAACAAGAAACTCATTTTAATCAAGCTCGTGCTGGCTTACAACAGGCAATCTCTTGGTATGCTAGTTTTCGCCGTCATTGGAATTATCCACCTAATCCCACTTTACAAGCAGCTGTAAGAAAGGATTTACAAGCTTTGAAGGGAGCTTTGGATAAATTAGACCAAACAGTTATTAAAATTGCTACTTTTGGGTTAGTTAGTTGTGGAAAATCATCAGTTATTAATGCTCTACTTGGTCAACCTATCTTAGAAACTGGTCCTTTACACGGTATTACTCAATGGCCCAAATCTCTGCGTTGGACTCCTTCTAGTGGTAAGGTTCAAGTGGAATTGATTGATACTCCTGGTTTAGATGAAGTTGAGGGAGAAGATAGAGCCAAAATGGCGCGGGAAGTGGCTCAACAATCGGACTTAATTTTGTTTGTGATAGCTGGAGATATTACTCGTACAGAATATTCTGCTTTGTGCGCTCTCAGAAAAAGTCAAAAACCATTAATTTTAGTCTTTAATAAAATCGATCTTTATCCAGATAAAGACAGAGAAACTATTTATCGCCAATTACAACAATTAAATGCTGCGGGTGACGAGGAAGAGTTGGACGAAATCATTGCGACGGATCAGATTGTAATGATAGCTGCTAAACCGCAACAGATTCAAGTGAGAATCGAAGCAGCAGATGGACAAGTTACTACTCAGTGGGAAACACCACCACCCCAAATTGAGGAATTACAAGAGACTATTTTAAGGATATTAAATCGAGAAGGTCGATCGCTTTTGGCTTTAAATGCTTTAGTCCAAGCTAGAGATGCAGAAGTCAATATCGCCAAAAAAACTATTGAAATTCGTCAAGAAGAAGCCCAGGAAATCATTTGGCAGTATGCCAAGTATAAAGCTTTGGCAGTCGCAGCTAATCCAATTCCTCTCTTGGATTTATTAGGAGGATTTGTGGCAGATTTGGCTTTAATTAGAGCTTTAGCACGCTTATATGGACTACCAATTACTAGTTATGAAGCTGGAAATCTCTGGCGAAGAATTTTAGCTAGTTCTGGCGGTTTATTATTTGGAGAAATTGCTGGCAGTATCTTTTTTGGTGTGGGTAAAAGTGGTGCAGCCATTACTGGTATGTTTGAAAGTCCATTGTCGCTGTTGGCTTATGGTAGTGCAGCAAGTTTACAGGGTGCGATCGCCGGTTATGGAGCATATATAATCGGTAAAGTAGCACAAGTATATCTGGAAAATGGTTGTACCTGGGGTGCTTTGGGTCCTTCTACTCTCATTGTGGATATTCTCTCTCAAGTAGAACCCAATACGATTATTTATCGTCTTCGCCAAGAGTTGTTGCAATAACTAAAGTATCTCACTGTTTATCTGTAAAGAGTTTAGAAAAGAAAGTTAAATAAAAATTTAGACAAAATTAAAAGTAGATTGTCTAAAAGCCCAAAATTCAGGCTAAATTTGTAGTCAAGCAATTTACTAAAACTCGGCTGTATACCATAATATATCCATGGATTTACACATAACAGATGTTCAAAGTCTGGCAATGATCGATCGTCAGATAGGCGACTACCTATTGTCTCCAGCTGAATACGAAATAGCACGCCAGGTAATCTATAAAACTGCCGATTTTGACTATTTATCTCTATTACGTTTTTCAGAAAACTCTTTGACTCAAGGTGCAACAGCTTTGGCAGCCCATATATCTGTTATTGTTGATAAGCCTGCTGTTCAAGTAGGAATTGTTTCCATACTACAAAAAACTTTTTGCAACCCTATTTATTGTTGCAGTACTACAGTTACTCGACCGCAGCAACGTAAAACAGAAGCAGCTTGGGGTTTAGAAACTATGGCCAAAAATCATCCCCAGGCAATTTATGTCATTGGACAAGAACAAACTGCTTTGACTACTTTAGCAGAATTAATAGAAAGAAAAACTATTCAACCAGCACTAATAGTTGCTACTCCACCAACTTTTGTAGAACAAGATATCAAAGAATGGTTGGCAACCTCATCTATTCCTAATATATACATTGAAGGAAAGAAAGGTAACTCAATCGTAGCATCGACTATTATCAACAGTCTAGCGGAACTAGCTTGGCAAGAATATGCTCTTAATTTAGGTTAAGAGGTAGGAGTTCAGTTTTATCAACCACAAGGTTTCTGACCATATACATAATAGGTAGTGATATCATTCCAGATTCCTTGCTC
>JBFRWE010000150.1:0-7638 GCA_051439345.1 Xenococcaceae cyanobacterium
ACCTGGGCAAATTTAATTGTGTACTTTTTGGAAGCAGAGGGAGCGGAGGTGCTTCCGGAAGCAGGGGAGGAAAGATGACTTTAACTATACTTCTATTAATATACAAATAATTTTGCTTACCTACTTAAAAAAGTCATAATTCTCGGTGGCGATAGGAGTCAGGAGTCAGTAGGCAGGAGTCAAAACTCACTACTCACTACTCACTAATTTTCTTCTTTCAATAACCAAAATCCTGCAAAAGAATCTGATTCTACAGAAGATTGTACTGCTAAAAAATGCACTCCATTAGCCTGCCCTTTTGCCTGATTGAAGTTTTTTGCTTCTTCCGTAGTTTGAGGATTAGTTAGATTAACGAGAATCCAATTATCACTGACCCCTGTTTCTAGTAGTAAGCGAGGGAAACTGCCTGTCTCTAAATCTAACCAACCCATTTCTAAACCAGACATCCAAGCTGCCAGAGGTGTAGCACGAGGAGAATAAATAATTAATCCAGGGATGTTAGTATCAGGATTTATATTAGCTAAAGACAGAGGAAAAGCCTCCCCAAAAGAAATATCCCATTCCTTCATTTCCGAAAAAGCTGAGGCTTCTAAAGTAACAAATGCCCACTTATCTCCTTTATCTCCTCTGACAGCATCGGGTAAAGGAATAGCATTCATGGCTGGATATTTTACTGAAGCTGATTTAGCTGCTTTGGAATCATATCCTGGTTCATTAGGATACACTTCCTTCATTCTCTTGTCTAACAGTTGATTTAGGGCATAGGTACGACGACTAGGAATAGCAGCAATCCCGACATCGTTGCAAGCTTTGGTTATCATATTATTCATCTGGCGACGAAAGAAACGGATTTTTTTGGGTGCTTCTTCCGCTTCCTGAATAGCTTTTTCAATCGCCTCTTTTAACCAGATAGAATTAACTGTCTGATTAGAGCAATACTGAGAATATTGAAACAAAGAATCTAGCGATCGATCGACCTGATTAGGACTTTCACAAATAACAACTTCCCATAACTTCTTCTTATTCTCATCTACAATTGGACGCGAGTAAAAGTCTAGTTCCCAAATTATATTGCCCATTCTTCATGTATCTAATCTAGCTACTTTACTTATATCATTTCTGCTATGGGTTTATAAATTTCCTAGATAGATTACTACTCAACATAAGTTGGAAGGTTTCTCAATCAGACGAGGTGTCAATCACCTGATGACTAATGACCAACCATTTGATAAATTTGTTGTTCTCGATCGATAAAAATCTCAGCTAATAATTGATATGCTTCAGTCCACGCTGTCATGATTTCTTCTGTTGCTGCCTCTCTCAAAACATCTTTAATTGCTTGCAATAGACACTCCCCAACAAGAGGATACTGTTCTGGTAAAACGTGGGTTTTGATATGACGATGGGCAATCTTCTCTACCATTGATTTTAATCGCTCCAGATCGTCGATATGAACTGCATAGCTATAAACTGCATTAGCAAGTTTAGCTGGTTGAGTACCATTAGCTTGTGCCGACATATCGAACTGTGCTTTTACGTTTGGATACTTGTCGAACATAATCTGGTACATCCGAGTAGTAATGGTTTTACCGTGTTGTTTGAGGACTGGGGCAGTAGATTTGACAAGATCGAGCGTTTCTTGGCTAACTTTCTGCTTTTTTGGAGCATACTCGGACAAAATAAGGACAAAAGCCAGATTTTCTTGAGCTTGCAAAGCATGGGGTGCATTAGCGGGCATAAACACAAATACCCCTGGTGCTAAAGCAATATCTTTGCCTTCTAAGGTGAGATTTCCTTTCCCTTCTACTACGCTAATAACAGCGTTACGGGTAGAAGTGTGTTCGTCAATTTCTGTACCTGTTGCCAAACAGAATAAACTATATTGACTGTTGTTATCTTTGAGTAGAACCTTACTGAGAATACCACTACTAGGATATTCAATTAAATCCTGCAAAGTCATGGTAAAAGAATTGTTGGGTGTTGTGATTGTCATAATTTCTCCTTATTTGTCTTTGCTTGTTCGTTGTTTGTCCTTGGTAATAACTAATAACTAATGACTAATGACTAATAACTGATGAAATAAAAACGATGTAACCGATGTTATTGCGCTGCTGTTGAAAATTACGGCGCATTTTTAATATTCTTTGGCTTAAATTGCGATTAATTACGATATTACAGGCAATTTTGCTCATTCCTAATAGTCCTTCATCCCGCACCATCTGACTTAAATTAAGTAATCCCATCACTCCTGTTTGCTGTTGCTGTATGGTTAAACCAGCTTCCTGACAAACTGTTGACCATTGTTCTATTGTTAAAGGATTAGCATTTACCCGAATCGTTTGCGAGAGACTTTGACGCACCTCTGATTCATTATTGCGGACGAACATTTCATGAGAAAGAAACTTGCCCCCAGGTTTGAGATGGTTTTTAATTGCTTTTAGTATCTTGATTTTCCCTGCATCCGATTGCATCGTTAGAATAGCTTCGGCTAGGACATAATCAAACTTTTCGGTAATCTTATCTAACTGAAAAATATCCCCTTCAAGAATAGTTATTCTCTCTGATAATCCTGCAGCTTTAATATTTTTTCTAGCTTTAGCAACGCTATCGGAGTTTTTCTCTATTCCCACCACACAGACATTAAATCTTCTGGCGATTTCAATGGCACTTTCCCCAAAACTTGCTGCTAATTCTAATACCGTTTCTCCTGGTTGAAAATTTGCCCAAGTAAACAGTTGTTCCGTTGCTTTTCTTCCTCCAGGGCGTAATATTTTTTTCCCTGCTGCTGCTAAAACCTGATGTCCTGGTGCAGTGGCAAAATTAAGAGTAGCTGTCATGAGCCATATCCAAACTCGATACTCTTACTCTGACATTAAGTTATAGTTTTATCTTTGAGGTAGCTCATGTTTAGGGGTAAAGTTTTGTAAATCAATAAGGACATAATACATCAGATGAAAATCACGCTTACAGTAAAACCTATTATTAACAATCTCTATGAAGCAAAAGTTATTTACGAAAAATGGCAAATAACAGGAATTGCAGAAACTAGCAACAATGCCGAGAAAAAGGTGCTTAAATTTTTGAAACAAGAAGTTACAATAAACTACGAAGAATTAGCTCAAAAAAACAATTAGAGAGAATAAAACAATTTACAGAAGACCCTAGATTTGGTAGATATAATATTTCTAAAAATAACTGCGAACATTTTGCAAACTATGTATGTTATGGGTTACATTATTCTTCTCAGCAAGAGGAAAATAGATTAAAAAATCTAGCATCTATACCAATATCATATATACAGCCCACTCAAAGTTTAGCCGAAAATATCAATCAAAACATATCAGATTGGTTACAAAACAATCTTAAAAAAGCAAAGTTAGAAAGTTTTGACGACGAGTATAGACATCTATGTAGCATAAAAGGATTTGATGAATTACTTTGAGGTTTAGTACGATCGCAATATAACAAAACACTATATCGACAATTTAGTAAAATTTGAAATATTGGACTGATGATTTTGACGATCGCTTCGCTGCTGCTGGCGCAGATCGCCATCTACAACTCTTTCAATCAAAACATTTTAATAATTTATTTTAAGCAAAGGCTTGAGCTATATTTTTCATCTTTTCTTCGGCTTTTCCTCTCGTCGCTTAACGCTACGCTAGCAAACGCCGACCTCTAATTAGTTTTTTACAATTGATATGGTAAAATGTAAGCTATGGTTGAAAGAGCTTACAAATACCGATTTTTTCCCACTGCCGAGCAAGAAAATCTCTTGCGACGAACAATGGGGTGTGTGAGGCTAGTCTACAACAAAGCTCTGGATGCTAGAACTAAAGCGTGGTACGAACAACAAGAAAGGGTTCAGTACAAGGAAACCTCTAGCTTGCTGACCAGTTGGAAAAAAACCGAAGAACTTAACTTTCTTAATGAGGTTAGTTGTGTCCCTTTGCAGCAATGTCTGAGACATCTGCAAAAAGCGTTCGCTAATTTCTGGGGAAAACGAGCTAAATATCCTCGGTTTAAGAAAAAGCATAATGGTGGTAGTGCAGAGTTTACTAAGTCGGCTTTTAAGTTCCGAGATGGTAAACTGTGGTTGGCTAAATGCCAAAAACCACTGAATATAGTTTGGTCTAGATATCTTCCCGAAGGTTGTAGCCCATCTACTGTTACAGTCAAACTCGAACCATCTCGACGATGGTTTGTCTCTTTGTTGGTTGATGACTACACCATTGAAACTTGGCCACCAACCTCTAAACAAGTTGGTGTTGATGCTGGTGTAACCAGTCTGATTAGTACCAGCGATGGTGAGAAAATAGCCAATCCCAAGCATTTCGAGCGGCTGTATCACAAGCTCAAAGTAGCGCAAAAGGAACTGAGTCGGAAAACCAAAGGCTCTAGTAACCGACATAAAGCACGACTTAAAGTAGCTAAGGTACACGCCCAAATCAAAGATGCTCGTACCGATTTTCTCCATAAGTTGACCACAAACTTGGTTCGGAACAATAGCTTGATTGCTATTGAAGACCTGGCAGTTAGAAACATGGTTCGTAATCCCAAGCTGGCTCGAAGTATTAGCGATGCTGCTTGGGGTGAGATGCGAGCGCAACTTGAATATAAGTGTGATTGGTACGGGCGAAAACTGGTCACAATTGACCGATTTTTCCCTAGTTCTAAGCGATGTAACCATTGCGGTTTCGTAATAGATAAGTTGCCATTAAATGTTCGTAGTTGGGATTGTCCTAGCTGTGGTACAAAAGGCATAGACAGAGATGTCAACGCAGGGAAAAATATCTTAGCTGCTGGGCTAGCAGTGATAGTCTGTGGAGCGACCGTAAGAGCAGAACAGAGTAAGTCTGTTAAGCCTGGTGCTATGAAACAGAAACCTAAATCGTGAGGTTTGGGAATCCCGCGTCTCTGGCGCGGGAGGATGTCAAAGTACGGAATAGCTTCGATGGTTGCTTGGGAAAAGATTGAAAATCAAACCTTTGGTAAAATTTTCCCGCTTGTTCATCGATCGCATCTACGATCACAGCAAAAGAAGCGACTTGTTTACTTGCTTCAAGGCTTTTGTAGAGTGCATCCATGACTAATAATTTACCCCACCCCATACCTTTATATTTTTCATCTACTGCCAGTCTGCCGATTAAGGTAACGCCAATTAAAGGATATTTAGGTAGTTTTTTAGCGATTGAATGGGGTAGTTCTCCTAAATCTATACTGGTCATTGATAAAGTATAGTAGCCAATTATTTGGGAATTTTCCAAATTGACTATTACATAAGGAACGGCAATATTCCTTTTAAGATCTTGACTAGCCGTAATTCTAAAATAGCGGTCTAATTGTTCGTTTCCACAGCTAAAGTTTTCTCGATTATGATTGCTTGCTAGAGGTTCGATAGAAAATTTAGTGTTAGCAGGATTCAAAATGAATTATTACTTCTGATTATTATTAATTGTTTGCTTATACCACTGAGCATCATTCATTGCTTTTTCTGTGGGGGTGGGAGGATTTAGTAACACATCAACAAAACTATGAATATCCTTTTTGGTTAGTTCCAAAATCTTATGTTGTCTAATAGTTTTATTTGCAGCTTCAGTTAAAATATCCAAAACATATTCAGTCATATTCTGTCCCCGTAAATAAGCTGCTGTTTCGATATTTTTTTTATATTCTTCTGTGACTCTTACCTCTAATCTTGCTGTCTTCTTGGGCTTGTCAGGTTTCGATATACTCATCATGAATAGGTATGAAAGTTAACTATATTATGACACAATGTACGGACAAGGAGCGTACTTGACTAAGAGCATTAGGATAAAATTTTTTAGGTCAATGGTTATCAACACTAACTCTTACTGCTGCGATCTCGCAGAGATCCGCTTTGCAGTGAGCATTTCCAGACTTCTCGAATTTAGATAAATCTCCCTTTTTATTTTATTTTCCAATTATTTCCCAAAAATGCCCTTTAACATGGAATGTAATGTAGGGTTTTATTGAGTTAAAGTTAGGTTGTCTCTTTTCAGTACAAAAATATTGCACAACGACTATAACCCTTAAGCCATAGAGATTATTCGTCTAAATTGGCAATTTATTAACGTCGCAAACGATGGTATTTCACACCCATGAATACAAAGATGAATTTAGAAAATCAGAGTCAGAATTTGAAATTATTTGGGCTGCCTGCCGAACAGGGACGATGGGTTCTGATTGCCTTGGGAATGCTCTTGTTACTTTGTTTGGGAACGGTTTATTCTTGGAGTATTTTTAGAAAACCGCTAGAAACGTTACTAGATATTGGTGCAACTGAGAGTCTCTTACCTTATACCTTTGTATTGCTATTTTACTCTGCTTTGATGCCCGTTACTGGATTTTACCTCGATCGCTTGGGAACTCGGCGAGTAACAATGATTGGTGGGGCAATTTTGGGGATTGGCTATATACTCTCTAGCTTTGCTACTAATATTTCGATGCTCATTGTTACCTACGGGATTTTAGTGGGAACAGGAGTTGGTGTAGCTTATGGGATACCTATGGTTATCGCTGCTGGATGGTTTCCTGACAAGAAAGGATTAGCAGTAGGCTTGACTATTGTTGGCTTTGGACTATCTCCAGTGGTGACAGCACCACTAGCTAAAGTTTTGATTAATGTCTATGGAGTGCAGCAAACTCTATTAATTTTCGGAATTGCCTTTACAGTGATTATCTTCTTAATTGCAACCACGCTTAAACTACCGCCCAAGGGATGGCAACCCCAAGGATGGCAGATAGTAAGTCAAAAGACAGCTAGCAATAACTCCCTTCAACCCAGCCTATTTCAAACTCGCTCTTTTTATGGCTTATGGATTTGCTATGGGATCGGTACTTTGGTTGGTTTGAGTGCCATTGGGATTTCTAGTACTGTAGCTCAGGAAATGATTAAAATGAATCCAAATCTAGCTGCTAGTAGTGTTTCCTTATTTGCTTTGTTTAATGGGTTAAGTCGTCCTTTATTTGGCTGGTTGACAGATCGGTTTTCACCCCGTTATGTTGCGGTTGGCTCTTATATTTTGATTATAATTGCGACAATTTTGATGATGAATGCCCAAGAGGGACAGGTGGCTACTTATTTAACTGCATTCTGTCTTTTTTGGTTCTGTTTGGGAGGTTGGCTAGCCCTTGCCCCCACAGCAACCTTAACTTTATTTAGCCCTGAGAATTACGCTCGCAATTATGGCATTGTCTTTACTGCTTATGGAGTAGGTGCTGTAGTAGGGACTCTGACGGCGGGGCGCATTCGGGATATTTTTGGTTCTTACACTTACGCATTTTATCCAATGGCATTACTCGCGGTGATTGGGATCTTTGTAGCGATCGCAACTCTCAAACAAGAGCGTATTATAGTAGAAGAAGCCGATAACATTGAGATTGCTTCTAGATAGATTGGTTAATTTCTGTATCCAAGCAATGTTCATCTTGTATTTGCGCGAAGGAGACCCCCGAGAGAAAACCTGGACAAAGTAGGACAGACTTCCCTACTGTAAGGGTTTAATCGTGATGATTTTTCGCGTGCTGGAAAATACCCCCTTTTTTAGTATCAATATACTATTCTACCCCGAAAAATTGGGGGTATTTTGTCCAAGTCTGTCCTACTTTGTCATA
>JBFRWE010000151.1:0-12929 GCA_051439345.1 Xenococcaceae cyanobacterium
GAGAGTAAATGGCTAGAGGTAAGAAAGTATTTAACTCGCTCTCGTAAATTACCTAGTGGTTTGGTAGATGAGCTACATAAAGAGGGGTTAGTTTATGCCGATGAAAAACAAAATGCGGTGTTTATTCGTCGCTCTTTAAATGAGTTACAAATCACATCAAATCTTCAAAACAATTCTCCCCATCTATCCCCGCGTCCCCGTGTCACCGCGTCCCCCCATCAATTATCTTTAGCCAACTCACAAAGCAACGAGATAACAGGAGCTACCCTAAGAGGTACGGCAGGAGAAGATAACACCTTTAAAGGATTAGCCAAAGGAACAAAGCGAAGTGAGGGCTGGTTTTATTTCCCACAGGGAGGACAATCTAGTGACTTGATAACCAGAGCAGTGTTAGTAGAGTCTCCTATTGATGCGATGTCTTTTGCGGTGTTAGACCGTAATGATAGTCGTCGGACTATTTATATCTCTACTGATGGTGAGGGTTCTATTCCTAGTGAATTTTTACGGCAGTTAAAGGATGTGGTGGTTGCTTATGATAATGATGTTGCTGGTAATTTAATGGCACAAAAGATGCTCTCTCAGTTCCAAAATTCGGTACGCAAATTACCCAAAGCTAATGATTGGAATGAAGAACTTGTAAATAGGTTTAATTGGTCAAAGTCGAGACGAAGCAATGAAATTAAAAGGCAGCTTCAACCAGAACAAAAACGGGAGAGGGGATTGAGCTTATAGTTTGAGTAATAAACTATCGCGCCTTCGCACTAACCAAGAGATAAATGAGGAGAATTCCCCGTTATACGGAAAAAGTGGAATTCTTTCTATGGTGATTGAGGAGCGACTGTTTAAGAAGGAAATTTACATTTGATTTCGATTTCTAAGTTTCCCTCTGCTGAACCTTCAGTTACAAAAGGAACACCTTTTTTACCGCCCATCTTGATTCCAAACTTCAAAGTTACCTCTTCTAATTCAGCAGCAGTAAAGTTTTTAAAGGCATTTAGAGCATATTCACTGTAGTTACGAATCAGTTGCTGCGCTTGTTGCATCGTCTCAACAACTCCTCTTTCTTCATCATAGGGATTGTCCTCATCAACAACTTTGACCTTGACATCCAGCTCATGAACTTCGCCGTCAGCTTCAAAGTAAATAGGTTTAAGTTCAGTCATAAAATCTGAAGAAAATGGAATTTTTGCTTTAATTATAGAAGTTACTCAACAAATTCAACTAATTTAGTAATTAAAAGTATTAGTTTTTTATGCTTCTTTTATAAATCATTCTTTCAACTCGCAGATGACTCGATATGCTTTAGTAATTGGTGTCAGTGAATATCAAGATACTCACCTAAGAAAGCTTCCAAAGGCAGCTACTGACGCGGAAGAAGTAGCCAAAGTGCTAGAAACTTATGGCAATTTTCAAGTAGAACGTTTACCTAAACGATGGAATAAAGAAACAAAATCCTGGCAAATAGCAAACAAGGAAGTTACCAAGACTGAAATAATTGACGAATTGAAAACTTTGCTATGGGAACGTGCAGCTAGGAGTGAAGTATTAATTTATTTTGCAGGACATGGGATAAGAGTATTCGATGAGTTACAAAAGCCAAAAGGTTTTTTAGTCGCTTCTAATTGTAAAGTTCAATTAAAAGAAGGCCAGGTAGCTAAACACGAAAATGATATTCCCCTAGATATTATTAACGGCCTGATCTCAGATAAAAACTGTGAGATCAGCAGTTTGGTGATGCTGCTAGATTGTTGTCACAGTGGTTCATTATTAGAGAATCAGGAAATACGCAAAACACTAACAGTTTTTGGTTCAACGAATGACTATTATTTAATTGCTGGTTGTCGTAGTTTTGAGAAAGCAAGAGCTTTCAAAGGTGAAGCTAATAGTATTTTTACAGGAGCTTTACTTAAAGGATTATCCAAAAAAAATGCCAATCCTGATGGGACAGTGAATCCCGAGCTGGTCTTCAATGTTATTAATAACGAACTGAAAAATTCTGGTCAAGAACCAATTCATATGGGCGGTGGTCATCCAATTACTTTAGTTCAATATTCAAAAGATTCGGCATTCCCTGTTTTTAAACAAAAAAAAGATTTCGCAACCTCCAGAGATGTTTCTATCTTTTTTGGACGAACTGATGAATTAGAAATACTTGAGGAATGGATTGTCAAGGAGCATTGTCGATTAGTAGCTATTGTCGGAATAGGAGGTAGTGGTAAAAGTTTTCTTGCATTGAAGTTTTCATTGAAGTTTTGCCAGGAAAAAATTGGCAAAACTGATTTTTCTCTAAAATCTCCAAATAGTATTCAGAATGAATTTGAGTACATTATTTGGCGTTCGCTTGTTAACCCACAACCAATAACAAAATTTCTGATAGAGCTAATCAAGTTTCTATCTAACCAAGAAGAATTTGATCTACAAAATACTTTAGACAAGCAGATTTCGCGCTTACTCCATTATTTAAAAAAATCTCGCTGTCTGCTGATTATTGACAATGTTGAGTCAATTTTACAAGAACATCAGCAAGCTGTACAGTATAAAACAAAATATGAAGATTATGGTCAATTGTTCCGAATAATTGCAGAAGTCAATCATCAAAGCTGTTTACTGTTAACCAGTCGAGAAAAACCTGACAATATTCATAAACTAGCTGGTAAACATAAACCTGTTCGCTTCTTAAATTTGACAGGCTTGGATTTTTTTGCTGGAAAGAAAATTTTTGACTCAATTAATATTTTTCAAGGCTCTGATGAAGATTGGGAGAAATTGATTAATTTTTACAATGGTAACCCAATGGCTCTTCAATTAACTGCTTGTCACATTCATGAAGCATTTGCGGGAAATATTCCTAATTTTTTAAGAGAAGGAGAACTAATTTTAAATGACATAAAAACTATCCTAGATTGGCATTTTAATCGTTTATCAGATGATGAACAAGAGATTATGTATTGGTTAGCAATTAACCGTGAACCAGTTTCCTTTTCAGAATTAAAAGACGATCTACTCTCATCAGTAGTCAAAAAAAACCTTGAGTATAAAATAAAGTTACTGAAAAAAGTTTGCTTGGTAGAAACAGATTATAAAAAACAAACATTTTTTTTACAGCCAATAGTTCTTGAATACATAAATGAACAGTTGATCGAAAAAGTTTCTAATGAAATAAGGTACTTGCGTAAAAATCAAACACCAGCTAAAAAATCTACACTTAGTAGCATAGTCCAGAACTTAATTGGTACATTATTAAGGCGCAAGTCTCCAAAAACTTGTAAAATTAAACTTCTAAATAATCTTGCTTTAATTAAAGCCACAGCTAAAGACTACGTGAGAGATCTACAAATCAGCTTTATTTTAAATCCACTTGTAGAACAGCTTAATGATTCTGGAATAAATATAGAAGAACAGCTAAAGAAAATTTTAGTTGACTTACAAAAAAAACAATCTACGCAACTTAAGCCTTCTTATCTAGCAGGAAATATTATCAATATTTTGTGTTCCCTAGATGTGGAATTAACTGGCTACGATTTTTCTTATCTCAATATACAACAAGCTTATCTTCAAGGAGTGAATTTACATGAAGTGAATTTAAGCCATTCTAAGATAGTTAAGTCAGTTTTTACCCAGAAATTTTTAATTGCTTTATCCGTGGCATTTAGCCCAAAGTCCAATGTCCTGGCAGTAGGCGACGCTAATGGTGTAATTCACCTATGGAAAACTGCTAATGCTCAACAAATTTCTATTTATAAAGGGCATACCAACTGGATAAGGTCAGTAGCTTTTAGTCCTGATGGAAAAATACTTGCTAGTGGTGGTGAAGATCGAACAATAAGAATTTGGAAGCTCGATGATGGTACTTGTCAACACATTTTACAAGGACATACAAGTAGGATCTGGTCAGTAGCTTTTAGTCTAGATGGCAAATGGCTTGCTAGTGGTGGTGATGACCAAACAGTAAAGCTCTGGAAGCTCAGTGATGATACTATTTCTTGTCAACACATTTTACAAGGACACAAAGGTAGAATAAGGTCAGTAGCCTTTAGTCCAGATAGTCAATGGCTTGCTAGTGGTAGTGAAGACCAAACAGTAAAACTCTGGAACATTTCTGATTATTCTTGTCAACATACTTTACAGGGACATATTCATTGGATTCTATCAGTAGCTTTTAGTCGCGATGGTCAATGGCTTGCTAGTAGCAGTGAGAATCTGACAGTAAAGCTCTGGAAGCTCAGTGATGATACTATTTCTTGTCAATACACTTTACAGGGATACACAACTAGGATAAGGTCAGTAGCTTTTAGTCCAGATGGTCAATGGCTTGCTAGTGCTAGTGAAGACCGAACAATCAGAATCTGGAATACCAGTGATGGCACTTTTAAAAATACTTTAGAGGGACATACTCATTGGATTCTATCATTAGCTTTTAGTCCAGATGGTCAATGGCTTGCTAGTAGTAGTGAAGACCAAACAGTAAAACTCTGGAACGTTTCTGATTATTCTTGTCAATACACTTTAAAGGGACATACTGATTGGGTACAAGCGGTAGCTTTTAGTCCTGATAGTAAATGGCTTGCTAGTGGTGGTGATGACAAAACAATAAGAATCTGGAATGTCAGTGATGGCACTTGTAAACACAATTTGAAAGATTACAATGATTGGATCTGGTCAGTAGCTTTTAGTCCAGATGGTCAATGGCTTGCTAGTGGTGGTGAAGATCGAACAATCAGAATTTGGAAGATTTCTGATAATAATTTTTCTGCTCAACATATTTTGAAAGGGCATACTGATTGGGTGAGATCATTGGCTTTCAGCCCAGATAGTAAATGGCTTGCTAGTGGTAGTAATGATCGAACAATCAGAATCTGGAAGATTTCTGATGATAATTTTTCTGCTCAACACACTTTAGAAGGACATAAAAGTTGGATAAGATCCATAGCTTTTAGTCCAGATGGTCAATGGCTTGCTAGTGGTAGTGATGATCGAACAATAAGAATCTGGAAGATTTCTGATGATAATTTTTCTGCTCAACATATTTTGAAAGGGCATACAAGTTGGATTTGGTCAGTAGCTTTCCATCCTAATAGGAGTAATAGTCGATATCTTGCTAGCGGTAGTAATGATGAAACGATAAAGTATTGGGATATTGAAACAGGTGAATGTAAAACACTAATACCACCTAGGCCTTACGAAGGTATGAATATAAGTGATGTTACTGGTATAACCAAAGCTCAGAAAACTGTATTAAAATATCTAGGTGCAGTGGACAAAAATTTTGAACAAAAATAAAAATTTATCATATCGTGACTTAAACAGGATAGAAAGTTAAAAAGATGTTTTCTCAACAACTTTACGCCTTTTTAGCAAAAATTCAACAGCTGTTTTATGTATCAAACATCTTTTGGTTTGACTTTGAGCCAAATCACCGTTCAGTTGGGCTCTCAGAGAACTGCTGACTCTAGCATTACTATCGTACCTTGCTCCGCATCGATCTCCACTTCCACCCCCAACGGGACGGTAAACTTATTTTTAATGTGACCAATCATCGAACCATGCCAAGCAGGGATGCCTAAAGGTTTGATTAGAGCTGATAAAACCTGCGTTAAGGTCAGCGTTGGCTCATTATCTTCTTCTTCTGGGCAATCAAAGCATCCAGCAAAGATAAAACCAGCCAATTGCTCAAGAATTCCTGCTAGTTTTAGCTGAGTCAACATTCGGTCTACTCGGTAAATTTCTTCCCCCACTTCTTCGACAAACAAGATAGTATTCTTCCAGGTCGGCAGGTAAGGCGACCCCACCATAGCCACTAGCACCGACAAATTGCCCCCCAGTAAACGCCCTCTCGTCTTGCCAGGAGTAATAGTTTCTACCCGATGGCTAGAAAGATTTTGCAGCAGAATCGCTTCTTTTTTGAGCAGAATCCGCTCGACATAATTGAGCGAAAACCAATTCCAGGTAGATATTCCCACTGGTCCGTGAAAAGTAACCACACCACTGCGAGCGTAAATCGCCAACAGCAGCGACGTAATATCGCTGAAGCCCATCAGAATTTTTGGATGACGGCGGATGAGGTCGTAGTCCAGCAACGGCAAAATACGATTACAACCCCACCCCCCCCGCATGGTCAAGATGGCTTGAACTCGGTCGTCGGCAAACATGGCATTCACATCAGCAGCACGGTCGGCATCAATTCCCGCCAGATAACCGTATTTATCGAGGACGTGCTGGCCTACCTTGACTTTGAAGCCGTAAGCTGTGAGGAACTCAACAACTTCTGTGAGATCTTCTCGCTCAATGGCACTGGCAGGACTAATCAACCCCACGGTCTCGCCTACCATGAGCTGTCGTGGTTTGATGAGAGTTTGAGAGGGTTCAGAGGCTACCAGTGGCAACTGGCCGACCAACAGAGTCCCTCCCAAAATTTGCAGAAATTGGCGGCGACTACTCTTCATAATTCAATATTCCTTTGGGCTGGGAAGCTGAAATAACGTCAATTCGTTCATCAACCTATTTTCATTCTTCGTTGTGCGCCGAAGTGTGCATGGCGTCTGACTTGTGACTTGTAAATAGAAGCTGAAACGACGTAAATATGTTAACAGCTCTTGCTGCTATTTTCATTGGTGGGAGTGAACGCAGTTCATGATGACTGTTGGCGAATTCAAAATCAACCCAAATTAGCGATCACTTTATTTATTTCTAGCAAACATTTAGCAATTTGATATTATTGTAAAACAGTTTCTAAGTATATAAATCGTTTTGGTCGCTATAGTCTCGACCTCCATCGAAAGCTTTCAGTTTTGAATTATGGGCTTTTGCTCTTGTCCTAGCCCTTAATTCATTAAATTTTCTAAATCATCAGACTTCTAAATATGAAACCCAGTCAGGGTAATATTTTAACGATAATATAACCTTTTATTTTAGTTTAATTCCAATATGCTACTCTACGACGAAGCGAAGAAACAATTATGAAGAAGCCAACACAAAATCATCTTATAGTTTTTTCTAACAATTTATCTCAAAAGCTTCTTCACAACTACGTACCCACGGAATCTGCTCAGCTCCTCGCATCACCTCAATGGAATATTAGAGATGAGCGGCTAGCTGAAATTCATCTTGAACTACCTGATAGTGTGTTGACAAACGCAGAGAACTTAATTCCTTCATTTTCATCTTTAGTTCCTGGAAATTATGCTTACCAGTTCTCCCTGAAAGCACAGCTTTTAGATGGAATCCAGACCCCAGAATATCATCTATCAAGCATCGGCAGAACCGAAGAAAATTTAGACTACTTTTTCCCAACTTCTTCTTCTGGAAACGTAATTGGAGTAAAAATTGATTTCTTTACCCTAAAGAATAAACTAAAGTCAGCTTTTCTAACTTTGAAGATAGTTACATCAAATATTAAAGAATTTATTAATTCCCCTTACCTCTTATCCATACAAGAGTCTCATACTGGATATAAATCCGAATTAGATGTGAATAAATTGAACTTTAAAGCTACCACTATTGAGATACCTGCAATTAGTCAAATGGTTCAAGATCCAGCTATCAGTCACCGAATATGTTCACCAACTAACATAACCATGATTTTGCAATTTTTCAGCTTAGATAGCAAACTAGAAGATATAGTGGATCTAGCATACAATCTAGAACACGATATGTACGGTGTCTGGCCTGCTAATATCTGGGCTGCTTCTCGATGGGGGGCTTTAGGATATATCGCTAGTTTCTCAAGCTGGAAAAGTGTAGCACTCATGCTCGAAAGAAACATACCTATAGTGGCATCCATAAAGTATAAAAAGGGAGAACTCACAAATGCAGCTGTTGAAGAGACATCAGGACACCTAGTTACAATTTGCGGACTTCAACAAGATAAGTGGGTTCTCGTCAATGATCCAGCTGCACCTTCCAATGATACAGTAAAGCGAAAGTATAGACTAGATGAGTTAACAGAGGTTTGGATAAAAAGAGGAGGTATTGGATACATCCTCTTTCCAAGTACCCAGATTTGTTAGCAGCTGCTATAAACTTTTTATCTGTAGACACAATTAGCTATGCAATTCCCAATCCTGAACTCCAGATTCCCAACCACATCCCCGTCACCACTAAAACCAGGGGACTTTTTGCGAGTAGTTGCTCCTAGCGGTGCTTTGTATGATTTAGAGCCTTTTGAGCGCGGTATAGAAATTTGGCGGTCTCGTGGCTATAGAGTAGAAACTGACACTCACTGGAATGCTCATTATGGCTATTTAGCCGGAACTGATAACCAAAGACGACAAGTTCTGAAGCAAGCCTGGGAAGATCCAGAATGCAAAGCCATTCTTTGTGTCAGAGGTGGTTATGGCAGTGTCAGACTGCTGGAAAATTGGCATAAAGGATCTAGTAACAGAGGAAAAGAAGAGTATTACTATATAAACAGTCCTAAATGGGTTGTAGGTTTTTCGGATATTACAGCTTTGCTTTGGAGTCTTGCCCAAGTAGGGATTTGCGGTGTTCATGGACCCCTCTTAACCACCATTGCTAATGAACCAGATTGGTCTATCCAGCGGTTATTTAATTGCCTGGAAGGTCTTCCCTTAGCACCGCTAAAAGGCAAAGGCTGGGGCGGAGGTCAAGCCACTGGCATACTCTTTCCTGGGAATCTAACTGTTGCCACCCATCTATTAGGGACACCGATTCAGCCCCAATTGCCGGGTATAATTCTCGCTCTCGAAGACGTTACAGAAGCTCCCTATCGCATTGATAGAATGATTACTCAATGGAGAATGTCTAAAGCTTTACAAGGCGTGAAAGGGATTGCTCTAGGGCGTTTTAGTCGCTGTACTGCCCCTTTAGGGGCTCACAGTTGGACTGTAGAAGAAGTGTTGCATGAGCGTTTGAGTAAATTGGGTATTCCCATTGTTTCTGACCTTCCCTTTGGTCATGATGGAGCAAATGCCGCTTTGCCAGTAGGACAGCTAGTAGAGTTAGATGCTGAGCGAGGCATCCTAAGTTGGCCAGAATTTACGAAAAGCTCGCCCTCTCTCGACCAAGCCTAATATCAAATCACTAAATATTTGCTACACATAAAGCTTCTACTATGGGCGATCGCTCTTTTTATTTATAGCAGACTTAAAGTGATTTGATATAACTCTGGTTTTCCGAGATCAAAACTTTTTAGTTCCCATAATTCCGTTTCTAGGATCTTTCAGTCAACTCTAAAAACCCTGCTACCTATAGGTTATAAGTATCATTAATCAGCACTACTGAGTAGTTCTGGGCTCTTCTCTCATCAGAACTTGTCATGAGTACCCCAATCTCTAGATATCTATGTTATCTTAGTGGGTTAATTGGCTCAGAATGCTCCAAGCCTGTCCTGCGAGCGTCATAGTTTATTGGTGCCCACAAAAACTAAGCCTCTTGGACTAGGAAAGTTAAAATGACAGCAACGAGCAGTTTACCCAAGAAGCAGTTGACAATTCAATCTTTAAACCATTTTTTATCTAATAATTTCTCTAAAGTGTAAGGACATTCTTCAGGAAAATCTACAGAGAATCCTGTTTTTTGTCTAACATATTCTAAGGCATCTTGATAGATAGTCTTCAATTCATCACCTAAGTAGTTCTGCAAATTTGTTGTTAAGTATTTTCTCAATTGAGTTCTAAACGATTGAATTTCGGCTCGCCAATGATTCTGGTTTCTTGACTGCTCTGTTTTCCAGTATTGGAGCAGTAATAAATGTCTGATTATTTGTTCCAAAAAACTGCTTACTCGATTTTTATCCCTCTTGCTCAAGCTCTCTAATTCCTCAATTAAATTTTCTAAATCTAAGTCATTTAATCGATTTTCTTTGAGGAGTTTTATTGTTTCTTCTAACCAAAGATGCTCATCAGTTTCGTAAAGATTCTTTAATTGATTTTGGTTCAAGGTTTTCATTTTTATAAAAATCGGCTCCATGAATTGGCAATCACTATCAACTCATCACAAACTACAACAGTTGGATTGGTTTCTCCAAAACATTCTCAAATCATCAACTCAGCAACGTTAACATCATCTAGGATATAAACAAGAGTTTACGGTAAATTTCCAAGAGTCGTTTTGAATTTATTACTAATCTTAGCGATTATTACCTTGTTTGTAACATATCTCAGTCTATTAGCTTACAATAAGCTAACTGAACTCTCCTATCCTAGTTATTCACTTCGTCCACATATATAGGGACTGATAATTAGCTCTTTTATATTTACTACTCTCTATATGTATTTTCGTTCTGAATAACCCTCGCATGAATCAACAAGAATCAACGATGATGACAGCCGAAAAAACCAAGCTCCAAAAATTACAAACTTTACTCAATTCGGCAACCAACGAACGACAACGCAAAATGTACTTAGCTTTACTAAATAAAGCTAAAGCTGAATTAGCTTCTGAATCTGCCTCTCCACAACAGAAGACAACAGAATCATCACAAAAGAAAACTCAAACATCTACAAACAAAAAAACACGAGGTAAAACTGCTAAAAAGAAAGCGAAATCTTTACCACCTACCAGTAAACAGACATCATCCAAGAAGAAAGCAACCTCTAAAAAAGAGAAAGCATCAAATAATAATTCTGTTGTCGTCACAGAAGAGATATCTGCAACCAATAAATTAACCTCCGTACTTCAAACTGAAGAAAATAAAAAATCAGCTACAACTAAAACGAAAGCCAAAGCCCTCAAGCAATCTCAACAGTCTGAAAAGTCAAAGAGTAATAATGATAAGGCAGGTGAAGGACCTGCGTCTGATTCTGATAAGAAAGTCTATTTTTCAGGAGTAGGGATTATTAAATGTACCCCCTATTTAGAAGATGAAAAAATCTTCATTACAATTAACGAGCAACAATGCGCTCTAAAACAAGCTGTAGGAACTGAACGAACACGAATTAGCCTTCTCAAAGAAGAGCTTGAGTCGAACGGTTCAAGAGAAATGCTGTTGAGAGTTTATCCCAATATTACTCATCATTCAGACGGAAGCCCCCCTAGTCATTCGTTTCGATTAGTCCAATTTTACCTAGATGAAGAACAATACTCGGAATTACCAGAAGAGTTTATATTTCGTGGGGTATGGCGAGTTGTTTCCCATTGTCCCTCTCCTGTGATTACCATTTACCGCAACATTAACAGATACGCATTCTATAAAAGGTTATCGAAATATGCAAAACAGTATTTTGTGAAAGCACAAGACTTTCCTCTAGTCTGGAATGCTCCCGTCGAACCCTACGAACACTATCCTGCACGGGATAAATCCGAACAAATGCCTTGTTATTTCGTTCAAGTCAAAGCCATCTTCAAGAATGGTCAATATATAGTGACAGAAATGTTGAGCGAACCCACATTAGACATTCCTCGGTTTATTGAGCCTAAAAGAATTTTCAGTAGTCAAAATAAATCTAAGCAGTCAGATCGACCAAATCAATTAAATAAAGAATCTGACTCTAATACTGAAGTCACTGAAGTCGTTTAATTCAACGAAATATTATGGTTTGTTGACTACACAATTTTTAACTAATAGTCATCGCTAAAGATAAGCTATTCTTGAAAGAAGACAAATAGCAGAAAAACCGCCCCTTGATTCTTTTTGCACAGTTTCAAAGCGGTTTTCCAAAGCTATTCAATATAGTTCCTGCTCCAGCTAAGAACTGATTAGAGCAGAGAGTTTCTTAAAGTCGATGAACGACGTAACTACCTATAGTGTAGAGCTAAATGAGCAAAATTGCCATACCCACACCGCACACTCTACCTCTACAAGCCCAACTCTCAACCAGATTCCAGAAGATTACACGGCTCAAACCCACAAAAATAAGGGGAATCAAACAAATTCACCCCATCTACTCAACCAGCACATCTATGAATGTTGTATTAAAAGGGGCTTAGACCGTAGTTGGATTGAAGCTGGTTGTTCCTCCCTCAACATCCCCGAAGCCTCTCAAGTCCTCTACTACCAAGCCAAATCCCCAGGTATTTTAATCACGGGGGCAAACGGTCAGTACCAGTTTAGACCCGATAAACCTTGGGCAGATAAGCAGGGTAAAAAAGCCCCTAAATACCGCACTGCTAGTGGAGATGAATATGATGCACTGCTGCCCATACACCCCACTGACCCTAATTACTGGAATAATCTCCCCCAGCTAAAAGAACATTGTTATAAAATTAACGGTCATCCCCTGCTGCTATTAACGGAAGGAGGCTTTAAAGCGATTTCCGCTTGTTCTCACGGTATTCCTACTATTGCTTTGATGGGGGTAGAAATGGGACTTACCCCCAGTAAGAATGACCCCCAAGGTAAACGGTATCTCGTACCATCTTTAGAAGATTACGCTCAAGCTGGATTTGGCTTTATGTTAAGTTTTGATGCAGATACCTATACTAAAAAACCAGTCCTCCAAGCTCTTATTAAATTAGCCAACGCCCTGAAAAAGTTTGAGATTCCAATCTATACTTTACCTAAATGGGATGAGAGCGAGGGTAAAGGTATCGACGATTATATTCAAAAACAAGGTATTGAAGAGTTCCGTAAACAACTACTAGCTCAAGCCATTAGCTTTGATAGCTGGTTAGATGAGTATGGTAGTGATGCTTTTGATAAGAAACCACCCAAGCCAGATCTTATCGGTGGTGAGATAGCAGAAAAGTATCGAGATACTTGGGTCTATTGTGATGAACTTAAAACCTGGTTGGCATACAGCTTAGAAACTAAGGGGCTCTGGACAATTGTTAGTGAGCAATATCTAGAGACAGAAATCGATGCCATTCTAGAGGCTCGAAATATTAAAGGTTACGGCACTAACACCTACATCAAAAACATTGTTGGTAAATTAAAACGGAAGCTGTTTAGTAGAAAATGGAACGAGAAAAGCTCTACTGATTGGCTACCGTTCCAAAATGGAGTTTTAGAACTAGCCACTGGAAAACTCCAC
>JBFRWE010000152.1:0-10780 GCA_051439345.1 Xenococcaceae cyanobacterium
AGCGACCAATTATCTATATAGTACAAATCTAAACGAGCAGCATCATCAAAACTTTCTATTTCTGACCGTCCTGATATTTGCCATAAACCAGTAATACCAGGTAATACTTGATGGCGAATATGATGCCAAGATTCAAAACGTTCTACATCTCTTACGGGTAAAGGACGAGGCCCTACTAAGCTCATTTGACCAAGTAAAACATTAAATAATTGAGGTAGTTCATCGAGACTAGTACGGCGGAGAAAATGACCGATAGGCGTAATGCGGGGATCTTGCCTAATCTTGAACATAATCCCATCTGCGGTTTGATTATTAGCTTCTAAACTACTTTGTATTTTGGCAGCATTAGGAATCATTGTCCTAAACTTCCACATCTGAAAAGCTTTTCCGTGTAAACCAATTCTGGCTTGACGAAAAAATACACTACCAGGAGAAGATAGTTTAATCGCGATCGAAATACCCAAAAATACAGGAGCAAGTAAAATAATCCCGATTAAAGTACCAAAAAAATCGATACAACGCTTGAAGCGATAATCCCAACCCACTAAAGGAGAAGTTTCTACCCGCAAAGTTGGTATACCACCCCAGATTTCTGATACTCCTCGACGATGAAGCATTTTAAGACTAGAAGGAATTAATCTCAGAGCAATGCCGTAACGTCTTAATTGCCAATAGAGAGTAGAGGCTAATTTTGTTTCGGGTAAATCTTTGGCTAAGACTTCGGTTGCACCAGAATGGAGGATGGTTTGTAAAGTCGTTTGCGTATTGGCTGTTGTTGCTAAAGCAGCACCAACTATTTGGTAATGGGGATTTTTGCTCAGTATCTTGACTAATTTTCCTAAGTCTAAGGCTGGTGCAATGATAAAAACTGCAACTTTCCCTAGAGAAAAATCAAACTGACGCAAAATAAGAGTAACTAATAACCTGCCACCAATAACTGTAGCTACACTACTAACCCAAGCTACAAAAAAAAGCGATCGCGGTAAATCTAATTTAGGGTCATAAAAGTAGTTTAAAACCAGAGAAAACAAATAAACATAACTTACTAATTGACCAGCACGAAGATAATTTTGACTATAAGTAGAAGACTTATATAAACCGCCATAGGCAAAAAAGATGAGGATTAACGTTGCAAACAACCAAAAGATACTAGGAATACCAAACCAAGACCACCATATATACTGTGGTGGTAAAGGAGAATAAAATTGATTGAAACTTTTAGCTATTTGCCAGGCAGATGCTAAGGCAAAAATATCTACTAGTAATAACAATAATGTTCGACCCCAATGTTGGCTATCAAAATGCAACAGCTTGAATTTATGAGGTGCGCGAATATCGAGAATTAACTTTTTTGTTCGTTCTCTAAGTTTATTAATATTGGTACTAGAAGAGGGTTTATTCTGAGAACTACCCATAAATTCAGGTAACTGGAGTCAATTTATCCTATTGTTCCCCAGAACTAGAGATAATTTTGGTGGTATCGATCGCAGAAAAACTATCTAATTTAATTTTCAAGAACTGTAGTGTCAATAAAATTAAAAATAGAGGATTATTAATTACATATCTGCGCCATAATCTTCTTGGTTCACAGATAAAACGATATAACCATTCAAAACCCAACTTCATAATCCAACGGGGTGCTTGAGATATTTCTCCACTATGAAAACTAAAGGCTGCCCCTACTCCTATCATCACTGCTGGCAGTTTTCCTTTACATCTTGCCATCCACTGTTCTTGTTTAGGACAACCCAAACCCACAAACACTACTTTTGCCCCAGATGAATGAATTCTCTCGATATCTTCTGCTTCTTCCCTAGCTGTGAGAGGACGGAAAGGTGGTGAATGACTCCCTGCAATGATTAATTGGGGAAATTGTTCTCTAAGGTTATGTTCTAGTCTAGCTAAGGTCTTTGGTTTGCCACCATACAAGTAAATAGGAATACCCAACTGGGCAGCGCGATCGCACCAAGCTAACATTAGATCGGGGCCATATACTCTAGTTTGTTTTTTGATACCGAAAAGTCTCATTGCCCAGACTAAAGGCATCCCATCTGGAGTAACCAAAGCAGAATTATGTAATATCTTTTGATAAGCCTTGTGCCAATATGCCATCATCACTACATGAACATTAGCAGCGATCACATAGCAAGAAATATTATTCTTTACCCAGTACTGAATGCGATCGCATGCATCATCATAACTAGTACTATGGATAAAAGTAGATAGAATCGGGATTTTTGGGCTTAACTGATTCACTTCTGCTGGTCTGTAAGTGTATGCCTATAGCTACAGATTTCCCAGAATCAAATTAATTGCGATCGGTATTCTTACCCTATTAGGGGCGTTTCGTGAAACAATTGTGGTGGTGAGGCAGCGCGTTCTTGGGGGTTTCCCCCATGAGCGACTGCCGAAAGGGTTTCCCTCGGTGCGCGTTCCTTTGCGGATTATAAATTCCGCAGGGGTGGAAGGGGGGTTTCTAATAATTTTAAGTTTGTACTTCTAGCCGATCTATCTGATGATAAAACCCCCCCTCCCCGCGCACCGCTTGAGCAAAGCGCACAGCCCGCGCTGAGGTTTCCGAACGCGTATAGGACGGAGCAAGAACTGTTGAACCCGAAGGGCGAACCAATTCTACTAATGTGGTTTCTTTTTCGTTAATAAAGGTAAGGGAGGACGAGAGGGACTAGGAGGTAAAAAATATCTAGGAGATTTGGTGCTGACTACAGCTTCTGCTTTTTGTAATTTATACCACCGTAATAGTGCCGAAGCCACTACCATAAATAAACCAAAAGACATTAAAGTCCAGCGTCCGCCAACACCACCTATTACCGCATCAACTGCCCCCAATATGAGGATAAAGCTTGAGACAGATTCTTTACGATAAGTTTTTTTGAACAAGTTGAAAAATAAAGCGTTCATTCGGCTGCTCTATTCAAAAATACAGTTTAGTTTGGTTGCTGCATAATCTTAACAAGATTACGATTATTTTTAGCTAACCATACATACTCATTATTGTATATGTTTGACAAAAGAGTAATTGGTGTGAGTCTTATAGATATCTCCAATTACTCCTTAAAGTACAGATTAAGATTACTGTAAGCCAAGCCAAGCTAATAAGCCCTGTCCTGTGACATATTCGATCGCCACAGTCAAAAGAAAACCAATCATTGCTGCTCGACCGTTTAAACGTTCAGCATAGTCATTAAAGCCAAACTTAGGTTCTGCTAATTTGGGAGTAGTTGTAGGTTGAAGGTCGCTCATTAGGCTTATATTATCTTTTCAGATGATTTACAATTCTTTACTTGATAATTGTAATTGATCTTGTAAAACTGCGATCGGTCTTTTTAGAGATTTAGGGTGAGCAATCTCACCCTAAAAGCTAATCTTATTCGGCAATTACTAAACTAGTCTCTACCATTAATAGCGATAAGTAAGCGCAAAATAAACACAAATAAATTGATATAGGTTAGGTACATCGAAAGAGCAGCAGGCAAATACTGGTCATTGCGGTATGCTCTAGGCAAGATATAAAAATCGACTACTGCCGAACCAGCAAATAACAGTACACCGAGTCCAGAAATGGCAATTTCTAACCAGCTAGGAGTATATACACCAAAGAGGGTAAACAGTAATTGTCCTACAAGCACAACTACTAATGCTGTAATCCCTAAACGAATAGTCTGGGTTAAAGCAAGACCATCTTCATCAGACAGATTAGAGCCAATGTTGCGACCAACAATAAAGGTAGCACCACAGCCAAGAGCAGCAATACCAACTCCCTGGATGCCTACTCCCGCAGTACCTAGAGCCACAAAGACTAAGCCACTCAGAGTATAACCAGATAGAAGACTGTAGACAGCCAAAAGAGGAAGGGCAGTATTATTGTCTCCTTTTTCGGCAATGCCACGGGCAACAAAAAATAGGGCAAACTCAGCAATGAGTGCTACCCAAAAAGTAGGCATGAACAAGTCTGGACGAGAATTGATAACGCCTAAACCACCATAAGTACCTACAGCAGTTAAAACTAAACCTCCACCAAGGTAGGGTAGAGCATTAGCGATTACCTCAGGGCCAACTAGAGCTTTACCTCTAACCTCTGCCATTGCTTGTCTAAAGTTACTTGAATTACTCATGAAATTCTTTAACTGAAGTCTAAATTAATTATGATTACTTAGATTGTATATTCTCGATTTTAATCTACTGTTTGGTGTAACTGGTGTAACTATAGATAGGGATTACCGAATTATTAGACCTGTCTTGAAAATGAGAGTTCAGGAGTTGCAGAAGCATGTTAGTGTCTGTAGTTACCTGGATAAATTTAAAGAGATTGCTAAAAATATTCGAGCAAATTACACTAATCGCTACAGTAGTGAATAATTAAGCATCTCTACAGATTATTACTCTGAACCCTAGTGGAAATTATGTCCAAAGAAAAATTAAAATCAGAAGCAGAGCAAAAAAACAAAAAACTCAGTAACAAATTTTACGAAAAAGAGCTAGCTAAACTACATATCGAGTTAGTCAAACTACAAGAATGGGTTAAACAAAAGCATTTAAAAGTTGTAGTGATTTTCGAGGGTCGAGATGCAGCAGGAAAAGGAGGCACAATCAATCGGATTACTGAATGTCTTAATCCTCGTGTGTGCAGAATTGTAGCACTTGGAACACCGAGCGATCGCGAAAAAACTCAATGGTATTTTCAAAGATATGTTGCCCATCTTCCCGCAGCAGGAGAAATAGTTCTGTTCGATCGCAGTTGGTACAATCGGGCTGTAGTAGAACGGGTAATGAGTTTTTGTACTTATGAAGAATATAAAGAGTTTCTGCGTTCTTGTCCTCAGTTTGAATGTATGCTCATTCGCTCGGGTATCATCCTGATTAAATATTGGTTTTCGGTCAGTGACAAAGAACAAGAACGCCGTTTTCAAGCGAGAATTGACGATCCTACCAAGCGATGGAAGCTGAGTGATATCGATTTAAAATCACGGGAAAAATGGATGGAATATTCTAAGGCTAAAGATGATATGTTCGCTTCTACTGATATTCCTGAATGTCCTTGGTATGTGGTGGAAGCAGATGATAAAAAACGCGCTCGCTTAAATTGTATTAGTCATCTTCTCAGTATGGTGAATTATGAAGATTTGACTCCTAAACCTTTTAAGTTGCCACCAAGACAAAAAGTACCAGAATCTAATCGTCCCCCTATGGAAACGCAAAATTTTGTACCAAAAGTTTATTAGATTTTTTGTATGTAGGGTAATGGTGGGCAAACTAACTGTCAACTCAGCAGGACAATTGAAACCTAATTTTGCCCACCCTACTTTGTTGGTTACTTTATTTTCTGGAAATATCCTTACAAGGCTCCCGCAGCAGTTCGATCTAAAATTCCTTCACTTAAATGGGTGGTAATATTTATTGCTTGTAAAACGGGTTTACCTTTTGCACCTTGAGGATAATCGATAACACTAACAGCCCCATTTCCTTGTTTAATATTCCAGAAATTATCTGGTTTTAAACCCAGGAGATAGCATATAATCACTTTGTTAATGGCATCGTGAGCTACGACAATGCCAGTCTGAGGGGAGTCAGGGTGATTATGAGCTTTGACAATTTTATCCCAAGCTGCGATCGCTCGATCCCAAACTTGTTGTAAGTTTTCTCCTTCTGGCATTTGGACAGTTTCTGGGGCTTCTTTCCACTGAGTTAATAAACCAGGAAAGTCTGATTCAATCTCTGCTTCTAGTTTTCCTTCCCATAAACCATGACAAATTTCTTGAAGTTGGGGATTAGATTCTAGGGTAACATCGGGATGGTGTTCTAGAATCAATTCTGCTGTTTCTTTGGGGCGTAACATGGAACTAGTTACAGCAAAATTTATTTCTACATCTTTCAGGAATTCCGCAGCTTTTCTTCCTTGTGCCTTGCCATTCTCATTAAGCGGAATGTCTTTAATACCCTGAAATCTGGATTCTTTATTCCACTGCGTCTCTCCGTGACGGACTAGTAGTAAACGAGGTCCTTGATGGGGGTTGCGGATAGAGGGAAGAGGAATACCCAAATGAGATGTTTGATTGAGAGATTCTAGCTGTACTGATTCACCATAACCACCAGTAAAATTCAGTACGTTAATATTACAATTAGATTGCTGAATAGAATGATAACGTTCTGGGGGAATGCCAAGAGCACTCATGATTAAGCAACGATTGATGCCATTGTGGGCAGTAATCAAAACGGTTTGCCCTTGGTGTTGCGGAATAATTTCTTGCCAAAACTGTTGTGCTTGTTCGTAGAGAGAAAGCACTGGATAGTGTTCTTCTCCTCCTGGCAAAACCATCTTGAATTGATGGGGATTCTCTTTCCATTGACCATAATCTTGAGAGTATTTTTCTGCTACTTCTTGTTTTTGTTTTTTTTCCCACAGGGGTAAATCAACTTCCATTAATTTATTTGTGGGTTGTAGGGAAAGAGAGCTATTTAACTGAGAATTAATAATTTCCGCAGTTTGTTGGGCCCGTTGTAGAGGACTACAGTAAAAAGCCTCAATTTTGACATTATTGAGAGTATTAGCAACTATTTTTGCGTCAGCAATCCCTTTCTCTGTTAAGACTGACTCATCGCAACGACCCTGAATTATTTTTTTGGCATTGTAATTGCTTTGTCCATGACGCACAATAATAACGCGAGTAGCCAATCTTCTAAGCCTCCTTGTGTTTCAAAGCAATAGTTGATTACTTGAGCCATAATCCACATTGGATGATAACATCAAATGCCCTGAGAAGCAGTAAGTAGTAAAATTGTAGTCAAATTTAAAATGTTGAGGCAATGGGAAGATGGGAGAGGTGGGATAATGTTTAATAATATTTAAATATGTCTACAAAATTGCCTAGGGAGGATAAATGCTTATAAAAAGGTTAATTCTAGCCTTGTTAACTGTTTTAGCGATCGTCCAAGTTTTATCATCTCTGGGAAATAGTTTGTCTCAACCTCAGATTCAAAGTCGCTTAGAACTATATCAAACTAATTTAGTACTTCATGTAACTGAATTTTCTGTTGGAGAAGAACAAGCTAATTTACAGAGTATGATCGATACTATAGTAGGGAAAGAACCACTAGTAGCAGCAGAGAAACAATATCAAAAAGCTCGTCAACAAGCAAAAGTTAGTCGTGCTAATTTTCAAGCACAGTTAGATAAACTTTCTTCTCAGGCAGATAATTATAAGAATATTGATAGCTCTAATATTGATATTATTAATGATTCTCAGACCAACAAAACTATTGCTCTACAACAACAAGGATTAACCCAAGAAATTGCGGGAATTGATAATTTTATTCATGAATTAGTCCTAAAAATTGGTATTCTTAATGCTGCTCGAGGTGATGTAGAGCAAGCAATATCTACTTGGGATAAACTTATTGAAGAGGTAGGTAACTCTCAAGACAAATTTGTCCAAACAGCAACGGTACTTAAAAGCTTGTGGACTGAATCGCTTTCCGTTACTCCTCAAGCAGAATCAATTATTAATAGTAATTTGGATGGTTGGCTTCAGAATAGAGTTTTAAAACAACTATATCAAATAGAAAATCGCCAAGTTTATCTATCTAACTTAGCAGAAAAAGAACAATATCTAGCCGAAAAAGCCATTGTAAAATTAGCTCTAATTAGCAGTGTTCCCTTTGTAGGATCGATTACTGGATTTATTTTATTAATTACTTTACTTGTTCAATGGGTATGGAAAAAAGAGAGAGCAATATTAGCAACTAATAGTAATATTGCTTGGACAACTCCTTGGGATTGGGAAATTATTTGGCAAGTTTTAATTGTTGGGTTTTTCTTTATTGGACAATTTGTACTTCCTTTTATTTTAGGTATATCGGGTTTTAATCCAGCCAATTATGGTTTACGAGTTAAAGCTTTGTATGTTCTAGCCACTTATATCATCATGTCTTTAGGGGGAATTGCTGTCCTTTATTTATCCATAAAACCTTTTCTGCCTCTACCTGAAAATTGGTTTAATTTCAAATTTTCTAGTAACTGGTTTGTGTGGGGATTTGGTGGTTATTTAGTTGCTTTACCTTTGGTTTTACTGGTATCTCTAATTAATCAACAAATATGGCAGGGACAAGGTGGTAGTAATCCGTTGTTATTTTTGGCTCTTCAGGCACAAGATAAAGTGGCACTCGCTATATTTTTTATTACTGCTTCTATTGCTGCACCTATCTTTGAAGAAATTCTGTTCCGAGGGTTTCTCTTGTCTTCTTTAACTCGTTATGTGCCAGTGTGGAGTGCTATTATTATCAGTGGTTTTATTTTTGCGGTCGCGCATTTAAGCCTTTCTGAAGTCTTACCCTTAGCTACTTTAGGAATTGTTTTAGGATTTGTTTACACTCGATCGCGTAATCTTTTTGCGCCTATGCTACTCCATAGTCTTTTAAATAGTGGAACTCTATTAAGTCTATTTATTTTAGGCAGCGATCTCAATTAAGTAGTCTTACAAAATTAATTTCTTGGTTGAGGTGGGAAAAGGGAAAAGATAAAAGAAGAAGTTCAATGTCTAATTAATTTGTTTAGGCACTTAACAGTTTTCAGTAATTGAAGTTATTAATTATCCCGAACTCTTTTTTGGTTAAAACTAAAAACTAATGATCAGAAACATCACAATAATAGCAAGTAGAGATATTAAAAAAACTTTGTATAAAGTTCCTAGTTTGTTTTCTAGTTGCTGATAAGATTCTCGCAGTTGCATCAACTGTACTCGAATCATTTTTTGTTCTTGTAAGCTATTATTTAAACTACTTAAACCCTGGCTTTCTATGTGACCCCTAAAAGAATTCCATTCGTCTTGCATTTGTTGAAATACTTTGTGCTGGAATACCCTTAATCCTTGTTCCACTTCTGCTTTAATATCATTTAAATTGACATCAATATCTAGTAACATTTCGTTTCTGATCTTGCTAGTTTCCACGTCTATTTTACTGCCAATTTCTTCACGTAGTTTTTTATTCTCTGATTCGACAATTTGATTGAACTCTGCTTGAATATCTTCGATTTTTTCGGCTAAATCTTGTTCTAGATACCCGACGTCTTCGGTACTACTAGAATTCAGATTTTTGGATATTTTTTCATATAATCCTGGTGCCAATTGAAAATAACCCTGAGCAACAGAACGAATAACAGTGGCGAGTTCTTCGGCAGAACTATTTTTGAGCATATATCCATTTGCTCCTGATTGTAAAGCCTGATTAACACAGTCTTGGCTATCGTGAGAACTGAGTACTAATACTTTAGTCTGAGGAAAACGCTGGCGAATAATTTTAATTGTTGTCAAGCCATCTATACCAGGCATTTCTAAGTCGATAACTGCTACATCAGGATGATGCTTTTCTATTTCTTCGATCGCTTTTATCCCACTATCAACACTGACAATAACTTGAATATCACCTTCATTTTCTAAATAGATCTGTAATGCTTGTCTAATTAAATTTTGGTCATCTGCTACCAATACACGAATCATTTCAATATCCTAAAAAATTAAATATTACTGTCTTTTTGATTATTTTTGACTGATTTAAAGATAATAATTAGGTAAAAACCAGAGGAGAATTGACTTTGTCTCATTCCTCCCTTTCCACTGTAAGATTACCTATTTTATTTTTATGTTTTTTCAAGGTTTTGCGCCTATTTTAATCGGTCTTCTTAGCAAGAGAAGGAAGTAAGAACGAAATTACCTCATTTTATCTTTTTGTTTTGAAGGCTGACTAATATATTGTCCATGAATGTTAACAGCATAAGGAACTAGATAAGTAAGCAACCCAGAAATCCATCGACGTTTTGTCAACACCTCGATTGCGAGACAGTCCGTTGGGCGGGTTCCCCGACTTAAAGGAACTGTCGAGGGCGGCTATGATGAGGCAACCTCGTCATCCCTCTCGGTCATTTTATCTTCAAATAAAGCTGAACCATGATTGATTATAAATAAAACTCTACCAACAACTAAGGCTACTTTAGCTGCTGTTGGCATTAATTTTCGCTCGAATAAGGCCTTAGTAAATTCCAAGAAAACTTTCACGGTAAAGGAGTTTAGAAGCCTTGTTGCTTTAGCACATGGAGGAAAAACCTTTTAACCGTCTAAATCTCCTTCCATCACAGTGGCGATCGCTTTCCCTGTAGTATTTTTGAATTCTTGCACATCTACTCGATTAAGAATAAAAATAGACAGGAGCATACCTACAGCTTGAAGAGCGAAAACTAAACCATAGGCTAAAACAGGGGTAGTGAAAATAGCTCTACCAAGATCTAAAATAACTCCCCCAGTTACAGTGGCTAAAGCTCTTGAGACAGCTTGACCTAGTCCCCATGCACCAATAAAAGTACCTGCGGTTTCGGCTGCGGTAAGATCGAGCATTAAACTGATCCCCCCAATAGTAGCCATTCCTGCTGCTATACCAAATAAAACCATTGCTGCTCTGAGGATATTTTCTTGTTGAGTAAACCCGGCTACAATAATCAAAATAAAACACACCGCACCCAACAGACAACCAACTTTAGTGGTGAATTTTTTACCCAAGCGGGGAACAATTAAAAATCCTGTAGCACTGTAACCAAGAAGTATACCAATACCCCAAAAAGCATTTAATTGAGTGCTATCACCAATAGACATACCGAAAACCTCTCCACCATAAGGCTCTAGTACTGCCTCTTGCATAAATAAACTAATCGTAAACAAACATAAGAAAGAGAAAAAGATCCCCGTTTGTCTACTAGCAGTCAGAATTTTAAATG
>JBFRWE010000153.1:0-10071 GCA_051439345.1 Xenococcaceae cyanobacterium
ATGAGTCATGATAGTAACTTTTTTGATCATACTTTATTTCATACTAACAAGTATGACGACAAGCCAGAATAATCGCTCGTATTTCATTTGGAGATTGAGCTATTAGAGAACAATCTATCCGTAAATAAACCTAACTAGACAACCGTAACTCAGAACCTCGATCGCCTTTATATACTTCTATCCTGGTTTGAAACGCTTCTTTAAATTGGGGCATATGAGTAACAGTAAGTATACAAGCAAAGTCAGAGGAAATCGCATTGATCGCTGCAATTAATCGATCGCAACCTTCAGAATCTTGTGTACCAAAACCTTCATCGACAATCAGCATTTGCAGGGAAGTACCAGCCCTTTGCGCTAATAGTTTTGCTAGTGCTAAACGTACCGAAAAATTAATCCGAAAAGCTTCACCACCAGAATAAGTTTCATAAGGGCGAGTACCTCTAGCATCGGCAATTAAAATATCTAAAGTATCAATTAATTTAGTTTTTTTCTTGGAACTACTGCGGGATGCTTTTTGGGTTAAAAATTGAACGTGAAATTGATTATTTGTTAGACGAGAAAGGATATGATTAGCTTCTGCTTCTAGTTGGGGTAAAATATTTTCGATCATTAAAGCTTGGATACCATTTTTACCAAAAGCTTGCCCCAATTCTAGATAAACTCGATATTTTTTCTTGATTTGGGTTAGTTGTTGGTGAGTATCATCATACTGAGCTTTTAAATGCTCAATTTGGGTAAGAGATTGTTGATATCTTCCTTGTTGAGCAATTAAATCATCTAGTTGCTGACGGCGTTGATAAATTCTTTGTTCTAATAGTTGAATAGCACTGCTATTGTCTTCAATTTGTTCTCTTTGGGATTGATAATTTTTGATTTGTTCTTCAGCAGCACTTTTATCTTGTAGACGTATTTGTAATAACTGCTCTAATTCTTGTAAACGACTTTGCTGTTGAGGGTATTGCTGTTTAGCTTTGGCTAATTCTTGATAGCGTACTTGCCAAGATTGTGCCTGACGCAGAGAAGCCAGGAGATTTTGATGTTTGGACTGTTCGTAACCTAATTGGGTAATATGTTGTTCTATGCGATCGATTTGCTGTTTGATCGGGGAATCGAGCGACAATTTAGCCAGAGAATTTTGTAAGTTAGTAATTTGCTCTACAAGTTCTGGTTTTTGCTCATGGAGTTTAGCTAAACGTTTTTTGGCATCATCTATTTTTGCCTGTTTAATTTCCGCCCATCGCCAGCGTCTTTCTTCTTCTCTAAGTAAGGCATGGGTTTTTTCATCATAGTTGAGTTGTTGTAGTTCTATTTCTAACTGTTTTAAGTCAGAATTTAACTCTCCTGCGTATTCTCCAGCAGAAAGTTGTCGCTCTAGTTGTTCTCGTTCTGCTTTAATATTTTTTAGCTGTTTATGAATTTCTCCACTGGCTTCTAATTGAGCTTCTAATTGTCCTAATTGTTGTTGCAGGGCATCATAACCAGATAATTCTCGATCTAAGTCTTTATATTCTTGTCTCAGTAATTGTAATTCTCGATCGCAAGTAACTAACTGTTCTTTAATTACCCAAATTTGCGATTCAATTTCTTGTTGCTGTTGCTGGGTTTTACTAATAACTTGATGGCGATGATGTTCATCTAATCCTCTCTCACAGAGAGGGCAAATAGCATCAGGAATAGACAACATTTCTAGTTTTTGTTGTAATTCTTGAAATTGCTGTTCATAGGTTCTTTGGTTGGCTTGTAATCTTTCCCGAAATCCTTTTCTTTCTAAGCCCTTTTCTTCGACTCGCTTTTGATAAATTCTTTTTTTATCTAGTTCATCAATTTGCGCATCTACAGTTAAAACAGCTTCCCGCATTTGGGGTACTCTGGCAATTTCTGTAGATAAATGTTCAGCCGAAGTATAAAGTTGCTCTAATTTAGCGTTTAACCTTGCTTCAACTCGTTCGATTTCTGTTTGCAGAGTTTGACGTTGTTGGAGTAGAGGAGCAAAATACTGCTGTATTTTATCTAATTCTTGTAACTGCCGACGGCTTTCTTGTAATTTTGTCAGTCCTGCTTCTACTTCAGTGGTACGACTGAGAATTTGTTGAATTTCTGCTTCTTGTTTGGCGATCGAATCAATATTAGTTTGAATTTGGCGTATTTGTAAATTCAGTTCGTTAGTTTGTTGAATTAGTTGTTGTTCTAGTTGCTGTTTTTGCTGTTGTGCCGATTGATAAGCAGCAAATTTAGCCGAAAAATCTTTCTCTTCAGCTTGTTTCTGTAATAATTGTTCGTATCCACTATTAATTTCTGGTTCTTGGGCAATTAGTTCTTCTAGCTCGGTCAATTGAGATTTAAGGATCTTAATATCTTTCTCCAATCGAGCGCAATCTTGACTCAAATTTTGATATTGATTTTGTTGCCAAACTAACTGTTTTTCCCAAGCTTGACGTTGATGTTCGATCGCTTGTAATTCTTTTAGACAGGCTCGATCTTCTGCTTGGGCTTGGTGTAGTTGAATCGATTCTACTTCCAAACTAGCTAATTCTAACTGAATCTGCTTTTTTGTGGCTATTTTTGCTTCTAGTGGCTCTAAACTCTGTTCTAGTTGCTCTGCTTGTACTTTATACTCTTTAGCTAAATCTTTTGCTTGACTAGCTAATCCCTCATAGCGATCTAATTTCAGCAGATCGGCTAAAATCTGTTTTCTTTCTCCAGGACGACGTAACATAAATTCATCCGCTCGTCCTTGACGCAAATAAGCAGAATTAACAAAAGTATCATAGTCCAATTTCAGCACATCCAGAATCTCTTGTTGTGTTGCCTTGACACCTTTGGCTGTAATTGAACGAAATTTCCCCGATGTAGTTGCCACCTGAAACTCTAGGGAACTACTTCTTCCCCTCGGACGAGAGCGAATGATACGATAAGTCTGATTATTACTGCTAAACTCAAAATCTACCCTAACATTATTAGCTCCAGCATAAATTACATCATCTTCTGTAGCTGCACGACTTTTACCCCAAACTACCCAAGTAACCGCCTCTAATAAAGAAGACTTTCCTGCGCCATTTGCTCCACAAATACAAGCAGTATGCAATCCTCGAAAATCTAAGGTTGCCTCACGATAACTAAGAAAATTTTTCAGCGTCAATTGCTGTGGAATCATGCGTTCTCACTTCTCACTTCTCACTTATCGCACCAATCAAATAAACATCTGTGTGTGTGCATCTGCGGACTCTATTATTCCACCTATTTGGCTTGTTTCCTAGTTTATTAGTCTATTTATTCTGATTTTGCTTTTTGTCAGCTTTGATTCACAAAAATTAATAAAAGTTAGTAAAAAAACTTCAAGCAGTTTGCACAAATCAAAGCAAACTAATTACTACTGTTTTCTGAGACACTTTTGGGAATTGTCACAGTAAAAGTTGTACCCACTCCAACTTGACTCTCGACTTGGATATCACCATTGTGAGCATCTACCAATCGTTTTACTATACTAAGTCCTAATCCAGTCCCAGGAAGATTATCAGTGTTATTTGCCCGATGAAACAATTCAAATAATTGAGGTAAATCTTCTTCTGGAATACCAATACCCCGATCTTGAATTTGAAAAATGCTTTTGTCTGTTTGACAATTTAAGTTAAACTGTATAGTTCCGCCACTAGGAGAATATTTAATGGCATTAGAAAGTAAATTACTAAGAATTTGCTTTAGCAATCTTTCATCTATATAAACTTGAGAATCTGAACCTTCATGACTAAACGCAATTTGATATTTACTATTATCAATTCCTACTTTTATTTCTTCTACTAAATTTTGACAAAATACAATTAAATCAAAATTGCTAGGATTACAAGTTACTTTATCGGCATCTATCTTACCTATTAACAATACATCTTCTAATAAATTAGTCATGTGTTCGACAGAAGATTGAATTCGATCGAAATGTACTTGTTTTCTCTCAGTATTCAATTTGTCGCCATAATACTTAAGTAATTCTGTAGAACCCATGATAGTAGTAAGCGGAGTCCGAAATTCATGAGAAGTAATAGAAATGAAGCGAGATTTAAGTTCATTTAATTCTCTTTCTTTCTCCAGAGCTTTACGCATTTGGTTGGCACTTCTTTCTATGGCTCTAGAACGATCTAGATTACGATAAAGTAAAGCATTCTCTAAAGAAATTGCTGCTTGAGAGCAAAGCAACTTAATAATTTCTACTTGTTTAGGAATAAAAGCATTTTTAACCAGTTTATTTTCTAGGTAAACCAAGCCCAAAAAACTATTTTGTTTGACGATTGGTGTACATAAAATGGATTTCGCTTGACATTTTTCAAAGTAAGGATCTTCAGAGAAGATTGATTCTCGATCGATATAATCTAAAACTACATCTTTTTGAGTTCTATGGACATATTCGATGATAGACAAAGGGAGTTGCCGACTTAATTTTACAGGAATAGGGCGTTTTAAGGTTAAATATTTTTGGTCTACTGAGGATACAGCCTCGATCATTAATTTATCTCCTCTCAACAATACTAGAAAACCGATTTGCGCTCCAGCATTCTCTAACAAAATTTTCATTAATTTATCTAATAATCGATCGAGGAGTATTTCTTGAGAAATAACTTGGGATGCTTTAAGAATAGAAACTACATCTAATGTGGCGAAATTTATTTGTGAGGTGGTAGTTGTTGGTGAGGTAGCAATCAAATCAGTAGCCATAGTTGCTTTTTGAGCAACACGCTCCAGAATTTTGGGATATTTTGCTTCTAAATCTTTGACTTTAGCTACTGCTCCCCAATGAAAGTAACTATAATAAGCATCGATTAAATAAGTACGAGCTATCTTTTCTTTCTGACAACTCAAATAAAATTCTGCTGCTAGTTCATTGCCTAATGCTTCTTCCTGAAAATAGCCTTGTTTGGCTGCATTTTTAATAGCTAAATCGTATAACTCTCCTGCTTGCCAATTCTGACCTAAAACTCTTGCTTTTTCTGCTTCTACTAATTCATATTTATGCTGGAAATTGTCTGGAGAATGATATGCCCAATTCTTCATTTGTTCTTGATTAGTGTTTACTTGTTCGAGATATTTATTTTGCTCTTGTTCATCTAACTGAGAATACTGAGCTAAAAGAGCTAAGGAATAGTAGAAATTATGTTCGGCAACAACTAATAATCCAGGAACTGCTTGAATACAAGTTTGAGTCAACTCAGCATAACGGGTAGCATCAACATAGTTTTTAAATAGATAGGCCAGAATAGTTTTCGATAAATAGCCAAAAAATAGCGCAGTAAGATTATTAGTTTCTTGAAAAATTGGCAACATTTCATCTTCATCAAAAGCCTTGCCAACCAGCTTTTCTTTTTGATTATTTTTGCCTGTTAATATCAATATTAATTGATAAATAATTTGATTAACAGAAGAATGATATTCTAGATTTAATTGAATCATTAGATCGGTAAACTCTTTGTACTTTTGAGCGACAAAATCCAAAGAGTTTCCCAAGAAAAATATATGAGTACAATAGTTAATAGCAGCATAGCCAGAATAAATTAATTCTCCAGTTTCTAAACCAGCTTGAAAAGCCTCAATTAAAGGTGCTAATGTTAACTGAATAGGCTCTTGCCAATGTCTAACATGACCGTTAACAACATCTAATACAGTTGATTTAAGTTCTTTAGCATTAAATTGTGACAGTAAATTTAATGCTAACTGTCCAAACTGATAACCAGAATTAATATCCTCAAAAAAACTACAGAGAAATAAAGCATAATCACTATATGCCACTAAACTGAGTGGGCAATTTCCATGTTTGATAGATAAATTAACTTGTGTAAATATGATATCAACATATAAATTTGGATTAATAATAAAAGCAGCTTCACCGATTTTTTTCAAAATACTAAAAGCTTCAATTAGCTCAGGATCGACCATTGTGGGTAGATTAGCTAAATCCTTAATAGCGATCTTTTGAGGAAGCTCTTGGCATAAAGAAATATTTAGCATTTCTAAAACTTTTAGTCCAGTATTTATCGCTCTTTGCATTTGATTTTGAGCAATATCAGACTGGATAATAAGTTTATGTATCTTGAGTTTTTCTAATCTTGTTTGAACTCGATCGAGAGCAGTTTTAGCTAATCTATTAGATTGTTGAAAATTACTATTAAGATATTCTGCTTCTATTGTTTGTAGATATAAAGATAGTGTTAATTGATAATCATTAGTCCAGCTATCATTAGATAAAAGTATTATTCCTATCTGTAAATATTTCAGTGCGCTTTCATAAGCTGCTGATGATTTGGCTTTTGAACCAGCAATTAAATTTAGCTGGGCTAGCTCATGTTTTTCGGTTGAACTAATAATAAATTCAATGCCCAAATTCAATTGGTTAACTAGAGCAAATATATTTTCTGTTTGTTCTTCGGGAGTAGTATTCTGAAGTAATAATTTACCAATTTTGAGATGAGTAAGTTTTTTATCGGCTTCGTCAATTAGGGAATAAGCTGCTTGCTGAACTCGATCGTGCAAAAACTTATACTTAATTTTAGCAACATCAGCATAATCGAGAGAATCTACCTGATTTGAATTTTGCTCTAACTGTGAGGAATCGACGCTCTGCGGTTCAAGTTCTAATGGTTCTTGTTCTAAGATTAAAGAAATTTTATAGTTATTACTCTGAGGTAAGATTAAACCAGCTTGTAATGCTAACCACAATTGAGTTGCCGTACTTTTAATAGATTGTTCACTCACAATGGCTAGCATATCTAAGCTAAACTGATTACCAAGACAGGCAGCTAATTTAAGTATGTGTTGTGTACTTGGGTCGAGTTTGCTAATATTGCTGGCGATAAGCTCAACCACGTTATAATCGGTAATTCCAATCCCTTGAATGTCTTTGATATTCCACTGCCACCTATCACGGGAAATATCGTAAGTTATTAATTTCTCGACATAAAGAGTTTTGAGTAGTTGAGTTAAAAAGAAAGGATTGCCTTGAGTTTTATGAAATAGTAGTTTGGCTAAGGATTGAATCGGTTTTGATTCTGGAACATTATTAAAAGTATCGGCAACAAACTGGGTAATATGTTCTGGAATTAAGGGTTGAAGATAAATGTTTGTAACTACTGCTTGGGTGTGTTGAATTGTTTCAATTGTCTGAATAAGAGGATGAGTTGGACTGACTTCATTATCTCGATAAGCTCCCAAGATTAATAGATACTGCCCTTCACTTACCAAGTTCTGAATTAGTTTTAGACTTGCTAAATCAGCCCACTGCAAATCATCAACAAAGAGAACTAAAGGATGAGAAGGTTGACAGAAAACACGAATAAATTGTTGAAATACTCGGTTAAATCTATTTTCTGCCTCTGTAGCTCCTAACTTGGGTACATCAGGCTGTTCACCAATAATTAGCTTTACTTCAGGAATAGCCTCAATAATAATATTACCATTACTTTCTAAAGCTGCTAATAGCTTCTCTTGCCAAGTAGCTATCTGTCCTGAACTTTCGGTTAAAATTTGCTCAATTAATAAGCTAAAGGCTTGAATTAATGCTCCGTAGGGAATATCGCGCTTAAACTGGTCAAATTTACCACTAATGAAATATCCTTTTTCTCTAACAATGGGTTTATGAATTTCATTAATAACTGAGGTCTTGCCAATACCAGAGTAGCCAGAAACTAACACTAGTTCGATTTGTCCCAGTTTGATGCGTTCAAAAGCATCCATCAAAGCAGACACTTCCGCTTCTCTACCATAGAGTTTTTGTGGGAGTAAAAGTCGATCGCCTTTGTCTTTTTGAGCTAAAGTAAAATTCTCAATTTTTCCCACCCTTCGCCATTGAGATAAGCAATTTTCTAGGTCGATTTTTAGTCCAGCAGCACTTTGATATCTATCTTCAGCATTTTTGGCTAATAGTTTCATGACGATAGATGAAACTACTTCGGGAATTTCTGTATTAATTTGATGAGGAGGAATAGGTTTTTTTGCCAAATGGGCGTGAATTAATTGCATTGGCTCTTCAAGGAGAAAAGGCAATCTACCTGTCAACATTTCGTAGAAAGTTACACCCAAAGAGTAAAAATCGCTGCGGTAGTCAAGGGAACGATTCATTCTTCCCGTTTGCTCTGGGGACATATAAGCAAGTGTCCCCTCAATTACGTCAGGATTGACTAACACTGGCTGTTCGGAAGAGAGGTAAGAGGAAATAGCAAAATCGGTAAGTTTAACCTGTCCTGTTTCTGGGTTGATGATGATATTAGACGGTTTGACATCTTTATGGATAATTGATGCTTGATGTAATTTGCCAATAGTTGTGGTTAACAAAATGGCAATTCTCAGAAACTCCGATAATTTAATTGATTGAGATAAAAGAAACTCTTGTAGAGATTGACCACCGAAATCTTCTGAAATTAGAGCAAGATAGCGATCGTATTTTTCTAAACTATAGCATCTAACTATTCCTTCACAAGATAGATTACTGGCAATTCTATATTCTTGTCTGAGGTAAGCAATATCTTGGAGGGCAGGATACTCAGATTTGAGTATTTTAATAATTACTCTTCTTTGCTCTTTTTCGTCGTAACCTCGATAGATAATTTTTCTAGAGCCAGTCTGAATTTTGGACTCGATTTTGTATCCTGATAGCTTCAGCACCATATCCCTCTCAGAGCTTTTGAAGTTAAAGATTTTCTTAAGTTTAAAATCACTTTAAAAAACTTGATAAAATTCGTTGAAACCACTGCTATTTATATAATTCCCGAAACTCTTGCTAAATTAACCAATCGTTCTCTATTATGACTTTGAATACAAATTTTGAATACAAATATAGATCGAGCATTAGAGAGCAAAGCAACCCACAAATATTACTCTTATAAAAAAATTTTTTGCCGATAAAGTTTGTAATTCTAACTACTAAATTTACGTGGATTTTCGAGTCTCAATTTCTTATCAATTAACTATAATTACTTAAGAAAAAATACTTAGAATTTTACCTTCATAAATAAAATCACCAAAAAATTATTTTTTTAAATTTCTATTTTAAGTAAAATCATCAAATTGTCTTAGGAATAATTACTGACTATTAAGTATTATTTCTAATTGACTAGGCGATTTTATTTTTATATCTTTATTAAAAATTAATAAAATTAAAGAGGAAACCAATGAAATCAGCAGAAAACCCAAAATTATGGGAAACAGTCCTATCTAAAATTGTGGCTAAAACTTGGATTGATGAAGATTTCTGCAAACGTTTTATCAACGAACCTACGGTAGTTTTACAAGAAGCAGGAATGGCTCTTAATGATACTGCTAAAGTTATCGTCAATCAAGGGCAAGCCAATACCTCAGTTCTCACAACTGCTGAAGGAGGAATGACTGTTTATCAAATTAATCTACCCTCTAAACCTGAAAGCCTTACTGACGAACAGATAAGTGTTTGGGCTAAAAACACTATGGATACAGGTTCTTCTTATCGTGGTTGTTCTTGCTAACCTGTTTTCATCTCTCGATCTAGAGATAGTTTAATTGAGCTGAAAAAACAGCAATAAGCTCATCTCAACTAGGTAAACTCTGAGGTTTTAGGTGATAGATGCCAGGCAAGTCATTTAAAATCTAAAACCTCTTTCTTAAAGCTAAGAATACTACTCGAAGCATCTCAGATTTAATAATTACAAGGGAGAATAAGCATTATCGCTGCTTTTTTGAGGATAAGAATAATTGTCAATTATCCCAATTTCAAAATAGCATTTTTTTTCTCTCGTATTACTTCTGTCTGCTAATTGTTAACATTTGATTACTTTTACAAACAGTGGCGGGCGACTATCCTTCCTACTATTAAGTAGTAGTACAAAATTAATTTTTTGGTTGAGGTGGCAATAGGCAATAGGCAATAGTGAACAGAAGAAGTCCCATGTGTAATTAATTTTGTTTAGGTGCTGATAAGTCGAGATGTTTCCCGTCAAATGCGCGAAGCGCAGGGAGTGGGGAGTGGGGGCGCGAAGGGGGCTTACATCAAGAAGATTCAACGGGACAGACCGATAACTCAACTATTCAAGCCCCCTTGCGCGGGAGTAGGGGACACCG
>JBFRWE010000154.1:0-2719 GCA_051439345.1 Xenococcaceae cyanobacterium
AATGTTGAGAGCTTTGCAGGCTACTGCCTTCACTGTTATCAATGATTCTATTGTCATCAGTGATGCTCTATCTACTGAAGCGCTTTAATCAAATTTGAGCGTTTTGATGAGATTAAAAGTAGCACTTGGCAATCAAGAATATGGCTAAGAATCACAAATTAGCCAGAGCAATAAGTGATGCTAACTGGGGAGAGTTAGTTAGGCAATTAGAGTACAAAGCAGAATGGTACGCACGGGAATTAATCAAGATTGATAGATATTTTCCCAGTTCAAAGCGTTGCTCTAATTGCGGTCATGTAGTAGAAAAACTACCTCTAAATATCAGAGAATGGGATTGCCCTGAGTGTGGCAGTCACCATGACCGGGATATAAACGCTTCGATCAACATTTTAGCTGCGGGACTCGCAGTGTTAGTCTGTGGAGCGACTGTAAGACCTGAAGAGAGTAAATCTCGGAAGGCGGGTGCTATGAAGCAGAAAGCCCCTACCAGCAATGCTAGGGAATCCCGCGCTGTCTCGCGTATAGCAGCGTCGGGAGGATGTCAATGCCATTGATTCCCATTCTTAACAGAGGTTATTGTATTGTTGTGTATTGTTGCAGCTCACTCTCTGCTAAAAGTGAATATCGCCCTGTTTCTGAGGTTGCGTTTACCCCAGATGGTAAGACTTTAGTGAGTTATGGTCTTCACAGTGAGCATATTCACGTCTTTGAAGTCTAAGGAGAGTCAAACCAAAAACCAGTTAGGATTATGGAGCACTATTGCAGGCATAACTCAGATAATGATAGTGATAAGTGTCAGCTAAATGCTTCTTGCTTCGAGAGGACAGATCCAAGGAAAAAAAATTGTGGAGTACACACAATCGCAGTTTCCAAGAATGGTAAATTGTTAGCATCTGGTGGTTATGACTCGAATATCAAAATTTGGAACTTGGATTCTAGAGAGCAAGTTAGAGAAGATATTCCAAGCAAGCAAGGTTCAATAAGAAAGCTGATATTTAGTTATGATGGTAACTTTTTAGTGAGTGGTAGTGGCTATACTCATGACTCCTTAGGTACAAATAATTCGGTAAAAATTTGGCGACCTTTTTAAATTATAAATTAGGGCAAAAAGAAAAAAATATCAGAGCAACTTACTCAAGTTTAATTTCCCTTGCTTTCTCCCAACTTTTATTAGCCTCTTCCATAAAACCTAAATCTCTCAAAACATTTCCTTTCTCATTCCAACCATCATAAAAATTAGGCTTAATTTCTAAAGCCTTGTCATAACAATTAACCGCTTCTGTCAAATTTCCCAAACTAACCAAAAAATTAGCCTTATTATACCAAGCTAAATAATAACCAGAATTAATTTCTAAAGCTTTGTCACAACTAGCGATCGCCTCAGACCATCTCTCCAATTTTCCCAAAGCTTCAGCACGGTTATTCCAAGCCAAATAATCATCGGACTTAATTTCTAAAGCCTTATCATGGCTGGCGATGGCTTCAGACCATCTTTCTAACTGTACCAATGCCTTGCCCCGATTGTACCAAACTTGATGATAATCAGGCTTCAAAGCCAAAGCAGTTTCCCAGCTATCAACTGCTCCAACTAAATCTCCAGCTTTTGCCTGCTCCAAACCCAACTTAGCCCATATTTCCGAATTTTGCTCGGCAGACTGTTGTTGATTTTCTACTCCCACCCCAAGCTGACTAACCATTGCTTGAATAACTACTCTTGGATCACTTGTCCGTATACCTAACTGTTGCGCAACAGTTGCAAATAAATTAGGGTCTTCCTGAAGCTTAACCACCAAATTTTCCAAAGCTTCATTTCCTTGATTTTCCTCTAAAGATGGTTGAGGGGGAGAGGAGACACCAGCATCAGGTCCATCATATTCCCAAATTGCTCCACTATCATCTCGACTTAAAAGTTCAGTTCCAATATTATTAGCCAGATTTCCTAGAGATTGTAGAGAAGGGAGCGATCGAGTCAAGTGAGCAAACCTAACCATTCTTTGAGCTAACTCATCATTAGGTTTCGGGGATGCTAATAATCTTTCTCCAAATCGTTGTAGCCATTCTTGCCAAAGTTCAGGTTTACCTCGGTCTCCCAGGTCATCAAAAAAATTCTTTACTCTTTCAGGAGACCAACCTTGAGCAATACCTTCTAAAAGTTGACCAAAGAGAAAATCATAATCTGTATCTGTTAAAGGTGGAAGAGACTGAGAGAGTGGTTGAGTTTCTGAAAGGTTTTTTTGAGGTTGAGAGAATAACCCCAAAAATTTTTCCCATAAACTTTTCAGCCATTGCCAAATTCTGCGAAACATTTTTTGGTTAGTATATTAAGATAAGCTAGGATAATTATATAAAAGTGTAGCGCTATAGTTTTGAATCTATACTATTTGAGTCTCTGTGGATTAAATTACTAATCAAAAAAGAAAAAGATATTCAATTTACTCCCTAGGGTAGATGTTGAGAAGATACTAAACTCTGGAAAGTTCGGAGGAACTATTGCGTAATAGTTTTGAATCTATCTATCTGAGTCTTTGTGGGTTAAATTACTAATCAAAAAAGAAAAAGATATTCAATTTACTCCCTAGGGTAGATGTTGATAAGATACTAAACTCTAGAAAGTTCGGAGGAACTATAGCGTTATAGTTTTGAATCTATCTATCTGAGTCTTTGTGGGTTAAATTACTAATCAAAAAAGAAAAAGATATTCAATTTACTCCCTAGGGTA
>JBFRWE010000155.1:0-8638 GCA_051439345.1 Xenococcaceae cyanobacterium
GTTGCAGTATTTTATTTGTACCACTACTAAACCATATTTCTCTTGGTGGTGTACCCTTGGGTTTCTGGATGGCACAACAAGGTTCGATTTTTACTTTTGTCATTCTCATTTTCATTTATGCAATCCAAATGGATAAACTCGATCGCAAGTATCGGAAATGAGTTCGGAGTTCGGAGTTTATAGTTCGGAGTTCGGAATTATATACAACTAAATAACTAATAACTAAAATTATGTCTGTTGAAGCTTGGACTACAGTTTTTGTCATTATTTCCTTTATTCTCTATTTATATATTGGTTGGCGATCGAGAGTCAAAGATAGTAAGGGCTTTTTTGTCGCCGATCGGGGTGTACCAGCTATTGCTAATGGGGCTGCTACGGCTGCGGATTGGATGTCGGCAGCTTCTTTTATCTCTATGGCAGGGATTATCTCTTTTTTGGGTTATGATGGCTCAATTTATCTGATGGGTTGGACAGGAGGTTTTGTTCTCCTGGCTTTATTACTTGCTCCTTATCTACGTAAATTTGGTAAATATACCGTTCCCGATTTTGTGGGCGATCGCTATTATTCTGTTTGGGCAAGATTAGTAGCAGTAGTAGCAGCTATTTTTGTCTCTCTTACCTACGTAGCCGGGCAAATGCGCGGGGTAGGTATTGTTTTTAGTCGCTTTTTACAAGTAGATATCAATACTGGTGTGATCATCGGCATGGTGATTGTGGCATTTTTTGCTGTACTTGGGGGTATGAAAGGAATTACCTGGACACAAGTAGCCCAATATACTGTCTTAATTTTTGCTTATCTCATTCCTGCTTTTGCGATCGCTTTGATTCTGACAGGAAATCCCATTCCTCAGGTTGCTTTTGGTTTTAGCGATATTATTGATAAATTAAATCAGGTGCAAGTGGATTTAGGCTTTGCTGAATATACTCAGCCTTTTGCTAATAAATCCATGTTGGATGTCCTGTTTATTACTATTGCCTTGATGGTAGGAACTGCGGGACTACCCCATGTCATTGTCCGCTTTTATACCGTACCTTCAACCCGTGCTGCCCGTTATTCGGCTGGTTGGGCATTACTATTTATCGCTATTTTGTATACTACTGCCCCTGCGGTGTCTGCTTTTGCCCGTTATAACTTAATTGATAGTTTGCACAATAAAACCGTTGCGGAAATACAGCAATTAGATTGGGCAACTAAATGGGAAAACACAGGTTTACTAGGCTTTGAAGATAAAAATAGTGATGGCAGAATTGCCTTAACTCCAGAAGAAGCAACCAGTGAAATTACGATCGATCGCGATATTATTGTTCTTTCCACTCCAGAAGTAGCTAACCTTGCTCCTTGGGTAATTGCTTTAGTAGCTGCGGGCGGTTTAGCTGCTGCTTTATCTACTGCTTCAGGATTGCTACTCGTAATTTCTAGTTCCATCGCCCACGATGTCTACTATCGCATTATTAATCCTCAAGCTTCTGAATCCCAACGGGTAATGGTAGGTAGGGTGATGGTGGGTTTTGCTATTGCGATCGCTGGGTACTTTGGAGTTAATCCTCCTGGTTTTGTGGCACAGGTAGTAGCTTTCGCTTTTGGACTCGCTGCTGCTAGCTTCTTCCCTGTAATTATTTTAGGCATCTTCGATAAACGTACCAACAGAGAAGGTGCGATCGCAGGAATGATAGTCGGTTTAGCTTTTACAGCATTCTACATTATCGGCGTGAAGTTCTATGGTATGTCAACTTGGTTTTTAGATATCTCTCCTGAAGGTATTGGCACAGTGGGAATGGTAATTAACTTTGTAGTTACTTACATTGTCTCTCGTCTCACTCCACCCCCACCCTTAGCAGTTCAAGAAATGGTAGAACATTTGCGATCGCCAGAACCAGATGGTGTCCCTCTTCCTGATATTGGGGAAGAACAGTTAGATTGACTGAATTCAAAAACGGACAATGGACAATTACCTCTCTCTAGTTTCTTAATATCAAAGGGAAGATTAATTCATCCCTGATTTTCTAATTGATTGAGCAAAAATCATCATAGCCAATTTCCCGATCGAGTAAAGTTATGTATCATTTTTAAATCTTGAAAAGAGAAAATGATAAATTAGTAATTGAAGTCTAAAAGACTTTCCTGACAGAGATTACAGGTTTGTTCACATTAAATTAAGGAGGTCAAAAAATCTGTTCCATTTAGTATCTGTCTCGTTAAATAAGAAAAGCAACACCCAACTAAAAAGCTGATATTTCCTCAAGTGAAAAAGAGGGAGTTAGTTGACTTAGAAATAGTTTAACAGTCAACCTCCAAATTGAATTTATCAAAAGAGGAAACCTCTCAGTGAGTATAGCTTGGGTGTTGCTGTATTTCAGGCTTAAATATAAAAAGTCTACCCTAAACTATTCTCTGTTCCCTCTTGCCGATTGCCTCAAACCTCGCTCGAGCATTTCACGGCTTAAGTACGAATCAAGATAAAAACTTAACTAACTCTTCTAACTTTGACCAAGCTGCACCACTAGTTAGAATTGACTGAGCTTTTTCTACACCCTGTAGATGATTACCAAAGGGAACTAAATCTCCTACTTGCAGAGCCAAAGAAGCATTTAAGGCTACAGAATTTCTTTGTGCTTCTGTTCCTTTTCCTTGCAGCACATTACGCAAAATATTGGCATTCTCTTCTACTTCACCGCCTTTAAGTTCTTTGATGTTAGCTGATTGCAGACCTAACTCTTGAGGGTTAATACTGGTTAGATGTACTTCCCCTCCCGTCAGCATTGCCAAATCTGTGCTATCTCCTAAGCCAGCTTCATCTAGCTTCTCTCTGCCATGTAAAACTATTGCTTTTGGTGTTCCTAGTTTATTTAAAGCAGAAGCCATACTAGACAGAAAAGTACCATCGTATACACCAATAACTTGACCTGTAGGGGATAAGGGATTTACTAAAGGACCTAATAAGTTAAATACAGTTCTTATTTTAAGAGTACGTCTTAGAGGTACAACACTTTTCATCGCTGGATGCCAACCAGGAGCGAATAAAAAAGTAATGCCTACTTCATCTAAAGCAGATTGTACCTTGGCTGGTGGTGCAGTAAGATTTACACCCAAATATTCTAAGACATCCGCAGAACCAACTTTACTAGAAGCTGAACGATTACCGTGTTTAGCAACTTTAACTCCTGCTGCTGCTGCGACAAAAGCAACGGCAGTAGAAATATTAAAAGTAGAAGCACCATCTCCCCCAGTGCCACAAGTATCGATTACAGGAATATTATGTCGGATAATCTCCTGTTGTTGAGATTGAGACTTTAAAACTTCTGCCATTCCCGCTAATTCTTCCGCACTTACTCCTTTAGCTTGAATGGCTGCCAGAATCGCTCCTGAGATTACCTCTGGTATCTCTTCCTTGAGCCATCCTGACATAAGTTGGGCTGCTTGGAGTTGAGACAGAGATTGTTTGTCAAGTAACTGTTGCAGTAGGTTAGGTAAGTTGAGAGTTGTCTCGCTGGAGTTTTGTACCATTAGTTATTGGGAATGTAGACAAGCTGATTGTAAAAAAAAGTGGGATACTAGATCGCTCCCACTTAATATATTTTTAATTAAAGCAACTAATAGCTAAAAACTAATAACTAATAACTAGCTTTAGCGATCGACTGAACCCATAATTACATCAATACTACCTAGTATTGCCATAATATCAGCAACCTTAACGCCTTTGAGCAAACTAGGCAGAATTTGTAAATTAGTAAAATCAGGGGCTTTAATTTTCCATCGCCAAGGGAAGACATTATCATTACCAACGATAAAGATGCCTAATTCTCCTTTACCACTTTCTAGACGAACATAGTGTTCTCCTTCTGGTATCTTGAAAGTCGGGGCGACTTGTTTGGCTACATATTTATAGTCAAAATCATTCCATTTTGACTTACGCCCTTCTGCCATACGTTTAGCTTCTAGGTTCTCGTAAGGTCCACCTGGCAATCCTTTAAGAGCCTGACGAATAATTTTAACCGACTCTCGCATTTCCCTGATTCTAACTAAATAGCGAGCAAAACAGTCTCCAGCAGTTTCCCACTGTACTTCCCAGTCAAAATCGTCGTAGCACTCATAATGGTCTACTTTCCGTAAGTCCCATTTAACCCCAGAACCCCTTAACATAGGGCCAGAAAGATTCCAGTTAATTGCTTCTTGACGAGAAATTGTCCCTACTCCTTCCACACGACGACGGAAAATAGGGTTATTAGTAATTAATTTTTCATATTCATCTACTTTAGGATCGAAATAATCGCAGAAGTCTTCGCATTTATCCACCCAGCCATAGGGCAAATCTACTGATACACCGCCGATACGGAAATAATTATTATTGATTAATCTTTGTCCACTCGCAGCTTCCCACAAATCATAAATCATTTCCCGTTCGCGGAAAATATAGAAAAAGGGAGTTTGTGCGCCCACGTCAGCTAAAAATGGGCCAAGCCACAAAAGGTGATTAGCAATACGGTTTAACTCCAACATAATCACCCGAATATATTGGGCGCGTTTAGGTACTTCTATATCAGCTAATTTTTCTGGGGCATTAACTGTAATTGCCTCATTGAACATTCCTGCTGCATAGTCCCAACGGCTGACATAGGGAACATACATAACATTAGTGCGATTTTCCGCAATTTTTTCCATCCCTCGATGTAAATAACCGATAACTGGTTCACAATCAATTACATCTTCTCCATCCAACGTAACAATTAAACGCAAAACGCCGTGCATTGAAGGATGATGAGGACCCATGTTGAGTACCATGGGTTCGGTTCTAGTTTCAATTTTTGCCATAAATTAGCAGTGTTCCCTTTATTAATAAATTTAAAAATGCTTGTTGTTACTATTCTTTATCATATCGATTTTTTGGCTAGAAGCAGATTTGTGCCTTTAAGCTCACCGATCGAAAAAAGAGTCAGAAACTTCTCTTAAAGTTAATCATAAAACCCTTAAAATACTGGGAATACTATCTATTTCCTCTAAACTCTGAATTTCTGCTAGAGCCTGACGAAAGTTCCCTTCTTTGACATCGTGAGTAACAACTACAATTTCAGCTAATTTTTCTTGGAAGCCAATTTGCACTACAGATTCTAAGCTGACATGATGATTCCCAAAAGAAGTCCCTAAATGACCAATTACTCCAGGGATATCTTTACAGAGGAAACGGGCATAAAAACGAGTTTCAACTTCTTCTAGGGGTGTCAGGATAGAAAAATGCTGATGAGAACAACTCAAAAGCGGGTCTAGATTCTTAGTTTTACCACTACTTTTAAGAATACCCACAATATTGAGAATATCAGAGACAACTGCACTAGCCGTAGCACCAGCCCCTGCACCAGGACCAAAGAACATTACTTGTCCTAAGGGTTCTCCTTCTACCAAAATGGCATTGTACACATCGTTAATGCTTGCCAAGGGATGAGCTTTAGGAACAAGAGTAGGATGGACTCTAACTTCTAAATTATCATCTTGATAGTTATCAGTTTGAGCGATCGCCAGTAACTTAATGACAAACCCTAATTTATCTGCATAGCTAATATCTGTAGCATTTACTTGGCGAATACCTTCACAGGGAATGTCTTCTCGTTTAATTCTGCCCGCAAAAGCGATCGAAGCTAAAATAGCAATTTTGTCGGCTGCATCCCAACCATCTACATCGGCAGTAGGGTCGGCTTCAGCGTAGCCTAATTTTTGCGCTTCAGCTAATACCTCAGCAAAATCTGCACCTACGGCTGCCATTTTGGTAAGAATATAGTTTGTAGTGCCGTTAACTATACCAATTACACTATTAAGGCGATTTCCTGCCAAAGACTGTTTGAGGGGTTTAATAATGGGAATGCCTCCCCCCACAGCAGCTTCTAGTAAAACATAGACTCCTGCTTGATTAGCTGCGGTGTAAATTTCATCGCCATAACGAGCGATAACTGCTTTGTTGGCAGTAACAACGTGTTTACCATGAGAGATAGCTTTGAGAATGAGCGATCGCGCTGGCTCTAATCCTCCTAATAACTCTACAACTATCTCGATCTCTGGGTCAGTAACAATAGCTTCTAAATCTGCTGTCATCACTCCAGAGGGTAATTGTACCTTTCTCGGTTTATCCAGGGTTCTTACCCCTGCTTGTTTAATTTCAATTTCTTTTAATAGCTGATTTCGTCCAGCAGGATCGAGAATAATTTCTGCTGTTCCTGTCCCTACTGTGCCTAATCCTAATAAACCAATTTTAAAAACCACGATGGTTATTGTTTATCCTGACTGTAAGTTTTGTCTATCTATACTAAATTATCAACTTACCATTTCTTTGACCAGTTTTTGACTGCTCTACGACCAAGCTAACGCTATAGTCGCAGAATCTAGATAATCATTTACCTGACCATCATACAGTTCTTGTGCTAGTGCTTTGTCAAAATTGATTTGAGAGATAAATTTCGCTCGATATCTCCATCTCCCCCTGCTTCCCCTGCTTCCTCCGCTCCCTCTGCTTGCCTCAACCCATCATTTCAAAATTGACAGACCACTAGCCATAGAACGAATCACTTAGCAGCATGAGCTTTTTTGGCATCATCAAAAGCTCTTTGTCCCTGAGTAGGAAGACCCCAGTAAGATGCACAAGCTCGGCAATTGCTTGTTATTACGCATTGCTGTAAAATTTATAAGGTAAAAATTGGTAGCTAGAAATATTGCCCGATCACTTTTTATATACTTACTCGAAAAGCACTCAGATAAGCATTAAAATTATTTGGTAAAATAACAATCCAATGAAATTTATTTACAAAAACTTATTGATTAATAAAAAATCATTCATAGGTTTTAGGTATCTTGTAATTATTCTATTAAGTTTTTGTTTGGCTTTAACGATTCCAGCAATTACCAATGCGCAACTACCTTTTTTTAGTACAAGTAGTAATAGTGAAAGTACATTTATTCCTTGGTGGGAATTAGGCAAAGTAAGAGTATGTGGTAAACTTCAATGTACTGATGTTCATTTTCCCTATTTTCCCTTTGAAATTCTTAACGAAACTAAAATTACTATAGCTTTCCGTACCGATTTGCAAGATCCGCAAAAAACTTTTAATAAATTAGAAAATCGAGCAAATATAGTTGAACAAACATTACTTTCTTTGTATAAGAGAATAGTTGCAAATTATCATGAACAATCTGAAGAAAACAATCAGATAAATTTTCAGGGATTAAATCTTACATATTGGATAGCTTCTAATAAAAAATCATTTCATCCTCTAACACCTAAAATTGAGATAGGAACTAAAAATGCCCAAACAATTATTTTTACTCCTCCACAACCAGAATTAGGTTTGTCTCAAGAAACTATTATTACTATTACTGAAGATGATTCTATTTATAACGGCAAACCTATTAATGAATTAGCTAAGAAATGGCGTGAAATTATCCGACAAAATTTAAGTGAGGCATTATGGGGACATGAATTTGATCGGGTTTTTCCTTCAGGAAGATTACAGATCATTGTCCTCATTTTTATTGTAACAGTTATACCGATTATCTTATTCACATTTATCAGTCGTTTAATCCGTAATTTAGATCGTCAATTAAAACAAAAAATCAGAGAATTAAATGAATTAGCCAAACAAGAACAACAAGAGTCTTTTTTAAATCCTTCTGAATCTTCAGAACCAAGTTCAGAAACAATTCTAGAACTATCTGACAATCCAGTCAAAACTATTGAGAAAGTTTCTTCAGAAAATAACAATCAAGAAATAACTAATAATGCTAAACCATATAACGATTACTCCTTGAAAAAAGGATTTTTCACAAGAACAATCAAACCTATTTTCAACAAACTAAAGGGATTTAGATTAGACAAAATTAACAATTATCTTTTAAATTTACCTACGGCTTACTTGGCATATCAAAATATAATCAAGCAATTCAAAAATTTAACAAAATTTTTATTACAACTTTTGATTTGGCTGCGAATTTTATTAATATTTATTTGCTTAGCTTTAATGGTTTGTGTATATCCTAGTACAAGGATTGCTACGTTCTTTTTTGTTATTCAAGCAATATTTTTGCCGTTGATTTGGATGTCGGTTAATTTAGCAGACGCGGTCGCTTCTTTTGTGATTGATTATTACTTAAATAGATGGGCCCAAGAAGAACAAATAGCTCAACCTAATTCTAACCGTTATGCGCTGAGAGTAACAACTTATTCTCCCGCTTTAAAAGGGGCTAGTACTTTCTTGTTTACTATCATTGGGATTGTTCTAACAATTGAACTCTTGGGCATCGATACTAGTATTTTAGCTGGTGCAGGAGGCGCAGCTTTGTTAGTAGGATTTTTGGCTCGTAATGTCTTAGAGGATATGTTAAATGGAATCTTGATTTTATGGACAGATCGCTATGCCATTGGAGATATAATCACTGTTGGAACTGTAGGAGGTTTTGTGGAAAATATGAACCTCTATACAACGCAAATTAGAGGCTCAGAAGGTTGTTTAATTACTGTCCCTAATGGGCAGATTTCTTTAGTACAAAATAAGACTAAAGATTGGTCGAGAACTGAGTTTAAAATTGAAATTGCTGCTAAATCAGATCCTCTTAAGGCGATTAAAATATTACAAGAAGTGGGAGAGCAGATGCAGCAAG
>JBFRWE010000156.1:0-7883 GCA_051439345.1 Xenococcaceae cyanobacterium
TGCTCATCTAGGCAATCTTCAACAAGCTCGACAAAATTGGCAACAAGCATCTAGTTTATTTCAGCAACAAAATAATCTTCAAGCTTATCAATTTATACAGCAAGCATTACAGAAATTGCCCTAAACCCAACTAAATATGTCTAGCTACACAACCCACGCTGGTTCTGCTCAAATTTTCTGATTCTGGGGACTTAATCCCTAGATTTTTCAAGTTACAAATATACTATAAAAGTGGGTTGCTTGTACTCCCTCGCACTATCAATCAATCTCGATGAACCCCACAAACAAGAACTCAAAGAACTACTCCGTCAACTCCAAACCGCAGTTCTAGAACACCGATTCAGTAATCGAAAACTAGGCAGTACCTGATGTTGAAGCAAATAGTTCTGGGTCGTCTTTCAACAGTCTTACAAGTACATGAAGATTATGAACAACCGCCGTGCGACGTAAGTCGAATAAGTTTTTTCGCACGCCATTTCCAATGGTCAATTGGTTTTATAAGAGAAAATATTAAGCATTTTTCCGAATTCATCAGAGTTTTCCTCAAGTAAACTGGCTATGGCAAAATCTCTTGAGATTACTGTTATTGGTTGTGGTCGCCTCTGTTCGATTTTAGCCAGTGATTTGAGTTAATAGGGTTTAAATACCAACAAGAAGGAATCTCTATTCCTTCTTGTTGGTATTTTTGATGTAATCTTTTGATAAATTCATGCTTGATGAGTAAACTATCAAAAAATTCTTGAACTTTTAAATAAACTGTTAAATTAATGCGGAAATAATCAAAATGATGATATCTAAGAAAAGGCTCGGAGTTAGCCACGCCTCCCGCTACTTCTTTAATTACTTCTCTGGCAATTTCTAGAGTTACTCTTTCTACTTTTTCTAAGTCGCTGTCATACCCAACTCCTACCTCAATAGTTATGAGTAATTCTTTATTAGGAAAACTGTAGTTTTTAAAACTGGCACTTATTATTTTTGAATTAGGAACTATCAGCCAATTTTCATTGATCTCTTGGATAACAGTGTGTTTCCAGGTAATGTCTTGGACATAACCTTCTTCTCCTGTTTTTAGTTTGATATAGTCTCCTGGTCTAAGTTTTTTAGCTGTAAGAATATTAATACTAGAAAAGAGATTAGCGAAGGTACTTTGCAGAGCTAAACCAATAGAAACCCCTCCAATCCCCAGAGCCGTTAAGAGTGGAGTAATAGCCAGACCTAGAGATTGAATAATAATTAATATTCCCAGCCCAAAAACCAGGATTCTCGTTAAATTTTCAAATAAAGTTGTTAATTGGGGGCTCTCTTTCCCGTGACGGCTATAAAATCGAATCAGACCGATAGCCAGTCTAGAAATAACTAAATTAACAGAAACTAAAAAAATTACTAACAGAGTTTTCTGAATGATAGTTAAAAAAGAATGGCTAACTGATAAGCTAGTGATGGCCAGGGAAAAACCCGCCAGAGTAAACCAAAGCCAAACTACTCCTCTTAGAGATTTAACTATAATATCTGAACCCCTCCAGCCAATTTTTTTCAGAATTTTCTTAAGAATTTTTACTCCTTTTTTTTCAAACAACAAACCCAAACTAAAGGTAACTATAATCGAGCTGATAGGAATAATATAATTAACTATTGTCAGTAGTTTTTCCATCTTCAAGTTGAACTTAGGAATTACTAGAAGGTTATCAGCTTCTCAGACTAATTTTCACCAGTAAAAACTAATAATTTTACTATTTATGCTCTTTTGAGGAGAGCGATTCTATATTCGAGACAGTTCTACAGTAAAGACAGTACATTATTTCTATAAGCTGCTTGGCTTTGACCTTTATGAGAACTAATTTGAGTAGATTCTATTTCTTGAGTAAGAGCTTCAATCCGATTAGCACTGGTGGGATGAGTCCGCAGAAACTCTGGTTGAGTTCCTTTTGCTTCCAACTGTTTGAGAAAGTTGACAAAAGCCAGAGGAGAATAACCAGCAGCACGTAAAATTTCTAAACCAATGCGATCGGCTTCATATTCATCTTCGCGACTTTGAGGCAATTCTATCGCTAATTGATAACCAATTTGAGCCAAAGTATGGGTATTTATCCCCGCAGTTTCCGCAATTCCTTGAGCTAGCACGGCTTGTTTTAGAGCTTTAAGATGATGTTTTTGATTAATGTGAGCAATTTCGTGAGCGATCGCCGAAGCCAATTGAGCCTGATTATCTGCTTCTTTGAGCAATCCTGTAGTTAGATAAACAAAACCTCCTGGAGTGGCAAAGGCATTAACTTCCTCCCCCATCACAACTTGAAAAGTGTAAGGAATATTGCGACTATTGCTACTGGCAACTAATTCTTGTCCAAGAATATCTGCATATTTTTGGATTTGAGAACTATGGTGCAGTTTGTACTGTTGAGTTAACAGTTTCTGATTAATAAGCTTGCCAATCTCCACTTCTTCCTGCTCGGAGATATTAGATACCTGCACATAGCGGATGGCATTTTTAAATAGCTCGAACCAATTGAAACTAATGGCTGTAGGAGAAATAGAGAGAGCATTAGGTTTTTCTTGGACTAGAGAAGCAGGGTTAGCTCCCAAAGACCATGCTAAACTCAAAATCCCTAAAAGTATTAATAGAGTTTGACAAAATTTGTCGTAATTTTGTCTAAGATACGTGGGTATATTGTTGCCAAGCATAACCCTCTCCTCAGAAACCAGAATGTTTCTTTAATTACGTAAGAAATGTAATTGACCAGAACCTAAATATAAGCCAGGGCTATTTTCTCCTTCAGGAAAAGCGGTAACACCAAAGAGATAAAATCCACCAGCGCGAGGATTTCTGTTAGTTTTCAGGGAAACTGTGACTGTGTTTCCAGGTTGAACTGGCTCGTCAAAAACGACAGTTATTTCATTGGAACCATTAATTTGACTACCACCAATATTGGTTAGAGAAAGGTTTGTTCCACCAGCAAAGCTATCTCCCATAAAAGCTTTACTTTTACTTACCTTAAAATTAATCTTTTGAGCATTGTTCTTGGGCGAGATAGTAACTGCTTTGAGAGCTTCTCCTGCTTTTTCAGGTACTTCAATTGTAAATTGATAAGTAGAAGGGCCATTAGCATTAGAATTACTAGCAGCAGTGCGAATTAGACGAGGTGCTCTCAGAAAGGCAGTCCGTCCATCCCCTAACTCAAAAGCACTAGCCGACCAAAAAGTAGTAGGTATTAGTATTCCTAAAGCTAAAGAAACAGCGACGAATAAATTGTTTTTTTTTATAGTTAAAGACATCTTTTTACCTCCAATTTGCTCCCGACAATATTTTCTGTCTCAGAAAATTTTTCCTGGTGTAAGTTTGAATTTGATTTGTAGATGTAAATCGAAAAACACTTAACAAACCACTTAGCGAATCTCGACTTGGCTAATATCGACTTCACTAACGCCTCTGACATTGCGAGCAACGGTTACTAATCGATGGAGAAAAGTTTGATTCGAGATCGTACCTTTAAAAATGATTTTGCTCTCATTTTGTGCCACATAAACAGTAGTAGATACCCCGCTCAAAATGGAGTCTTCTGCCAATGCTTTAGCGACTCTTTTAGCTAAACCACTAGGATCGTATTCTCCGTCTAAACCAGTTCGTTCTATGGCAATAGAGTTACTTGAATCTTTGACTAAGAGTGCAGTTCGCTCTTGGCAAGCATTAAGTGTTACTAGAGAAGTAACCATAAAAACTGTCAGTAGAGAGTTCAAGGAATTCAATTTTATGTTCATGACCACTGCTTTTCCAACTAAAAAGAACCTGAGAATCTTTAAAAAAAATACGTCAGTGGTTAGTGAGGATAACTCTGGGCAACTAACCACTGACCAAATTTAGAAGTTGTAGCCCAAACCAATTATGAAGTCTACTCCGTTTTTGAAAGGTGATTCAAAGTCATAGGTAACTGGCGTAATTACAGTAACTTCTGTATCGTCGTCCAATTCTACAGCTTTCTGTACGGCAGGTCGTACAGAAAGCTGTTTAGCTAATTCGATTTGGGCATTGGCTACAAAGCCTCCATTAGTAGCACCTAGACCAATATAGTTAGATAGATCTCGTGCGTTAGCGTATGCTGGAGTAGTTAAGAGAATTGCACCAACAAAGCTCCAAGTAAGTAAATGGCATGATTGGACTTTCATAATGTACCTCCTCATGGAAGATACAATTTGTTGCTTAGAGAAAAATCTGATGAGCGAGCAAATCCCGAACAGATAGACTTGATGTAATGTGTTTAAGTACCTGGACAGAAAAAATGTTGACAGACTTGGTTATGACTAGAAAAGTCTTTTAGGACTAATTTTGTGAAATTAATTCTGTCCGATTACTTATAGTTTCCCAAAGAGGAATCGGTTCACTAAAAAATATTTGGCTGCTACCAAACTGCTACCAAACATATAGAATATCCTCTAGTTATTATTATATCTCAGCTATATGAACTTTGGTGCTCAGTTTACACAATTGTCCAAAGGGTAAGTTGACAAGATTTTTCCAAGAGCTCAGCAATTTTTTGACCGCATTTTTATCAAAGTCCCGTTATTTTTGTGTTCCAATAGTTTTAGAGGGATTAATATACCAACTGATGGAGATTTTAATTGTTGAAGACGAGCGCGACATAGCCGAAATTATTCAAGAATGTTTGGAGGCTGAAGGATTTTCCTGTCGCGTCTGTTACGATGGTCATTCTGCCCTGCGACTTTTTGCCGAACAACAACCCGATTTAATCATCCTTGATATCAGACTGCCTGGTATGGATGGTTTGGAAGTCTGTACCCAAATCCGTCAACACTCCCGTCAAAAACCAGTAGCCAACGAGCCTTATATTTTAATGCTGACCTCTAGAGGAGAAGAAATCGATCGCATTATTGGTTTATCCACAGGAGCAGATGATTACTATGTTAAACCTTTTAGCCCCAGAGAATTAGTCGCTAGGGTACGGGCTTTATTACGTCGTCGTCTGCGGGAGGGCGACCGCTCTCAATTGCTCCGAACGAAATCTTTTACCATTGACCTAGAACAGCATTGTATCAGTCGTCATGTTGATACTGAATCAGCCCAACAATTGGAATTATCATCTTCTGAGTTTAAGCTCATGACTTTGTTTGTGAAACATCCAGGCAGAGTCTGGGAACGAGGACAACTAATTGAAAAGCTTTGGGGGGATGATTTCTTTGGTGAAGAACGGGTTATTGATACTCATATTGCCAGATTACGCAAAAAAGTTGAACCCCACCCCAATCAACCTAGATTTATTAAAACCGTAGTTGGCGTGGGTTATAAATTTGAAGATTCCTAGGTAATAATGAACAAGCTTAATCTACAAGCCCGACTCTTTTTTTCTCATATTCTGGTAACTATTGTGGGGGTAACTGCCTCTTCTGTGGTGGGTAATTTTTTTTCACCCCGATTTTTTCAATTCCATGTCAGAGATTTAGAAGGAAGAGGCTTAACTATTCGCGCTGCTCACTCTCAACTATTAGAAGTCTTTGAAACTGCTTGGGCTAGGGGCAATTTTTGGTCATTGTTAATCGGTACATTAGCAGCAGCAATTCTTAGTTATTGGATTGCCAAGCGGATTGTACAGCCATTGAACCAAATGGAGATAATTGTTGACCAATTCGCTAACGGTAAACTAGATGAGCGGATGTGCCATCTAGAAATTCCTGAATTAGACCGCCTCGCCATGGGTTTTAATCGTATGGCAGCTAGCTTAGAAGAAGTAGAAGAAAGAAGACGGGAAATTATCGACGATCTTACCCATGAATTGCGAACGCCCCTGACTATTATTCGCGGACGTTTAGAAGAAATTGCCGATGGGATTATTGTGGCTAACTCCCAAATCTATGGGCAATTAATCCGCGAAACCAAGCGTTTACAGCGTTTGCTTAAGGATTTACAAGAATTATCTCAGGCTGAAACGGGAAACCTGTCATTAAATCTACAACCAACTAATTTACGCTACATTTTTGAGCCATTGGTAGAAAGATTTGGCGAGCAGTTGCTTGGTAGCGAGCGCGTTTTGAATTTAGACTGTCCGACTGATTTACCCTACGTTATGGTAGATAGCGATCGCCTAGAACAGATTTTAGTTAATTTGCTTAGTAATGCTATTCGGCACACTCCTTCTGGTTCAATTACTATAAAAGCTTGGTCTGAGGTGGAGCGAGTCTGGATATCAGTTCAAGATACTGGTTTGGGAATTGCGGAAGAAGAATTACCTTATATTTTTAGACGCTTCTGGCGATCGCCAAAGTCTCGCTCTCAGAAGTACGGTGGTACTGGCATTGGTTTAGCAATCTGCCGTCGTTTGGTAGAACTACATGGAGGAAAAATATTGGTTGAAAGTCAGTTAGGAGTAGGAAGTACTTTTAAATTCTTCTTACCCATTAATACTCGCTTTTGAAACTGTGTGTCAAAACTGATATTAAACTGTCATAGCTTTGAAATAACTACTTGTTAACTTAAATAATAAATCAATCTCAAACATTGTTAACGAGCTTTCCACTATCGGAGGAAAGGCTATGAATAGTTGTCCTTACTGCGACCAGAATTTATGATCTCATCTCCGTTCCCCAAATAACCGTCATTTAATGACTAAATTAGGAGAATATCAATGAACGCCTCATCAATAACTGAGATAAAACGTAGTGATTTAATTAATCTCTTGGTATTAGACTATAAAACTACCGACGAAATTGGTCGAGTTAAACAATTATGGCTCGAGCTGAATGCTCATCAGGTTAGTGGTTTAACTTGCGCTTCTGGTGTGTTGGGTCGTACTAAACATTCAGTTACCTGGGAGCAAATTGAAACTATTGGTACTGATAGCATTCTGGTAACAATACCAGAAGAAGAGCCCGAACAACCAGAAGGAATAGTAGACTCTGTAGCGGGTTGGGAAATATGGACAGACGCAGGTAATAAAGCTGGTAAACTAGCAGACTACTGTGTCAACGTAGAAACTGGAGCAGTAGTTGATTATCTATTTGTCTCCAACGGCTGGCAGGGGATTACAGGTAGTATGTATCGACTGCCACCTACTGCTGTTATCAGTGTCGGCAGAAAGCGAATAATTGTCTCTGATAGTACAGTTCAAAACGCCCAAAAGTATGGAGCGAGTCTGAGGGAAAAAATTCACCAGGCCTCTGACTTACTCAAAGAAGACTATGCTCAAACCAAAGAGAATTTAACCTCTGCGATGGAAGGGACTCAAGAGTTGGCTAGTCAGCTAAAAGAGAAAACCCATCAAGTAACTAATCGAGCTAAAGAAAAGCTGTCTAATACCAACTTGCCATCTAAAGTGTAATTTTCGTGCTTTGTGTTGAGTCGGGCAAAACGCCGATTAACTTTGGAATCGGCAGATTAGAAAACTAACTTCAAAGTTACGTCTCTGAACGCAAGTTGGTATGATTGGAAATAACTTTGAACTTCATCGGGAGAAGACATTTGGTCAGAGTTGGGGTGTAGAGTATTCATTTTAAGTAGTATATCTGTAGTTAATTGATTCAAGAAGTAACAAGGTCTGTTTCATCCCAGAGGGCATCCTTAACTTGCTGGTAAAAATCAGGTTGAATGGGAGATACTTGTTTCCAGGAATCAATGAGGAAGAGGATAAAATCAAAGGTCATGGAAACAATGATAATCATTATCACCCTTATTGATGGATTATGTTAGAAAATCTTCCAGAGTAGAAATATCCATGTGCTTAGATTGGTGAGGGGAGCGATCGCTCTAGATAAGGAGCGATCGCTCTTAGGTAATTTGTAGTATAAAAAGCTAAATTTCAGCTAGTAGATGGCTAACCAAGTTTCAGGGGATTGAATCGATTATTTCCGTGGATATATGCAGAGACTAACCTGTAGCATAT
>JBFRWE010000157.1:0-8790 GCA_051439345.1 Xenococcaceae cyanobacterium
ATTGATAGAGTCTTGCTTGTTTATTTGTAAAAGACTTAATTCCTTGTCTGTCTTTAAGGGAGGTCAGATAAGCGTTCTGTTTGTTGTACCAACGGTTAATACTTTTAAGTCGTTTCCCATCAATCAAAAATTGATGCCCTTCCGTATCGATACAAGCACACAAGTTGTCAACCCCCAAATCCAAAGCAATAGCTTTATTAATATCTACAGATGTTTCTATTTTTTCATCCTCATAGATATACTCAATCTCAAACCATCGAGCCGAGTATTTTGGATGTATTCGTACCTCCTTAACTTCTTGAGCTTTAAGTCTTTCTGGCAGTTGGATTTTAACCTCGCCATATTCCTTTTTAAACTCGCGAGACATAGGAATAGCAAATATGCCGTTTTTAAGTTTGATTCGAGGAATAATCAGAGGGAAATACCCTTCTTTGGGCAAATATCTTGGCAGTTGTGGTTTTTGATTACACTTGCCAATACTAATAGCTTCGAGCAACCCCAAAAAAGATTTCATGCTTCTATCTACCACTCGCATAGTTTGTTGAGCAATATCAGTATTAAGCAACCGATAATTCTCATTTATTTTGCAGATGTGGTAGTTAGATTCATAGGTCAGACGTTTTCTCTCCTGAAAGAAATATTGTCTGCACTCATACAAAGCCACGTTAAAAAGATTTTTGCTCAATCGACACAATGCAGACAGGGCAACAAATTCCTGTTGGCTAAGTCTCCTGAGTTGATTCTTTTGAGTGGCGTACATAACAACTTATCTCGCGACAAAATTAATATTACCGCGAAAAGTAAACTTGGTACAGTATTAATCCTCAAAAATGTGGATGCTTCGCCTTTGGTTATGTAAGGGATGTTCGGATACCCCATACATGAATGCGAGGGGTATCCGAACATCCCTTACCAACCCTAATTACGATGACTAACAACTAATAACTAATAACTAATAACTAATAACTAGAATCAACCCCCAGCAAGAGGGAAGAAATTTAATCATCAATCATATTTATTAGGCATGAGAGATTCCGACTGAGAACTTTTCTGCTTTTGAGAAACTTGTGCTTCTGAAGTAGCTAGACTTATTCCTGCTACGGGAGCAGCAGTAGTCATAATTTTAGTTCTACTTTGAGACTTCCAATGCTGGTATTGAATTAGAGGGAAGGAAGCAACTTTTTTAGCTAAAGCCCAGAAAAATACATAGCTTGCTAGCAAACGTTCAAAAGCACTAAAACGCGATTCTCTTAACTCTTCAATAATTTCTTTTTGATCTTCTGCGTTTTGACCTTGAAAATAATAAGCATCATCGTTGCTTTCTAAAATAATTGCGTTAGTAAAGCCTTTATGAGCTATTTCAGGATTAGAACCCATAACTAAAACTTCTGGTCCTACATTGATATTCCTAATCCCGTTAGCTTGTTTACCCGTCATAATAGCGGTATTCTCACGCTGTTTAAATTTATGATTGCGTCTTCCATCAGGAATACCCAAAAAGAGTAAAGTACCTCGGACTACTCGATGAGCAAAATCATGGAGTAAATCATCTTGGGGATTTGCTCCGTGTACTTCCAAAGAGGCGATACCATAGCTGAGGGCAAATAATTTACTGACGTAGGATTTTAATAATTCGTTGACCCAAAATACATCCCCGATAACTAAAGTTCTCTTGCCCATGCGTGCCAGTAGTTGTCTACCTTGCAATAAGCGCAGTCCTAATGTCCATAACCAAGAGCCAAAAATATAGATACCAATATCTACTAAAGTTACTACTGGATTAATTATCTCTAGTAAGAACCAATCTTGAGGTATGTTCCCTAGCCATAAAATTGCGCTTAAGAGTGTCTTAGCTAAGGGTATTGTGTAGCCAAAAGGTATTGCCCAGCCTACAGTAATTAACACATAAAAAGCATGAATAGCCCAAGCCGTAGGAGATTCTGTAATGTGCAATGCCCACTTACGACCCCCTTTAAGTAATTTTTGTTTAGTAGGAGTATCGATCGCTTTTCCTGTAGGAGTAATACCCATAATCTGGACAACATTAATATCCAGGAAGTCTTGCTTAATCTTTTCTAAGATATCAATACTTTCCTCGGTTAAGGTCATACCAAAAGGACTAGATTCAGGAAAAGTGGTGCGGACTTGTTTGGCTATGTAAAATAGTAGCTCGGTTAAAGTTTGTTGAGCAGCAGCTACAGCTATTGTTGCTGGTTCAGCCGTTCTTCTACCACTACCATTTACAAACACTTTATGTCGATCGCTATTCTCTGGCGAATTAGGCTGAAGTACAGGAGAACCTAAAAAGCTACCTAATTCTCCTGTCAAGATAAATAATTCACCGATTAATTCTTGACGATACAAATAGTCAAAGGTATTAATCGCCTGCACCGTAGGAAAGGTTTGACCAGACTGAGTAATAGCTAAGACAATGGAGTCTTGCCCTAGTTGTAAACTTCTGAAATCTTGACTTAGTTGTTGTAAAACCTGATTAGAGGAAATTGCCTGAATATTGAGCCAAGGAAAAATAAGTTTCAAATCTTGAGCAAATTTTTCTCCTAACCAGAGACTATTTTCGACTCCTGTAATTAGTAAATCAACAATAGGCAACTGTTGTAGATTGCTAGTTAATCCTGCCCTCAGCATTTCTTCCCGCTTTTGTTCAAGGCGTTGAACCTTAGCACACAATAAACTAACTAAATAATCTGCGCTTTGGCAGTTGAGAGAAGTGTAATTTTGCCAAGATAGCTTGATTTCTTCCAAAATTACGGGAATTTCTCGACTATCACTTTCGACAGGATCGTTGTTATCGTTTTGAGGATATTTAATGTGGGGTAAATAAGGATGGTTTTCCATGGAAATCCATCTTTTTTCCAGATCTGCATTGGTTATCTCGGTTTTTTCACTCATGGAGTAAATAGAGATATTTCTGGCACTTACTAACGCGATTTCTCCCACTTTTTGATCTAAGTCTAAACGGTAAGCTTGTGGAAGTCCGAGAATAATATTATCTACTGCTGCTGGTTCAGAAGCATAAACCATGTATCCTTCTTGCCAATTGAAACCGACAGAGATTGGTTGTCCTTGTGCGCTAAGTACTAGCTGCTCTTCTGCCAGAGTAGATATGGTAACTAGACCAAAACTTCCCTCAGCTTTCGACATGAAAGTTTTGGTAGCATAATAAAGATCGTTGTGGAAAAAGGCATGGATTGCTGTTCTGACAAAATCGACTCTTTTTTGCCAAGACCATTGACTCATAAAACTATGCTTGTTGCCAGCTTGGAGAATATCACTTTCTAAACGGCAAGCATATTGATTGCAGGAAGGGGAATCGGGAGAAGCTAAAAGCCTTTGATACAAGATAAAGACATTTTCAAAGATTTCTGCCACACTTCTTAATTCTTTCTCCGAAGGGGCTGTATCCTCTGCATTAGCCGAAGGTGCTTGGCCATCAAAAGCAGATTCAATAGATTTAGCGATCGCCAGTTGATAGGCCAGTCTGACTGAAGGATACCACATTCCTTTGGTAATAAGCAGATCCATCAACCCAGCAATTTTAGGAGAATCTCCCTCTGTATAGTTCGCTGTATAGAGGATTCTCTCTAACCACAAGCCTAATTTGTCATATTCGATCGATTTATCAAATAGTACCCAACCATCAAAGTCACCATTGTGAGTGATGCGGTGATTGACATTTTTTCTCTGACAGGTCCATTTTCCTCCTCTAAACTCCCAAACCATTTCATATCTAGCATTCATCCATTCATGCCAATGGGTTTCGAGTACTGAAGGAGGAGAACCACTAGTGGCAAAACGATAATGCCACGCCCCAACGATAGATGATTCTGAAGGATTAATACCGGAAAATATGGCATTTTTTCTGGCGTTAGCAAAAGCTGCCTCTAGAGATTGAGTCAAATTTTCTCTTTTTCTATTAACAACTTTTTTGCCCACAAAGACTACTTGGTTATCTTGGTTGCGAGCCATCACTAGTCCACCACCAGCTTGTTCCCCACGTATTTCGGTTTCTCGCCCCATTTGATAATACATATCGATCATTCTTTCGGGCAAAAGCTGGCGACCATCATCAGGGAGACGTTTAGCAATAAAACCAAAATTACCACAGTAGAAACTATGAGCGATCCCACTAATTAAAGCGGATATATCGGACAGGGAACTAACAGCAATTATTATATTTGCAACTATAAAAGTCTGAATCAAAAATAAATTGATCTCTGCACTATTATTTGCTGGGATCGATAGTAGCGCGATCGATCCCGCAATGAGATTAAAACCGATCCCTCCTATTGCTTTAATCCTAATCCGCCAAGGATTGGCATCTCCTACTGCTATCCACAAAGGAGATTGATTATTTAATAAGGGAATGAAGATAGGATGGAAAGGAAGTAGTGACTTGAAGATATCTTGTATCTTTCTATGCTCAAGGATATTGGTAGTATTCAATGCCGATCTTTGTTGATCTATGATAGCGATGGCGATCGTATGTCCTAATCCATGGAGCAAAATCGCACTGTTCCAAACCAATCTGAATAATATCGAGAGTGTTAGAAAGAGCGACAGACTAGGTAAAAATCCCCAATTATCTATCCCTATTAGGGCAATTATCAAAGTAGTTAATACTTCAGGTAGAATACCATTCAACATTAATAATCCAACCGACATTAATTTAAGTCTCCTTGTTGAGTTGAAATAAACTAGGTTATTGGTAATCGATCTCGAGCAAAGCTTTGTCTGCAATTGTTACTATCGCTACGAGGTAAAGAATTAAAGGATAGTTGCGTCAGTTTAATATTTTTATTTTTCTCCAATAATCACGGAGAAACCCCATAGTCTGATAATCATCTATTAATTTTTATAATTAGTTTTAGTCATTTAGGATTTTGTATTCAATGATACGGAATTTAATTTTAGCTGATTTAGTTAATAAACACAAAAAGTGTCAAGTATTTATGACATAAGCATTAGGTGATTTCGATCGTATAAGTAATTTTACTGATATAATCTCTGCGCAAAATATTTAGGCAAAATCTTATTTCTATAAATAAGCAAAAAATAAAGCTTGAAGGGATTTTGGGGATAAAAGTGTTAAGAATATGTAAAGGGATTTCAACCTCAGGGAGAAGAATAAAACTCAAAATACGCCTTTTTCCTGGCAAATACAGACAGTTAATTCCGTGAATATACTTATTGCTTAACAGTATATAAGTGAATATACGTACATAACCCGATCTTGCGATGGTACAAAAAAACTACAAAACAAAAATGTCTTCAGCTTCAAGTCCAGAAACTAGGGTCGAGCCGATATAACTACGGAAGTATTTTTGCGGGCAAAAGTAAATATTTACAATAAACAACTTTTTTGTTTAAGTAGTTTAACGGATTAATAAACTAAGCAAATCCTGCTAAATATAAAATGTATAATCGTTTACTATATTGATGGATATAGCCTATTGAAAGTTAACTACTGATGTTTTGCCTTAATCATATTCTCCCATCTAAGTTAATTTATCTGACATCAATTGGAGAGTAATACCCTATAGATTGATCAGTATTGCTATTTTTGTAACTTTGTAAATTGGATAAGGTAATATGTTGAGGCTTATTGTTCGAGGGTATCAACCTAAGCTGTTGTCTCGATAGGAGATAGGTCAAAGGTTGCAAAGAGTATTCTCTTTGTATTATTAGATATAAGCGCGTAGAGATAGGTGAATTTTCCCTACTCTCTATAATTGAGAAGACAAATCAGTTTGTTAGAGAGAAAAGCTTGATGATATGTTAAGTTTCTTTGAATTCTTATGGCTAAAGTCTAAATCATCTTCTAACTACACTATTTTGAACCGTTTACCTTATCTATTCCTAAATTAATCATAAACATCTAACTTATCATCTAACAGGAAGCTTTTTATGGAAGTAACATTTCGTAAACTCCACCGCAAACTTGCCCCCATTCTCTTTTTCCCTCTACTTGCTAGTGCTTTAACAGGGGTTATCTATAGTTTAGCTAAGAATTGGTTAGGAATACCGAATTACCTAACTAATCTACTCATAGCAATTCATCAAGGTAAGTACCTTGGGGAAAAACTATCGCCTATATATGTTCTTCTAGTCGGGTTAGGACTAGTGGGTATGAGCGTAACAGGCTTAGTTTTACTGAATCGCAACCGCAGTCAAGTTGGTTCCCAACAGGCACAGCAAAATAATCGTGGTATCCATAGATTTATTGCTCTAATTTTTCTTTTACCCTTTGCTGTAAGTGCTGAAACTGGAGTATTGTATCGATTAGGAACAGACTGGTTTGGCATGTCCAGTGAACAGACAGCCGTTTTACTCAAAATCCATCAGGGAGGTTATTTGGGCTCAACCCTTAGTGGAGTATATATTCTCTTAGTTGGTGGAGGCTTAATTACTCTGGTGATTACAGGGATTAAAATGACTCCTTTAGGTAAGATTGCTATCTTACCAACATATTTTGGTCGATTTTCTCCTCAGAAAGGGCAGTCAGAGCCTGATTTAGGGGAAATCATTACTTCCATACGCAAAAAAGCCTGGTTAGGAATTGGTCTATTTTCTGTATCTTTTATAGTTATTTTGTATAGTGCCATATCGATCGCTCTATCTAAAAAATATTCTAACCTTCCTGAAGGAGTAGAAATCGAATCAGGCTCCGATCTTTTGTTATTAATTCCGATTATAATTTTGGCTTTAGTCATAGCAGGGACAGCATTAATAATTACAGAAAAGTTAATTAAGCATTGGCGAAGACAAAAAGAGATTGAGGCTAGTCTTTTTGAGAGCGAAGCAACAAGTCATACCATCCTCAAAGCTGTTCCCGATTCGATGTTGCGTATGCATCAAGATGGTACTTGTCTAAGTTACATACCCTCAAAAGAAGGGGAATCATTTATTCTCAGAGGAGATATCTTAGGTAAGCACGTAACAGATTTTTTACCTCTGCACGTGGCACAAAAGCTTCTCAAGCATGCGAAGCTGTCTTTAGAAACTGGTAAAACTCATGCCTATAGATTTGCTAATACTGTTGATGGCAACAAGCAACATCAAGAAGCAAGAATTAGTGCCATTGGTGAAACAGAAGTCTTGGTAATGATTCGTGAAATTGCGGAGAAAGAAAAAACTTGCGCAGAAAAAGATGAATCACCACAAAATAATGATGATATGTCAGCTAATGTAGTATCGCAACAAGAATTAATTCAAATCTTAGAAATAATGCTTGAAGATACTAAAAAATATGATGAGCATCATGTTCTTTGTTACTTAGCAGTCGATCAACAAGAAACTATTTGCGCTCAACACGATCTTCAAGCAATAAACGATTTACTAGAAGAAATTATAACTAAAGTAGAAGCCCATTTGCCTTATTCTTGTCAGATAGCTCGTCTTGAGAATAGTGAGTTAGCATTGCTGCTTCGGGATTATTCTTTAGAACAAGCATCAATATTAGCCGAACAGTTACGCCAAGATTTGAATGGGTTTCCTTTTCAGTGGCATGGTCATGATTACTCCATTAGCGTCAGCCTTGGTGTAGTGGAAATTGATACAGATAGCTCTGATGTTCTTAGTATCATGAGTGCTGCTGAGGCAGCTTGTTCGATTGCTAAACAAAACCCATCTTCAGCCAGTCAAAATGTCGTATTGATCAAATATGCAAAATAAGACTGAGTCTTGATTTTTTGTGGTCTGATTTGCGTTACTAAATAATATAGCTACTTATGTTGGTATAAATTGTATGCAAATCGACCATGTTCATTTTTACACCAGAGACGCATTAAGCACGAGTAACTGGTTAATTCGTAACATTGGTTTTCAAGCGATCGCTAACCATCCTAATTATCATACTCACACCGAAATTGTTGCTAATAATTCGGTTTTTTTATTTATTTCTTCGCCTCTTCAGTCTTTTAGTCCAGTTGCACAATATCTCAATTGTCACCCTTCTGGTGTTGCCGATATCGCCTTTCGTGTCGAGAATATAGAGGCAATTTTGGCTAAAGTTGACTATCTAGGTGGGGAAATTATTCAGCCTCTACAAACTTACTCTAGCGATCGAGGTCAAGTAAAATGGGCAACAATTGCTGGTTGGGATTCTTTGCAACATACTTTAATTGAAAATAATACGGATATTCCCTTTTGGCATCTGCCATTCAATACCAAGCAAAATATTTCAGGGGGAGAGCAATGGCTTAACCCTACAAAGATCAATTATGCTCATAATGAGCATAATATTGTGGGGATCGATCATCTGGTCTTAAATGTTGCTGCTGGAGAACTAGACAAAGCAGTTATTTGGTATCAAAAGTTATTTGGGTTTAAGATTCAACAGACTTTTAGAATTCAAACTAAACGATCGGGATTGCATAGTAAAGCTTTGCTCTCTCCTAATGGTCAAGTACAGTTTAATATTAATGAACCCACTTCTGCTGATTCGCAAATTCAAGAATTTATAGATGTGAATCGGGGTGCAGGTATTCAACACATAGCCTTGCGATCGACTAATATCTTTAAAACAGCAGCAATTATGCAATCTTGCGGTGTATCTTTTTTATCTGTCCCCAAAGCTTACTATACTCAATTGCAACAAAGATACAGTAATCAATCTATTCCTGGTTTAGCAGATTGGGAATGGCAAGCGATCGAATCTCAACAAATTTTAGTTGATTGGCAGGAAGATAGACCAGAATCATTACTAATGCAGATTTTTACTCAACCCATATTCGATCGACCTACTTTTTTTTGGGAATTAATTGAAAGAAG
>JBFRWE010000158.1:0-2770 GCA_051439345.1 Xenococcaceae cyanobacterium
AAATTTGCCCTGAAGGTAGAAGAGGTTATCGGCTAAGGCGCGTCTGAGAGTTTCTACCTTTAGTCCTGTGCGATCGTCTTCAATGATTGGATTTGTTTGTGGCTGGGTTGGTTGAGATAATGTCATGATCTGATTTTTCCTAGAAAAGAGGAATGAAAATTAAATAATTTGAACACTTAGCTAGCAAAGTAGCTAATAGCTATTAGCTGTAAAATTAATTTTTTTCTTTAGCAGCAAACTCTTGAATCATAACTTCTGTATGTAGTACTACATCTACTGTAGATATCGAATTATTTAAGACATGAAAGTAATTAATTTTTTCATTGACATCCTGAAGTTTTTGTTTTAATGCCTGAGTTTGCGCTTCATCATCTGTGGCTTCTAGCTCGCTGATCAGGTTTCCTTGGAGTACTTTGTAATAAGATTGTAAATCACGAAAGTAGGAATGCAATCCTGCAACTGTGCTGATAATTGAAGAGGAATTGGCAGAAAACTCTGGTTTAGAGGGATTCATTTTACTTGCTCTCGTCAAAATGTATTTAATTTTACAAACGCACCATTGGTGATAAGTTAAAGAAAAATGTTACCTGTAAACTGATATATATAGTGTTTAAAATATTGGCTAACGCTATATATAGACTTGAGTTTGATAGATAAGTGATTGCCAATTAAATAATTAGAGTAAACAAAAATACCTCAAAAACAATTAGCAATTAGCAATTAGCAAACATCACATCACCTTAACTTGTCACGAATGCAAACGCACTATTAGTTATTGGTCTTTCGACCTAGCTTCAAAGGAGAAACTAGTATTTTTGATTTTTAATTTATTTTGGCAAGAAGTCTTTTAAGTCCTTGGGAATATTAGGTACAAAGGCTTTGTCTTGACCTAGGCTAAAGTAATCATCTCACAAATAGTTTAGATACGATCGCGAGATTATTTTTTCTTTATAAAAGAACTTTGTTAATGACCTTTGCTTGTGAATCAAACTCGTAGACAATCGGAACTCCCGTAGCCAATTCTAGCTTGGTTACTTCCTCTGGGGATAAATCATCTAAGTCCATAATGATGGAGCGTAATGAATTACCGTGAGCAGCTACTAAGACATTATCTCCCTCTTTAATGTGGGCTAAAATGCGCTCGTGCAAGAAAGGAATAACTCTTGTTTTAGTATCTTCCAGACTTTCACCACCAGGGGGGCGAGTGGCGTAGGAGCGTCGCCAAATTTGAACTTGCTCTTGACCGAATTTTTCAGCCGTTTCTACTTTGTTTAAGCCCTGCAATTCTCCATAATACCGTTCATCTAGAGCTGAAGTTGGGAAAATAGGCAGTTCTTCATCTTGATTGCCTTCGTATTTATTCCAACCGCGCCAGTTAGGATCGTCAGCAGCATGTTGGAGAATGGGGGTTTTTCCACCACAAATTTGGTCGCATTCAGTCAAGCAGACAATTGCCGTTTCAATTGCTCTAATTAGTAAGCTGGTGAAGCAGATATCTACCTGATAGTTTTTTTCTCGTAACTTACAAGAGGCAATGGTCGCTTCCGCACGTCCCCTCTCGCTTAAAGGAACATCTACCCATCCCGTAAACTTGTTTTGGGCATTCCAAAGACTTTGTCCGTGACGAGTCAGAATTAGTTTAGCCATATCTTTAACTGTATTTGTCTAAAAAAATTAGAGCGTCAAATTCTTTAATTAGGTGTTTGCATTCCTCATTATCTCTTGGCGAAAATCATAACCCCGATCTCCTTAGGTAATGACAGTTGGTTTTTCTCTTCCAGTATATTGACGAATTAGAGCAATTTCTTCTGCCATAGTAATTAAGGGTTTTAAAGCTAATTGAGTATCCAGATTATGTTTGCTAGTATCTGGTTCATAACTTTCGAGATAAACTCTCAAAGTTGCCCCTTTTGTTCCTGTTCCAGAAAGACGGAAAACAATCCGCGAACCATCAGTAAAGCCAATACGAATTCCTTGTTTTTGACTCACACTACCATCTATGGGATCGGTGTAGCTAAAATCATCAGCATATTTTACTTCATATTCTCCAAACTTCTGACCCTTGATAGTACTAACCATACCCCGTAACCGTTCTATTAGTTCTGTGGCTTTCGCTTTATCTACTGCTTCGTAATCATAACGGGAATAGAAATTGCGTCCATAGGTTGCCCAATGTTCTCTCACAATCTCTTCTACCGATTTACCAGTTACGGCTAAAATATTAAGCCAGAATAGCACTGCCCACAGTCCATCTTTTTCCCGAACATGGTTCGAGCCAGTACCGAAACTTTCTTCTCCACAAAGAGTAACTTTATCTGCATCAAGCAAATTACCAAAGAATTTCCATCCTGTAGGAGTTTCATAACAATCAATTCCTAGCTTGGCTGCTACTCTGTCTGCTGCTGCACTGGTAGGCATAGAACGAGCTACCCCTGAAATACCATCTTTATAACCAGGGACAAGATGAGCATTAGCTGTTAATACTGCCAGACTATCACTAGGAGTAACAAAGAAATTGCCTCCTAAGATCATATTGCGATCGCCGTCTCCATCAGAAGCAGCCCCAAAATCAGGTGCATTGTCCCCGAACATTACTTCTACTAAGTCCCGTGCATAGACTAAATTGGGGTCAGGGTGTCCCCCACCAAAATCTTCTAGAGGAATTCCATTGGTTACTGTTCCTGGTGCTGCACCTAGACGCTTCTCAAAGATATCCTTAGCATAGGGACCTGTTACTGCATGAAGAGAGTCCATGCACATACGGAAATTC
>JBFRWE010000159.1:0-29178 GCA_051439345.1 Xenococcaceae cyanobacterium
AAAATCCTAACTGCAATCTTATTGATAATTATTTCTATAGACAAAAATATTCGTAGTTACTCAGTCAATATCATTTAACTAGTCCAGTTGCAGCAATATTTTTCTATCATCATAGGAAGTAGCAAGAAAATTTTTCTATGACGGCATCTACGGCAGCAAAACCCCTACTAAAAGAACCAGAACGGCTAGAAACTCGCCTAAAAGAAATACCTACCGAGGCGGGAGTTTACTTTATGCGGGGAAGTAATGGGGATATTCTCTACATTGGCAAATCGAAAAAATTACGCTCGCGGGTTCGCTCTTATTTCAGAGACTCCCAAAGACTAAGCGATCGCATTGCTATGATGGTACGTCAGGTAGTGGAGATTGAGTTTATTGTCACCGACACAGAAGCAGAAGCTCTAGCTTTAGAAGCTAATTTAATTAAGCAACATCAACCCTACTATAATGTATTGCTCAAGGATGATAAAAAATATCCCTATGTTTGCATTACTTGGTCAGAAGATTATCCTCGCATCTTTATTACCCGCAAAAGAAAGTTAGGAAAAGCTAAAGACCGTTATTATGGCCCTTATGTAGATACTCGCTTGTTACGCTACACTTTGCATATTATTAAACGAGTTTTTCCTTTACGCCAGCGTCGCCAACCTTTATTTAAAGACCGTCCCTGCTTAAACTATGATATGGGTCGTTGTCCTGGAGTATGTCAAGCTTTAATTACTCCTGAAGAATATCGCAAGATTATGCAAAAAGTAGCGATGATTTTTCAGGGGCGAACAGATGAATTAACCAATAAGCTGCAATCTCAGATGGAAAAAGCCTCAGAAGAATTAAACTTTGAAGTAGCAGCGCAGTTAAGAGATCAAATTAAAGCCTTATTTGCTTTAAACGCAGATCAAAAAGTTTCCTTACCCGATGATACCGTTTCCCGTGATGCGATCGCGCTAGTGGCTAATGAGGAATATTGTTGTATTCAGTTGTTTCAAATTCGTGCTGGTAAATTAGTAGGACGTTTGGGTTTCTTTGCTGATACTAAAGCTGGTACACCAGGGGCGATTTTACAAAGAGTATTGGAAGAACACTATACTACCGTTGAGCCGATTGAGATTCCTACAGAAATTATCGTTCAACATGAATTACCAGAAGGAGAAATTTTAATTGAGTGGTTAAGTCAAACTAAAGGAAGAAAAGTTAATTTAGTTGTTCCCCAAAGACAAACTAAAGCAGAGTTAATTGAAATGGTGGAACGTAATGCTAATTACGAATTAGCCAGAACTCAAAGGTATCGAGATTATAATAATCAGGCTTTACAGGATTTAGCTACTATACTCGATTTACCCGATTTACCCAAACGTATTGAAGGTTATGATATTTCTCATATTCAGGGTTCTAATGCAGTTGCTTCCCAGGTCGTATTTATTGATGGTGTTGCTGCTAACCAACACTATCGCCACTACAAAATTAAAAACCCCACAGTAACTATCGGTCATTCTGATGATTTTGCCAGTATGGCAGAAGTTATTCGCCGTCGTTTTCGTAAGTACACAACCTCTCCCCCTAACCCCCTCTCCTACGAGGAGAGGGGGAAAGAGAGAGGTGATGATTTTCCCGATCTAGTGATGATTGATGGTGGTAAGGGACAACTATCTGCGGTAGTCGAAGTGTTGCAAGAAATGAATCTGTTAGAAGAGGTGCGAGTAGTTAGTTTAGCTAAAAAAAGAGAAGAAATATTTTTACCAGGAGAATCTCAACCTTTAACCACCGAAGCAGAACAACCAGGAGTACAATTATTACGCAGAGTGAGGGATGAAGCCCATCGCTTTGCTGTTAGTTTCCATCGCCAACAAAGACTAAAACAAGGAAGACGATCGCGTTTAGAAGAAATTCCTGGTTTGGGCTTTCAAAGACAAAAGCAACTTTTAGCTCATTTCCATTCGATCGACTATATTCGTGAAGCTTCTATTAAACAACTGACAGAAGCTCCTGGCATTGGCAATAGTTTGGCCAAAGAAATTTACAAGTATTTTCATCCGAATTAATAGTAAAGAGTCTATTTCCTAATATGATACAAACGTTTTAATTTACTGGGAGGGACTCGAAGATAGTAACCAAGAATAATTAATTGATTAATAAGGGTAGTTTTAAATACTCCTAGTTTTTGCCAACGACGACCAGAAGTTAAGACAGCAGCAGGAGCGATCGCAATTTTTCCTAGTTTTTTTAATCTTTGGATTAACTCAAAATCTTCCATAATAGGTAAGTCGGCGAATTTACCAATCTCTGCAAAAACAGTTTTGGTTAAGAAAATAGCCTGATCTCCGTAGGGAAGAGAACACCAGCGCGATCGCCATTTAACCATTGTTTCGACTAAGCGTAAAGACCAATTATCACCATTAATAGCCAATTCAAAAGCACCAGCGATCGCTTGTGGTTGAGCTAAAGTATCTTTAATTATATTGAGATAATCTGGTGGTAGCTGAGTATCCCCATGAAGAAAAAGCAGAATATCTCCTGTGGCTACTGCTGCCCCCTCATTCATCTGATTAGCACGTCCCCTCTGAGTTGAGAGAATAGTTTTGACTCCTTCTGCTTGAGCTAGTTCAAAAGTATTATCTTCACTACCACCATCAACGACAATCACCTCAATCCCTACATGATCTTGGAATCGCGATAAGATTGACTGAATAATTGCTGCTTCGTTTAAAACTGGGATAATAATGCTCAGAATTGGTTTCATAACATTGAACCTTAAACATTCATCATTTATCTCTGTCTGAATTCTTCCCCTTAAAGTCAAAAATATTGTTGATATTACATGTTGTTATTGCCTATTTTGAGAGTTCTTGCTTGTACGATTTTAGCTGTATTCTTGACGTTTAATCACAGTGCGATTGCTCTTTCTTTGAGTCAAAGGATCGATCGATTTCCGCAATGGAAAAGTAAACCGCCAGTACAATTAGCCAAAGGAGATTTAGTCTATCCTGAATGGATGGAGGGAACTTGGCAAGTAACTAGTACTTTGATAGAACAAGTAGCACCTTTAGCACCAGATATTATTACTCCTGGCTTTGAAGCTAGCCAAAGAGATTTAAATAAACCCTATGAGTTTAAGGTTAGGTTTGGCAAAGAATATTTTTCTGCTGGTAAACAAATTGTTAAGAACATTCCTGTAGTTGCCGATCGAGCTTTTAATGGGAAAAATATTGCTCAGGCATATTTAGGTAAAGAAAGTGTCCTCAAGCTCAAAGTCGATCCCGATAACCCCAATCAACAAATTACCAAACTTAGGGGCGATCGTCTTCTCATTGCTAAAGTTACTGGTAGAGGAACAGAAAAACCCCAAGAAGACAGATTTATCGCCACAGAAATAACTCAACAACTATTCCGTAGTAATGAGCGTATTTATCTAAATGAAGTAGAAACTACTTCTGCTTATCACCTCCTCAAACCAGGACAAATAGAAGCAGAGCAAATAACTGCTATTTATTTATCACCCCAAGACCCAGACTACTTTAATGCTGTTGGTCGTCCTGTGGCATTATATCGTTATCACCTAAGTCTAGATCAAGACGGTTAGCAATTAACCACTAACTCCGAACTCCCAACTACTAACCATCAACCTTTAGCGAAAAAACCAGTAATTCTTCCCTAATTCCCCTTAATTGGAGCGATCGCCTTTGGTAAATTTCTTTTTCTTCTATCCAAGCAGCTACTACCGAAGAAATCAGAATACTACCAGGGTTCGCAACTTCTTCTAATCTAGCTGCAATATTAACTGTTGTACCAATTGCTGTGTAGTCTTTTCTTTGTCCGCCACCAAACATCCCAACTACGGCTTTACCTTGATGAATGCCACAACGCAATTTGAGGACAGACACATTTTCATCAAAAATACCTTTAGTTTGCCAGCTTTGATTTAATTGTTCTAAATATTTTTGCATCGAGCGAGCAGTGGCGATCGCTCTTTGTGCCTGTTCTTGAGGATGTAAACCTTCTGGCGCACCAAATAGAGCCATGATACCATCACCAATAAACTTATCTACTGTTCCTCTCTGTTCAAAGACAGCTTTAGCCATGGCTTCTAAATATTCATCGAGCAATTTTGCCAGAGAATTTGCCTCTAGATAACTCGATAAAGAGGTAAAACCGACCAAATCAGCAAATAAAACCGTTATTACCTGAAGTTCAGGACTTAAATCTAAAGCTAATTCTCCCACTGCTGCCTGATTGACAATCGCTTCTGGTAAAAAACGTTTTAGTACAGATTCAGTCAGGTAATTGTTTAATTGCTTAACTTTTTGTTCTCTTTCTTGTAGTTGTTGAGCTTGTTGTTTGGTTGTTTCATATAATTTTGATTGCTGCACGGCGATCGCTGCTTGGGCTGCTACGGCTTCTACTAGCTCAATATCTGAGAGGGTCCAAGAACGAGAAGATTGAGATTGTCTGAGAGTAATACTGCCAATAATTTCTCCATCCACAATTAGAGGAGTAACTAGCAAAGCTCTTGCCCTAGAATGCCAAGATAATTCATGTCTTGCCATTTCTTTCTGTGCTTCTAAATCTTTTAAGACGGCTGTTTTTTTAGTTTTTAATAATTCTTGTAAGATCGGATTTTCACTGATGGGTACAGAAGAAGTATTAGGAATTTTTTTAGGCTGAAACCGAATAGATTGAACCTTATTATTTTGCTCGTGAGGATTATAGATACCCACACACTGGACAAATTCGTCTTGTTTCGTCCACAGAGAAAGAATACAGCCATCTACTTGTAAAGCTTGACCTAATTCTTGGGTAATAGCTGCAAAAATTGCTTCTGGCTCTAAACTAGAGCGAATAGCTGCCGTAATCTTATTAACCATCGATTCTCTTTGTGCCAAAATTTGCAATTTGTCATAAGCTTTTACTTGAGCAATGGCTAAAGAAGCTTGAGTAGCCATCATCACAGCTAATCTTATTTCCTCACTCTCCCAAATATGAATATCTCCACAATGGTGTAAGACTAAAACCCCTAATAAATCCTGAGAACAAACCTGGTTAAATGTACTTGCTAGTTGGAGATGTCCTGGTTGACAAAATAAGGGAATAGATAAAGAAGAGCGGATCTTTGCTTGTTGGTAAGCGATATAAGTTGCGGAGTTGAAATTTTGATTTTCTTGCCAATGGCGGTGATGGTCTTTAATGATGGTAATATCTTCTGTTGTATTGATAGTTAATTTTAAAATATCCCAGTTAATAGTCTGATTGGCATTTTCTTCAAGACTTAAGTTTTGATAAACAAAATACTTTTCTTGACTGCCATCCAAGTACAAGATAGCTATGTCTACCTTCAAAACTTGTCCTACTGTATCAACTATCGTTTGACAAACCTGATCCAAAGGCAGATTATTTATTGTTCTCAGGGAAGATTGAACTATCATACTGTTGTCAATTAGAAACGCCGAACAGTAAGCGATTAAGGCTTAAAGCACGATTTTATTGTTCCCATTTGCTAGCAAAAAAAGTGCATTACCAGGCAGAAACAATTACAATGAATGGGAAAAAATTTGCAATGTCTTCGGCTTGATGCCTTTTCGGTCAATTGACAACAACAATAATACTAATATCTCACAACTCATTATTCGACCAGCTAAACTCGAAGATTTGAGCGAACTTACAGAAGTTCTCGTCTATGGTTTTTATCAATTTCCTTACTTATTAGAATGGATCTATTCCTTACTAAAATTGGGTATTTATGAAGATTTACGGAATCGCCTATCGTCTCATTCACCATTTTATTGTTGTCTGATTGCGATAGTGATTGAACCTCAAGGAAAGCGATCGGTTGTGGGAACAGTAGAAGTAGCAATTCGCTATCCTGCTCCATTTTCTCTTGATTCTCAGTATCCTTATATTTCTAACTTGGTAGTTATGCCTAATTATCGTCGCCAGGGAATAGGCAAAAAATTATTATTCAAATGCGAACAAATTGCTCTTAACTGGGGATATTATGAAACTCGCCTTCATGTCCTCAAAGATAATGAAGCAGCTAAAAAACTATATTTACATCATGGCTATAAGCTCGCTCGATCGCAATCAAATTGGAGCGATTTTTTCTTTTTTCCTTCCCAACGCTTATTACTTAGTAAACAATTATCAACCAACTTTCCTTCGCAGTTATGAACAAGGATTGCTATAGTTAGTTCATAGATACCAAACCAACTTTTGTCAAGGATTAATTAAAAAAAACTAAAAGAGTGAATGCTCCAAACTTGAACCACAATTCTCAGAACAAGGAAATTCTAGCTCAACTACAATCGCAAAAATTGTTAGTAATAAATCCTCGTCGTAAAAATGGTCTTATAATATATAAAAAGTTTCATGCTGAATTTGCTGGACCAGGGGCATTTATTGGCGGTAAACTAGACTTCGATGCAATAGAAATTATTACTGTAGGGAAACTTTCTCTAATTAATCCCCAAACTTCAGAAGCTAAAATACAAGCCTATAAGATGCGAAGACAGTGGGTGAGATTAACTAAACAGATTACTGACAATCCTATTCCCATAGAAAGAGCGCAAATTATTCTCAATCAATTTGAGCATTGGTTCGATGCAGAAACAGTAGCTCAGCTACCAGATCGAGCTTTTGCTCTTCTAGTAGGAGTTTTACCTCAAACCATTAACAAGGTTCGTAATAGCGGTAAATTTTAAGCCGTACCTGTGCCAAATAGCCATTAATTTTTAGCGTCAAGATCATCGACTTATTACCTTGAAAGAAGATGTCTTGGCAAACGTTATCTTTAGAGCTGTTTGGGGAACTATATTAATATCTGCAAATTAGTAAATTTACAAATTTTTAAAATTTAAGTTTAATGAATACGCTTGATCGTCAATCTGAGTTTGGTTAAGACGTTTTAAATATTATTTCTCAATTGTTATTGACATAGAAATTGGTTATGCAGTTAACGCAATATAAATCTCAGGAACTAAGTTCCTTATTGCAATCTCAACAAAAATCTAAATTTAGTGGCACGCTATTTTTAGAAACAACCACACAATCTTGGCAAAATCAACGGTCTTGTGTTTTAATTTGGCGACAAGGTGAAATTGTCTATGGTGGACTTCAAGTTCCTACTAATCAAGAACTTGCTCAACTTCTTGGTCATAGGCTTAAGCCCAACTTAATTAATGCAGCTTTAGCAGTTGCCAAAGAAAAAATACCCAATTCTAAATCTGTGCGGGAGCTGATCGCACTACTGATTAGAATGAAACTTTTTACTTGGGAACAAGTAGAAAACCTGATTCAAAGTTGGGTAATTCTAGTGCTAGAACAGTTTTTAGCTAATCCTGGACAAGCTCAGTGGGATGAATCGACTGAATTTGACTTAAGTTATGGGGAAGATGAGCATGGTTTAGATTGGTCTAGATTACAACAAGAATTGGCTAATCGTCAGCAAAAATGGTCTGGTTTAGCTCCTCTAATTCCTTCGATGGATGCTATTCCCTTGATTACTCGCGACTCCTTAGAGGAAATAACCGATGTGCGGGTTCGGGAACATTGTCAAAAGTGGGTAGATGGCAGAAGAGCTTTAGTAGATATTGCTACTTCCCTGAATAAAGATTCTTTGAACATAGCCCAAACTTATCTTAAGTGGGTAAAAGCTGGTTGGATTAGTTTCGATCGCGATCATCTTAATTCCGAGCGGACGGCAACTATTCAAGCTAATGCAGATAACGTAGGCGGTAATTCTGACTCTTCCCAAACTAAAGAACTACCTTTAGTTTTATCTGTAGATGATAGTCCAATTGTGCAAATATCAATTAAGAGAGCATTAAGCGATCGCTACAATGTTTTTTTAGCTAGTAAAGCTACAGAAGCCCTAAATATTCTTCATCAAAAACCAATTAAACTATTGCTGTTGGATTTAACCATGCCTGATATAGATGGTTTAGAGTTCTGCCAAACTATCCGCAAAATTCCTAAATTTAGTAATTTACCAATCATTATGGTAACAGCTAGAGATGGTTTGATAGACAAAATGAAAGGACATATTGCTGGTACTAATAAATATTTGACCAAACCATTTAAACCAGAAGAATTAGTTGCCATGGTTGATAAATATATCTATCGCTCATAGAGCTAAATTAGTAAACTACCCACCGCTTATTAACTCACCTGCGGTTCGTTAATTAAGACGTGGGACGGGGCTTTTAAAGGGCGGAAATAGTTCCGCCCTCAGCCCCTTCTTTTAGTAGCCCTTCAGTTATCGGACAAGCCAATAGCTGAGAACCTCCAGCTTGGTTTACGCTCAAGCCGACTAAAGCAATCATTTTCGAGCCATTATCATCAGCATCTCCAATCCAGCCACATTTAGCTGTATTACTGCATTTAAAAGACTTATTGCTTCTCAATCCTATATGCAGACAGCAATTACACGTCTTTGATGTATATGCTGGATTGATTGCTATCACCTCAACCCCTTCTTTAATACCTTTGTACTCAAGAAAGTTTCTTAATTGATAAAAAGCCCAAGAGTTAGATCGTCTTCTTTCTGTTTTGTTCCTGGGCTTTTGGTTGGTTCTTTCTCGAATACCAGTTAAATCTTCAAGACTTATAAAGGATTGAGTTTCTTTGGCTTCAGCTATGATTGCTTTAGATATTTTATGATTGAGCCATGCTTGATATCTTCTCTCGCGTCCCGATAACCGTTTCAATATCTTTCTAGCTCTACGTCTAGTCGATCTTGTGCCTTGGGATGCTTTCTTTTGGAGAGAAGTTCTTACACGACTATATTTGTCTCTAGTTTTTTGGCTCTCCTTTCCTGACCATGATTTCCCCGTACTGGTTACAGCTAGATCTCGTCTGCCAAAATCTACACCAATGACTTTATTGGTCTTCTTGACTTGAGGAGCTTCTGACTTTAATTGAATATGCACATACCAACTACCATCGCGATGCAGACAGACTTGAGCCGATGTTGGCTTTTGTCCTTTTAGTTTGCCCCGATGGTAGTTACTAGCTCTAATTGGCGCAGTTAATCTTTTACCAGTAGTGCTAATACTAACAGCCCATTTTTCTTCAATAAAGCGAAAAGTTCTAGCGTCACAATCAAAGCTAGTCGGTTTGATGTATTTAACTTTTTTGCCTTTTTGCTTTGCGGTTAGACGATTAGCTCCAACCCTGGCACAAGCTCTGACTACATGATTAGCTGTCAATCCAAACTGGTTTTTTACATCTCTATAGCAAACAGCTTGGATAGAGTTTCTGTCTGTTAAATTTGGATTTATATTCTGATTAATCCAATTACAAGCTGACGCAAAAGCATTAGCTGTATCAACCAACAATTGATATTGCTCGATGTCAACTTGAAGCTTGACAACTAATGTCAGGACTTGTTTCATACATGATTAAAACTCACGTTTGTGATTATACCATTAAAGCGGATGCGCGCTTCGGGCATTTAGGGATGTTGGTTGCAATTCCTGAGGGGCTGTGTGCGGAAGTAAATTCCGCACCTTGAAAGCCCCGTCCCACCACTTATAATATTGTGTGTCTGAACGACACACTTATTATTGAAGTGGGGGCATCCTTGCAACATTTATGGTGATTTTTGGGCATACTCAGGTTATCTGTATATAGATCAAACAATTGTCGAAATAGTCAAGTTATGGAAACTAAACCATATCTTATTTTTAGATTACATCATTCAATCTATGCGATTCCCGCAGAGCGAGTCCGAGAAATATTTTTATTACCAGAATTAATTTCTATAGTTGAAGCACCACCAGATATTATTGGCTTACTTAATTTTCATAATCGGGTGATTCCAGTGATGCACCTAGACTTACGTTTTGGGCATTCCTTAGAGCAATGTCATCTCAGTGACAGTGTGATTGTAATTGAGTCTGGCGGAGGATTAGAAGTAGGGGTAGTTGTACATCAGGTAGAAACTGTTATTAACATTGATACCCAATATATTCAAGCTGATGTAAACTACGGGCGCGACCTTGGTCTTAATGCTGCTTTTGTCAATGGTATTATTAATCTGGATGATGAAGCCATTATTTTACTCAACGTCGATAATTTAATTCGTCATACAGAGGCTGTAGAAAATTTACTTGAAGAAGAAAATAATCCAGACTCAGCAATAGTAGATTCAGAATCGGTTAGTAAAATTGGTAGCTTCTACGATTCCTATCTTCCCCTAGCTACTGAAACTGAAAAAAACATTTTGCGTCAGCGCACCCATAAATTACGGGGAGCGACAGAAGATGTTGCCCAAACAGAATTAGTATCGATCGCTGTTATTAGTCTTAATGGTAAATATTTTGGGTTAGATTTAGATATTGTGCGAGAATTTATCAAAATTAGTAAAATTACGCTTATTCCCTGCACTCCTAGCTACATTATTGGCAATATGAATCTACGAGGGGAAATCTTGACTCTAGTAGATATTAGCCAACCCTTAAATTTAGAAGCAAATACCCATCAGCATTTTCCTAAAGCAGTAGTTATTAATGTAGATGAAATTGTAGTTGGTATTGCTGTCGAGGAAGTATTTGATGTGATTGATATTCCTTCAGCAGAAATCAAATCTATTCCTGTAGCTGTAGAAAAGAATAAGGCTGAATATCTCCAAGGTATGACTACTTATTTAGACCAGCCACTCAATATTATCAATTTGTCTAAGTTGATATCTCAAGGTGTGCTGACGGTAGAGTTAGCAGCATAGTTAATAGACTTTTTGTCTAAGTCTTAATATATCCCGGTGATGTAAAAACAAGGGAGACAAGCAAAATTAGTTAGTTAATCATATAGGTGAATTATTATGAGAATTGGAACTCAGTTAACCGCAGGTGCAGTGGGGATTGCGATCGTTGCTGCTACTAGTGTAGGGTCAGTATTTTTAGGCTCGTCAGCACAAGATAGTAGGGTTGTTAACTATTCTGGTATTGTACGGGGGGCAACTCAAAGGCTAGTTAAACTGGAATTAATCAATAAACCAGATGATAAACTGCTTACCCAAATAGATAAAATTATTAATGGTTTGATTAATGGGGATGCAGAATTAGGATTACCACAAGCTAACGACCCCGCTTATCAAGAGAAAATGGGAGAAGTAAAAATCTCCTGGCAACAACTGCAAAATAGGATTAAACAAGCCAGAACCGATGATAGTTTGAATAGTCAACTCCTCAACGATAGTGAGAAGTTTTTTGAACTAACTAACGAAGCAGTATTCGCAGCCGAAGAATATGCCCAAGCTAACATAAATAACTTGAGAAGAATTCAGCTTGGTATCCTAGTAATCAACATCATCATTATTGGTGCAATCTTAGCAGCAACCCGTCGGATTACTTCTACTCTACAAATCTTTACCAATGATATTGCTAATTCTTCTAACCAAATTGCCTCTACAGTCGATCGACAAGAAGCTAATATTTCCGAACAGGCAAGCTCCGTAACTCAAACTACTTCTACTGTAGACCAATTGGGTGCTTCTTCCAGACAATCTGCTGAACAAGCAGAAGCCTCAGCAACCAACGCTAGTCAAGCTCTATCTCTAGCAGAAAGTGGAGCAAAAACTGTAGAACAAACAAGAGAAGGGATGGAAAACCTGAAAGAGAAAGTAAGAGAAATTGCCGAACAAATTATTAATCTGAGTGAACAAACTGGACAAATCGCTAGTGTATCTGAACTAGTGGGAGACTTGGCAAACCAAACCAATATGCTCGCTCTCAACGCTGCGGTTGAGGCTGCTCGTGCAGGAGAGCATGGTAAAGGGTTCGGGGTGGTAGCTGGTGAGATTCGGAAATTGGCTGATGAAAGTCGTAAATCTGCCGATAAAATCAACAATTTGGTTACAGATGTTCAAGCAGCTATGAACAGTGCGGTGATGGTAACAGATGAAGGAAAGAAAACAGCAGAATCTAGTATTGAATTAGCACTAGGAACAGCACAATCTTTTATTGGGGTGAAAGATGCTATTAACAATGTGTTCGATAATACTCAACAAATTTCTGATACTGCCAAATTGCAAGCAGTAGGTATTCAAGAAATTCTAGCAGCAATTAACGCTCTTAACCTTGGTGCCATGGATACTGCGGATGGAATGAATGAAGTGAAAACTTCCACTACCAAGCTAAAAGAATATGCTGACAAACTAAAAGCGATCGTTTAAGCAAGAAGTATTAAGTAGCAAGTAGTAACTAGCAAGTAGCGAATTTCTAAACTTCCGAACTCCCAAAACCTATGATTATAGAAGACGACGAACTAAGACAACTTTATAAAGCTTCTAGTAGCGAACATTTGCAGAAACTTGAGTCTGAATTGATGTTGCTAGAAAAAAACCCTCAAGATACTAACGCCATCGAAGAATTTTTGCGGGAGGCACATACTCTTAAAGGTGACTCGCGGATGTTGGGTTTAAGCGATATTGAGATGCTGGTGCATCAATTAGAAGATTGCATCGAAGGCATTAAAGCAGGAAAAGGAGAAATTACTCCCCAATTGTGCGATCGCTTGTACCAAGGCATTGATGCAGTTAACCAATTGTCTCATAAAGCTATTACTGGGGAACAAGTTGAGGTTAATACTTTTGAGATCTTGGCTTTATTGATGGGGGCAGAATCGGAATCTTCATCAGAATTAAATACGGCAGGAAATGACGATGATTTATTTGGCGATGAATCTAGCTCAGAATCTTCTTTATTCGATCGTGACGATGATTTGTTTGAGCATAACAACGAAGATGAATTCTCTCTAGTTGATTATGATGAAGATGATTTATTTGCAGAGACAACTGATGTCATCCCCGATACCTTTTCTGTAAACAAAAAAGCAGAAACTCTCCAGTCTCAACCAGATAAAACCTCAGCATCAGTTAGAGATCATCAAATTAATACTATTCGTGTTGAGCCGAAAAAACTCGATACATTGATGACTCAAGCCAGTGAGTTAACTGTTACCAAGCTACGTATTTCTCAACAAATAATAGAAATTGACCAAATAGTAAATCTTTGGGAAAAATGGAGCAAAGATCACTCCCGCAAGAGTTCATTTTTAGGTCAAATCGAAGATATTCTACCGCCAGAAAAATTCTATTTTCTACGGTACTTGTTTTATGATGCTCAACAACGCTTAGAGTTTTTAGGTGATTGTGTTAATAATTTAAAGACTAGAGCTAATGAAGATATTACCAGTTTAGGAATTATTAGCGATCGCTTAGAGTCGGGAATTCAAGATTTAAGACAGTTACCCCTATCAACTGTCTTTAATATTTTTCCGCGTATGGTCAGGGATTTAGCTAGACAACAAGGTAAAGAAATTAATTTAATTATTGAAGGAAAAGATACCAAAACTGATAAAAGAATTTTAGAAGAAATTAAAGACCCTCTACTACATTTACTTCGTAATGCGATCGATCATGGCATTGAAACGCCAACGGAAAGAGCTAATATAGGTAAACCGACAACAGCGACAATTTTGTTAAGAGGTTATCAAAGCGGTAATAGTATTGGTATCGAAATTAGTGATGATGGACGGGGTTTAAATCTCGATAGGATAAAGTCTACTGCTTTACAGCGCAAAGTAAAGACTGAAGTAGAACTCGCCATCATGAGCGAAGAAGAAATACATTCCTTGATTTTTGCTCCTGGTTTTTCCACTCGCACCGAAGTCACTGAACTTTCTGGTAGAGGAGTTGGTTTAGATGTAGTGCGTGCTAATGTCGAAAAGCTCAAAGGCTCAATTCAAGTAACTTCTACTCCTGGTAATGGCTGTAAATTTCAGGTGCGTTTAGATACTAGTCTTGCGGTTACTAAAGTCTTGATTGTGGAAATCAATCAAGCTTTCTACGCCATCCCTTTAGAGTTTATTCAAACGATGTTAACGATCTCACAACAAGATATATTAGCGAGCGAAGGTAGTCAAATGATTACTTTTGCCGATTGTCCTACCTCAATCAGTTGGCTAGCAGATTTACTGCAATTGCCTCCATCAAAGAATAAACATTCAGCCAATAAGTCCAATTTACCTTGTATTATTTTACAGGTTGGTAGCGATCGCTTTGGTGTAATTGTTGATGCCTTAATCGATCGACAGGATGTCGTCCTTAAACCTCAAAGTAAATTACTCAAACGCATTCCCAATATTGCTGGAGCAACGATTCTTGGTAGTGGGGAAGTGTGTATGATTCTTAACCCCATCGATTTACTCCATTCCCTCAGAAAAGGTGCTTGGCAAGATGTTTCTCGGCAAGTCGAACAAGTAGAAACTAAAAATAAATTACTTTTGGTAGAAGATTCAATCATTATTCGTACTCAAATGCAACGTCTACTCAAAAATGCTGGCTATGAGGTCACTAGTGCTGTTGATGGTTTAGAAGGCTTTAACAAAATACAGTCAGAACATTTTGATGTAATTGTATCTGACGTGGAAATGCCTAACATGACTGGTTTAGAACTTACGGCTAACATCCGCAAACAAAGTCAGTACGATAATTTACCAATTATTTTAGTTACTACCCTAGCATCACCAGAAGATAAACGTCGTGGCGAGGAAGCTGGAGCAAATGCTTATTTAACCAAAGGTGATTTCGAGCAAAAACTTTGACTAGATACTCTTAATCAATTAATTTCTTAATTCACTCTCATTATGTTTTCGATGTTCCAACTAACCAATTTATTCGTCATCCACCCTCATCCAAGAGTGTTGGCTGGCGGTAAGCCTTTGCGTGATGATTCAATTATTCATTTTCATTAAATGTGAATTGTCATTAAATCAAAATCTCTCAAAAGCTAATATCTATTAGCTAAAAACTAATTTAATCATTAATTCAGAAGGATATTATGCCTAAAATAAAAGTCTTGCTAGTTGAAGATTCTGCTGTTGCCATGAGTATTTATGAAAAAATGCTTAACTCTTCTCCCCATGTGGAAGTAGTAGGCAAAGCAATTAATGGCAAAGAAGGATTATCTCTAATTCCCCAAGTTAATCCTGATGTCATTTGTACTGATTTACAAATGCCCGAAATGGATGGTTTAGAATTTACCAAACAAGTTATGGCACATTATCCCATACCAATTTTGGTATTAAGTAATGCTGTGCAAAAAACTGATACAGATAACATTTATGAAGTAATGAAAGCTGGCGCAGTCGATGTGATGGCAAAACCGCAAACTGCGAATGGCGCAGACTCCGAAGTAGTACAAAAGGAATTAGTGACTAAAATCAGAGTCTTATCTACTAAAAAAGTTACTGCTAAACCTCTGGCGTAAATTAGCTGTAAGCTGAAAGTTATAAGCTATATGCTATTATTCTTTCAGCTTATTCAACAAAAGCTTTAAACTATAAGCTTTCAGTTATTTATTCCTATTCTCAAAAGTAATCGGAGAGATAAAAAACTAATTGAAAGCAAGTAAAAACCTCAAAACTACTATCCTCCCTACACCCTAACACCTACCATCACCGAAGTCTCTAGTTATTTACGAGAACTGGTATTAACGAGAAGACCATAAACTTTTGTAAATCATCCAGACAAAAATAATACTCATAAGTATCAACCATGTTTTGTGACGACTAATTAATTCTTCGATACCATCATCTAAGAATTCAGCTTCTCGTCTTTTTTCCTCAAATTTTTCTCGCCAGGACTTTTGCTTAATTGGCAGAGTTACTTGTATAGATATCTTGTCTGGTACAGATTTAAGATAAATAGAATTCACTGAAACTAGTTGTATACTAGCTGAGGCAATCGCACTCCAGATTAATTTGCTCATTTTTGCGGATAAATCAAGTTTAATTCAGATAAATTTGCGCCCCTTGGATTGTAATTACCCCATCAGCCTTAATTTCAATATTTCCTTGGGCTTTAATGCTTAAATTCGCCGTAGATTTGATGTCTATAGTTGAACCTCGATCATCCATTATAATTTCATGACCACCTTTAGTTTTAATTTCATAGTGCGATCGCATGCTTCGTAGGGTGCGAAGCATGAAATGTAACGCACCGTTTATTAAGACAGACCAATCATCGACTAGAATTATAGAATTTATTTTTAGAAAATGCGATCACTTGCTTGTCGATATAATTATTGAGTATAGCGATCGCCATAACTGTTAATTAATTGGTGTTGTTGAGTTGGCTGACAACCCCAACATCCATGACAACATTGCCGAATGGTAACATATCATTTTAGCCCTCTTGTTACTGTTGCCATGATTGCCAAAACTGATTTCATTAGTCATCTCAATCCTTCTCAGCGTCAGGCTGTAGAACATTTTTGTGGTCCTTTGTTAGTTGTTGCTGGTGCAGGATCGGGAAAAACCAGAGCTTTAACCTATCGTATCGCTAATTTAATTCGTAATCATCAAGTCGATCCAGAAAATATTTTGGCGGTGACTTTTACCAATAAAGCAGCGCGAGAGATGCGAGAGAGGATTGAATATATTTTTGTGCAAGAATTGGCTCTCCAGAGACATGGACAGCAATTAGAATTATTATCGGAATACGAACAGAAACAGTTGCGATCGAGGGTTTACAAAAAAACAACTAAACCTCTCTGGATTGGTACTTTTCACAGTTTATTTGCTCGTTTACTACGCTACGATATCAATAAGTATCAAGATGAGAGGGGACGGACTTGGAAACGCAATTTTTCTATTTTTGATGAGTCGGATGTCCAGAGTTTAATTAAAAATATTGTTACTAAACAGTTGAATTTAGATGACAAGAAATTTGACCCTCGTAAAGTTCGTTATGCTATTAGCAATGCTAAAAACCAGGGATTGAATCCCGAAGATTTTCTCAAGCAAGAGCGGACTTATCGAGATAGGGTAATCGCTGAAGTTTATAATGAATATCAGGCGCAATTAGCAGCTAACAATGGTCTTGATTTCGATGATTTAATTTTTGTAACCGCCCGAATTTTTCAACAAAATGAGTCAATTCTAGGCTATTGGCATAGTCAGTTTCAACATATTTTAGTCGATGAATATCAGGATACTAATCGCATTCAATATGAATTAATTAGATTATTATCTACTAATGCAGAAACTAATAAAAATGATTGGAATTGGCAAAGTCGATCGCTCTTTGTAGTAGGAGATGCCGATCAATCTATTTATTCTTTTCGTTTGGCAGACTTTACTATTTTGTTGGACTTTCAACAAGATTTTGGCGATGGTTTGCCTGATGATGATACCCGCACCATGATTAAATTAGAAGAAAATTATCGTTCTCGCGAAAATATTCTTCAGGCTGCTAATACTTTAATTGAAAATAATACTCAACGGATCGATAAAGTTCTCAAACCCACACGAGGAGTTGGGGAACAAATTTATGTTTACAAAGCAGGAGATGAGCAACTAGAAGCTAAATTTGTCATTCAGCAAATTAAAATGATGACAGAAGAAAACCCCGAACTTAATTGGGGAAGTTTTGCTATTTTATATCGTACTAATGCTCAATCTCGTCCTTTAGAAGATTTACTAATTCATAGCAATGTCCCCTACAATATTGTGGGCGGTTTAAAGTTTTATGATCGTAAAGAAATTAAAGATGCTTTAGCCTATTTACGAGTTATAGCCAACCCTGTAGATACTGTTAGTTTGTTGAGAATTATTAATACTCCTCGTCGGGGAATTGGGAAAACAACTATGAACTCTTTAGTTGATGCAGCCCAACAATTGGGTGTTCCTCTCTGGGAAATTATCACCGATGAAACTTCGGTTAATACTATGGGAGGAAGGGCAGCTAAATCTCTGACTAAATTCGTACAAATGATTGTCAAAGCGCAATCACAATTAGAAGATTTAACCGCAGCAGAAATATTAAATCAGATTATGGAAGAGTCGGGTTATGTAGCCGAGCTAAAATCTAAAGGGACAGATGAAGCAGATAATCGTTTAGCCAACGTGTTTGAATTGTATAACGCGATCATCCAGTTTCAAGAAGACAATGAAGAAACTAGTTTAGAAGCATTTTTAGCGAGTGCGTCTCTAGCTTCCGATTTAGATAATCTTGAAGAAGGACAAAAAAAAGTTTCTTTAATGACTCTTCATTCAGCAAAAGGTTTAGAGTTTCCTGTTGTTTTCTTAGTGGGAATGGAGCAAGGTTTATTACCTCATAGTCGTACTCTCAGTGATCCTTTAGAATTAGAAGAAGAACGCCGTCTTTGTTATGTAGGAATTACCCGCGCTCAAGAACAATTATTTTTAACTTATGCTAGAGAACGCCGTCTTTGGGGTTCAAGAGAACCTGCTATTGTTTCTCAGTTTTTACATGAATTGCCCGAAGATTTAATTAGTAGTAATATCAATAATTCTTACCGCCGTCGAAGTAAAGAACAAAAAACAATTACCACCAATAATAATATTGATTGGTCAGTGGGCGATCGCGTTTTTCATAAAGACTTTGGCGAAGGAGAAATCACTCATATTTTAGGGTCAGGAAAAAAAGCTACTCTAGCAGTCAAATTTCCCGATTTGGGGGCAACAAAGATTCTACCAAAAACAACACCGATAGAAAAGATTGAGTAAAAGAGTTAGTAGTTAGTAGTTATTGGTCATTTACAGTCTATTTTGCTGCTCTAGAAAAAAATTACTACAACTCAAGCTGTTGTTGTGCCAAATGATAATACAAGCCCTTTTCCGCCATTAATTCCGCGTGATTTCCCTTTTCTACTAGCAAACCCCCATCGAGTACCAGAATACAGTCGGCATTGCTGACAGTAGAAAGACGATGGGCAATAATAAAGGTAGTTCGATCGCGAGCAAGCAGGTCTAAATTTTGCTGGAATCTTCGTTCTGATTCTGTATCTAAAGAACTAGTCGCTTCATCTAAAATCAGAATTCTTGGTTTTCCTAGTAGAGCGCGAGCGATGGCAATTCGTTGTCTTTGTCCTCCTGAAAGGTTAGCCCCTTGCTCTCCCACTTTAGTATTGTATCCTAACGGCATGGATTGAATAAAAGCGTGAGCTTCTGCTAGTTTAGCTACTTCGATCGCCTGTTCTAGGGTAAATTCCGACCGATATAAAGTAATATTTTCTAAAATCGTGCCAGAAAATAAGAAACATTCTTGAGGGACTACCCCTAATTGCGATCGCAAAGAAGGCAGAGAAACATGCTGAATATCATGTCCATCGATCGAAATTTCTCCACTAGTAGGATAATACAAACCCTGTAATAACTTCACCAAAGTAGTTTTCCCCGATCCACTGCGACCCACAATCGCCACAGTTTGCCCTGCTTCAACTTCCAAGGAAATATTCTGGAGGGTGTTCCGCTCTTGTTCAGTATCGTAGCGGAAAGTAACATTATCCAAGCGTACATTCCCCTCTATTTTGGGTAAGGGCAACATCGCATTTTCTCTGGTTTCTTCTGGCTTAGTATCAAAAACATCATTCAGTCTTTCTACCGAAATTAATACTTCTTGGAGTTCATCCCAAAGACCAACTAAAGCAATTACAGGACTAATAATATGACCTTTCATCATATTAAAAGCTACATACTGACCAATAGTTAGCTGACCCTGAATTACCAAAGTTGCTCCATACCAAAGCAATAGTGTACCACCAATAGAATTAATCAATCCACTCAGCAGTCCCAAATTAATTGCTAAATTTTGACCTTTAAAACGCACATTCAACTGGTGAGTTAATAAATCTTCCCAACGCCAGCGCAATTCTTGTTCTGCTGCTGCCACTTTTACTGTAGATATTCCTGTCATCATCTCTACTAAAGAGGAATTTTGATCCGCAGCAGCATTAAACCTTTCTCTAGATAATTTCCTTAATAGAGGAGTTGCCACTAAAGTCAAAATTACAATCGGTGGGATCAATCCCAACACCAAGACGGTGAGTTGCCAATTGTAATAAAGCATCAATCCCAGATAGACAAACCCCGTGACAAAATTCAACCAAGACAGTAACACCTGTCCGATTAAAAACCTCTGGATTTTTTGGTTTTCTTGAACCCTAGTGATAATATCGCCTACTCGTCTTGATTCAAAAAACTTGAGAGGTAAACTGAGAGCATGATTGATAAAACCACTAATCATGGTCAGATCGAGACGATTAGATAAGTAGTTAAGTAGATAAGTACGGACTGAAGATAAACCCATACTCCAGATCCCAAAAAGCAAAGAACCAATCACAAATACATTCAAAGTAGTCTGACTTCTGTTAACTACTACCTGATCGAGAATTATCTGGGTAAACAGTGGCGAAATCAATCCAAAAATTTGGATCAGCACAGAAGCTAAGATAATTTGCAAACCCAGAAAACGATAGGGTAAAAGCAATTTTAGGAATCTACCTAGAGAGCGTTTTTCCCCAGGAGTTTCGTACAAACGTTCCGTTGGCTCTAGCAAGAGGGCATATCCAGTCCATCCTGCCAGAAACACTTTACGAGAAAGCTTATACTTACCCATAGCTGGGTCTGCCACTAAAATTTGGTTGCCCTTAACCCAATAAACTACAATGTAGTGGTCTCCTTGCCAATGGGCAATCCAGGGATTTTTTTGTTCTACTAAACGATTTAAACTGGCTCGTACAGGTCGCGCTTGGTAGCCTAAAACTTGTCCTGCTTTAGCTAAATTTTTGAGAGCAGCACCAGAGCGTCCAACTCCTGCTAAGTTACGGAGTAGGTTAAGACTAAAGCGTTTACCCCAATATTGACTAATCATAGCTAGGCAAGCTGCGCCACAATCAGAAGAACTTTGTTGTTCGATGAAAGGATAAGCTTTCCATAGTTGATGACGACGCTTAGCAGGTTTGGGAAAGTCGATGGAGGGAGGTTCTTGCTCAACTAGGGTTTGAGGAGTGGTAGGAGTTGGAGTAGTTTTTGGGTAGATTGGTTTAGATTGAGGAGGAGTTTGGTTGACGGTGAGATCGGCTTGATGGCTACGATGTCCGTTGCTGGATGTTGATTTTGCTTGAGAATTATTGCTCAAAGCAGTTGTGAGGATAGGTGCGATCGCTGTCGCAGCTTGCCAATGTTTTTTGGGGAGATGGTAAACTAGCAAGTCAGTCTGAGCCACCCAATTAGTTGGCGTTGTCTCTGGATATCCCCAGTCAAAAACTAATCTTGCTGGTTGTTGCTGAATTTTGCCACTCCGTAGCCAGAAATGACCAGCTTCAGATGGGGTTGCCTGGGTAAGAGATGCCCCTTTAACAACTTTTTTTTCGACTATGTATTCAGATAGTTGCGCTAAGCGATGGCTAGCAAGAGAACGCAGTATAGTTAAAGTTTTGAAAAAGATTAAGCCTTGACGTTGTTGAACAACAATATGCCATTTTGCTTTAAGTTCGGGTAATTTTTGTAACCAAAGCCGAAGTTTTGCTAAAGAAATTTTAGCAATTTGAACAGGGCTAGCAGCGATCGCTTGATAAGCTAAACAAGTTTGATAAAAAAGCGAATCCCCTCCAAAGGTTTGTCCTTCTATTAGTAACTGTGTTGGCACTTCTCGCTTTTTAGCAGCATCAAAGCTTAGTAAGCGCACTTTTCCTTGACAAATCAAATAGAGATATTCAGCTTTTGGTGCTTGTTGAGCAGAATTTCTGGATACATCCCAGGAAACAGGTACAGAATCTCCTAGTTGAAATTCAGACAGGACAAACTCTTGACTGAGTTTTTTAAGCAGTTTGACTTTTTCGGGAGCTAATCTTATTTCCTGCAAAAGCAGCGACATAACCCGATGTTCATTCTGTGAGGTAAGAGAAAATTGTGCTTCTACTTCTGCCTTGTTCACTCTGTTAACTCCTGATTAAAACAAGCTTGTGACCTATTACTGTTCTGGCAATTTTTTACCTATCGCCTAGCAGCTTTGTTGTTTGATTTCGGAGTACAATTCTCCTACTTCTGTAGATATTAGGTTTTTTGCTGGATTTTTCCCTGCCAAATTGGCAAAGTTTTGTATATAAATATTAAGGACCAAAACCATAAGTCAGATTAAGTTAACTTATATAAACCAAAAATGAGCGAAATATAATATGATTACTTTTTAATCATTGCTCTTAGCTTCGTATTGAAGAGTTTTGATTTTAATTAAGAACTTCATTTTATTTTAATGTTTCAGTTAAATATTGAGATTTTTAAAAATTGCCAATTTGGCAAGACATCTAAGTTTTAAGCATGGTCTAGTAGGCTTATTGAATTACATAGCCAGCAAATGTTGTTAGCAAAAACGATAAATTTTCCCTCAATATTATTAAACAAAAATCACAAAAACATTTTAAAATAACATCTATTAAGATAGAGTTTAAAATTTTATCAATTCTTTTAAAAGTGTTTTTGGGTTCTCATTTTATGTTGCTGCAAATAATGTGTCAAAAAGGTAATGTATCAAGATAAATTATACAAATTAGAAACAAAATCTTTATATAAAGATGACTTGAATCACTGTAATATCGAGGTGTATTTAGACTGCAATACTGTGTACATCTTAAAAATTGAAGCGGGTAGGTTTTAAATCAAGATTCAAACCTAATCTGCTTATTCTGGGTGAAATATACCACCATATTGAAGATAAAAATAAACATAGTATCTAGGCAAGCTAAATACCCAAAATTTTCCCTAACACAATGTCTGTTTGAGTTATTACACGAACTAAAAATAGACAAAACTCTTTTACACTTCTCAGGGTTCTAAATAATGTATCAATCGATTTTTGATTGGTGTTGCTTGGATAATCTATTTCTGTAGCAATATTTAGAAAAAACCTAGCTCACACCAACCTTTTCCGTAATGAGGAAATGCTGAGATATATATCGAATAGTAAAAGTCTAGACAATCTCCCAGATTTAAGATTTTTGGTTTAGATAACAAATAAGTATTTCATCCCTCATAGCATTAATTAGCTCGTTGAACAATTATCAATTATTCAATGCTTAAAGCTAAATTTCCATAGCTTACATCTATTAAATTTCTCTAGGGGAATTAAATCATGACATTTCTTCCTCAAAAAACTCATTCAAATCCAAGTAAGCCAGATGACAAAAAATATTCCAGTTCATTAACCCTTTCATCTTCTAATTCATCAACAAAAGAAGCAGTTTCTATTGATGGAGAAGTAGCTAGTGAAACAATGACAGTTTCACCAACATCTAATCTCTCTTCTGCTCTAGATACGACAAATTCTCGTTGGTCTTCTTCTTTACAAACAATCTTAGATCAGCCCTCAGCAACACTACCCCAACGCCTAATCTTAGGAGGCATAGCCTTCTGCACGGCATTTATGGTTTGGTCTTGGTTTGGTCAAATTGAAGAAGTAGGTAAAGCTCAAGGGAAATTAGTACCCAAAGGAGATACCTATAAAGTTGAACCCATCGAGCTAGGTAAAGTTAGTCATATTGCTGTCCAAGAAGGAGATCGAGTCAGAGCAGGACAAGTTCTCATCGAATTAGATATGGAACTGGCACAAAAAGAAGTAGAGAGGATTGAACAGCTACTGAATGCTTACCAAACCGAATTAGCGCAAAAGCAAACTTTACTTGAAGGAGTACACTTACAAGCTCGAACCCATGCCAGGATTTCCGCCTCCGAAACCCTGGCGCAGCAAGCAGCGATCGCTTGGTCGCAAGAAAAGACAGCGATCGCTCGTCAAATGCTAGCTCAACAGCAATCGGAAATGGTAGCTTATCGAGCAAGACAAACCCAATTACAACCCCTCTCCAGTTTGACGCAAGCACATCTCGAACAACTACGTTCAGAGATCATAGCTCATCAAAATAGACTAGATAGGCTCAGACCACTAGCAAAAGAAGGAGCAATTTCGCAAGAAGTTATTTTTCAAGCAGAACAAGCTTATCGTCAAACTCAACAACAACTAACTCAAAGTCAATTACAAGAAATTACTAACGGGAGGGAACAACTTTTTCAAGCAGAACAGTCCCTGCGCGAAATGGAATCCCGCATTACCCAAAGCCGAGGAGAATTAACCTCAGCCATCAAGGAAACCGAAAGACTGCAAGCAGAATTAAGACAAAAGCAAGCAGAAAGATACCGAATGGAGCTAGAAACTCAGCAAAAAACTCAGCAACTAGCCGTAGAAATAACCCAAATAAAAGGCAAAATTACTGAGACTAAAAATCTGTTGGTTACGGCTCAAGCCCAACTAAAATCTAAGTTTCTCAAGTCTCCCATTGATGGTACTATCCTATCCCTTGACCTGCAAAATATCGGCAAAGTCGTTCAGGCAGGGCAAACTTTAGCAGAAATTGCACCCCTAGGAGAACCTCTAGTCCTCTCCGCTATCCTGCCCAATAAAGAAGCTGGTTTTTTAGAAACAGGAATGTCAGCCCAAGTCAAATTTGACGCTTATCCTTATCAAGATTACGGAGTTATTCCCAGTAAGATTATCTCTATTTCTCCCGACGCTGAATCAGACGAGCGATTAGGAGAAGTATATCGGGTAGAAGTTGCACTAGAACGGGATCATATCACCGATAATCAGAAGCCAATTAAACTCAAAGCTGGTCAAACAGCTAGTGTAGACATCATTATCCGTCGTCGTCGCATTTTAGATGTTTTGTTAGATCCCATCAGGAAATTGCAGCAAGACGGTATCGATTTATAAAACTTGGTTAATCAGCTTAAAACAATAATGAATCAGAGTTGTAGTAACAAAATAGACAAAGTTATGACCGACGAGCAGTTTAATCAGATCGTTGAGGCGATTCTCGTTGGTAAGTATTCCTGGGCTTGTGTATTAGTTCTCCGTTTTTCTGGATACAATCCCTCCCACTACCTTCCTTATCGGACTTACAAAAGATTAATCAAAGATAATTCCCCTAAGAAAAAGAAAAGTCAGGCTCAAAAAAGCAGTCTCGCCAGAGGCGAGGCGCGTAGCGTTCAAAGCGAAAAGCTTCTCGTTGTTAACAATAACTAATAAATAGTAAAAAAGGAGATAAGACCATGGCCTTTATAAGCGGAACTTTTATAAGCGATATTCTCGATCCTGAGACTACTAAGGGATCTCGCGCAGAAATTACCGACGCGCGGGATAGTATTTTTGCTCGTCAGGGTAACGACACTGTTTTTGCAGCAGGGGGAGATGATTTCATTCTAGGGAATACTGGTGATGACTTACTGTTTGGTGGAACTGGTAGCGATCGCATCTTTGGCAACAGTGACAACGATACACTTTTTGGCAATAATGGTAGCCTAGATACTGGCGATGGCAATGATTTGTTAGATGGAGGTGCTGGCGAGGATTTGCTGTTAGGAGAAAGTGGTAATGATACTATAATTGGAGGTAGTGGTAGTGATACTCTTAGAGGTGGTCTTGATGACGATCAACTTTTAGGTGGTATTGGTGATGATTTGTCTTTAGGGGAAGATGGGGACGATGAACTAATTGATACTGTAGGTGATAATACTCTGGTTGGTGGATTGGGAGAAGATAAAGTGACTGCTGGTTCTGGCTCCGATCTAATTATTGGAGATGCCTTACAATTTGGACCTAGATTAGTCCCAGGTGGTAACGATAACTTACTGGGAGGTGATGGAGATGATACCCTTGATGGTGGTTTTCGCGATTTCTTTGCAGCCAGTGGTGACGATACCTTAAATGGTGGTGGTGGTAACGATCTTCTCGAAGGAGATGATGGTAATGACAGCTTAACTGGTGGTACTGGTAATGACATTCTGCGGGGTGGCATTGGTAACGACATTATTCAAGGTGCTGGTGAAACAGGCAATTTGGAATTTGATATTTTGACAGGCGATCGACCAGGGTTTATTCCTGGTGCAGACATATTTGTGCTAGGAAATACTGAGACGGTTTTTTACAATGCTGCGGAGGCAGCAGATACGGCAGTAATCACTGATTTTCAGGTTGGTTTAGATAAAATTCAACTTAATGCAGCCTCGATCGCTACTTTAAGCTTTGCTCAGGGCGCAAATCCTAATGACAGCTCTCAAATCGATACTTTTATTTTCTCAGATGGAGATCAGATTGGCATTGTGCTAGGAGTTACTGCTGCTGAGTTGAGTAATGCTAACAATTTTACTTTCGTGTGAACAATCTAATTTTTGGAAGTATAGGTAATGAATAAATTTCGCACAATTGATGGTAGTGGTAACAACCAAAACCAGGGCATAACCAATAGCAATCTGATTCGGCTTTTTGGTAATGATTTTAATGGCTTTGAAGATCGAATTAGTATACCCCGTGGCGGAGAGTTTAATATATCGACCCTTCCCAATCCCCGCACAATTAGTAACATTCTTATAGATCAGGTTCAACCTGTCTACAATTTTCTCAATGCCAGTGACTGGTTATGGCAATGGGGACAATTGCTCGACCATGATTTTGCCTTAAACGAAGCTAATGATGACAACCCACCTAAATTGGGAGATTTCACACCGATTCCTATTCTCCAAGACAATCCCAAAGACCCCTTTGTCCAGAGTGGAATCACTACACTTCCTTTTATCCGAGTACCCGCAGCTGAAGGAACAGGCGTAACCACTCCCCGCCAAGTAAGTAACCAAATTACTGCCTTTATCGATGCCTCCAGTGTATACGGCTCCGATCCTGAGCGAGCAGAGTTTTTGCGGGATACTGAATCTGGTCAAGGTTTACTTAAGACTTCGGTGGGGGACAATGGCGAAATTCTTCTCCCTCTCAATCCAGTGGGAACATCAGAGGAGCAACCTAACGCCACAGGAGGAGGTGCGCTAGGAGATTTTCAATTTGTTGCTGGGGATATTCGGGCTAATGAGCAAATTGGACTAACTGCTGTTCACAATCTGCTTGTACGAGAGCATAATCGTATAGCTTTAGATCTTCATGAACGTCTAGAAAATGGAGATAATGAACTGCTATTAAAATTCACAGAATTTAGCGATGAGTTTCTCTCGGAAAACCCTAACACATCTGCCAAGGAAATCAAAGATGAATTTCTTTACCAGAGTGCGCGGAAGGTAATTGGGGCAAAAGTCCAGATTATTAGTTATCAAGAATTTCTCCCCCTGCTAATTGGTGAAGGCACGATAGAGCAATATAAAGGTTTTCAGCCAGATATCAATCCTCAAGTCAGTATTGAATTTGCCAATGCTGCTTTTCGCTTAGGTCACACCCTTCTTTCCGATCTGCTTTATCGAGTTGACGATCGAGGTATTACAGACATTGCTCTTGCTGAGGCTTTTTTTAATCCAGAAAATATTCAACAGCATGGTGTTGATTCAGTGCTAACTGGTCTACTTTTCCAGAGAGCGCAGGAAATCGACAATCATATTGTCGATGGTGTTCGAGAGTCTTTATTCGAGGCTGGGACTGGTGGCTTGGATTTAGGGGCAGTTAATATTGCTCGTGGTCGAGAAACTGGTATTCCTAGCTACACTGATGTCTATGCAGAAATATTTGGTACAGAAATTAAGGACTTCGACCATCTAAGTAATTTGGGTATATTCAGTGATTCCGTAGTCGATTTGTTTGCAACTGCCTATACTGATGTTAACCAGATCGATCTCTGGCTTGGAGGTATCTCGGAACTGCCAGATGATCGTGGCGGTCTTTTAGGGCCTACTCTTAGTTTCTTTATTGCCGATCAGTTTACCCGCTCAAGAGATGGAGATAAGTTTTTCTATCTTAACGATCTCGCTCACTTGAATATTTTAGACCCCGAGCTTGAAAATACCACTCTAGCAAGTATTATCCGCTATAACGTTAGCGATCCTTATCTAATTCCAGATAATGTTTTTGTCGTACCCTTTGAGAACGAGATTTTTGGTGACAATTCCAGGAACAGACTTAATGGTACAGCCCTTAATGATCTAATTGATGGTCAAGGGGATAAAGACGATATTAACGGTGGTGCTGGTGATGATTTCTTGTTTGGCGGTTTAGGTCATGACCATATCCATGGCAATAGCGGTGCTGATAAGCTTCTGGGTGGGGAAGGGAACGACAGACTCTGGGGGAATTCAGGCAATGACTATATTAACGGTGGTGCTGGTGATGATCTTATTTACGGTGGTGCTGGTGACGATACCATTCAAGGGGGTACTGGAGATGATGATATCCTCGCTAAAGGTGGTAGTGACATCTTTGTATTTGGCAGCGAACTCCTAGATGGTATTGCAGATAAAGATAATATCGATCGTTTTGAGATAATAGACTCTTTCGATTTTGAGGACTATTTAGGGGCAGGAGGAACAATTAGCTTTACCCGTGTTAGCCAAAATTTACTAACCATCGATCTCAGTGGAGAAGATACTGTCAATGTAATCGGCAACGATGAAGCTCTCAATGAAGTTGAAAATCAACTTAGATAAAATACAAACAACTATTTTGTTATTTTTGGTAGCAGTTCCAGTTCACAACACCTGACGACATTTCCTTTAGTTGCATAACTGGCAATCCAATTTTGAAGAACGCCTTGTTCTAGATTCAATTAATGGTTGTTGTTCTCGTTACCAAAATTGGGACGTGCATTAGGCGAGCCTTCTGGTGGGAAATCGAGCGGATCGCGGAACTGCTCACGCTGCTTTTGAGCAAAATCGGGGAAGGGAAGCGTACCTTTTGAGCGCCAATTCTGAACTTCAGCTTCAGCAGCTTTACTTCGCTCTTGATCGAGTCCGCTATCTCGGGAGAGATAAGTCGTTTGGGAAGGAAAGGCGAAGTCTGTCCCCGCTGATTCGATCAGCTCCTGAACTCGCAGCAGCACATCCTCCTGAATGCCCAGAAACTCAGGGATGTCGGCTGTATCCACATAGACGAAAATTTCCACATCTTTGGAGTAATCCCCGTATTTCACGAATCTGACTCGCGCTCCCTTCTCCAAAAGCTTGGGGTGAGCTAGGAGCATCTCCCGTAATTTGACCAGCACAAAGCGCAGTTGCTCAGAAGTTGTTTCGTAGCGCAACCCAATAGTCTGATTTAACAGAATGCGATCTATTCGGCTCTTGTTAACTAACTCTAGATCGGAAAAAGTAGAATTAGGCATCGAGATTAAATTACCGTTGAGGGCTCGAATCTCTGTTGACCGTAAGCCAATTTCCTCTACATACTAGGGGAAACGCATCTTAATGGTCTTGACAAATTAGTGAACATATGGGTTTAAGTACTGGGGATTTAACTAGAGCGATCGCTAATTTTCTAAAGGTTCTACAGTTTTCCCAACCGTTATAATCTTGAAAAAGATTAATTAATAAATGAAACTTAGACCTAAAATTACAATTGCCGACCATTTT